>JBIIEK010000007.1:0-36410 GCA_044237895.1 Bdellovibrionota bacterium
CTCGTTGAATCGCAATCGCGGTCTGAAGAGCCTGTTCCGCATGGTTCTGTATCTTTATCGGCGCGCCCCAGATAGCAAAGATAGCGTCTCCGATAAACTTAAGAAGCGTACCCTGATTCTTGAATACAACATCCATCACTTCAGTAAAGTAGGCGTTGAGCATCTCAGAGGTGCGCTCCGCCGGCATATCCTCCGTAATCGTGGTAAAATCAGCGATATCGGTGAAGATTGCGGTGAGCCACATCTTTTCCCCGCCAAGCTTAAGCGCACCGCCATCCTGGTGAAGCTTTGGCACCATGTCAGGGGATACGTAAAGCGAGAATGCAGAGCGTAGGCTCATCTCCGCGCGCCGAGATGAGACGTACGACACGAGGGCACTCACCAAAACGATCAGAGGTAGAAGGACAAGAACGGTTGCGGCACCCGCCAAAAACACGCCTTTGCTTAAGAGGATAAACGCAGAGACACACCAGATCGAAACGAGAGCGAAAACAAAAATTGAGAGCACCACCGGCGTCGAGCTTAAGGCGATCATAGACGCCACCGCGGCAAAGATCCCCTGCGCTGCCTTTTCAACCCCGGCCGACGGGCGAGCTATCCAATCCTTCGCCAAGAGGTTTGCTATTAGGGTCGCATGAACCTCAACACCAAAGACCATCGGAGGACCGAATGGGGTGTAATAGCTATCCTTTTGGGCGCCACCAATATCTGAGCGAAGTAGGAGCCCTATGACGACGACCGAATCCTTGAGAAGGTCCCGCGTCAGGGGCAGGTCCTCTTGAAGAACCTCCCAATAGGAGAGGACCGGAATGGTTCGGCCGGGCCCGTAATACCTGATTAGGTCCCGACTCGATGGGAGTGCAGCCGGAGCGTTGGTCTGTAATCCAGCAGCGGCTTGAGAGAGGAACGGATATTTTCGCTCCTGTTCCGTTCTGTATCCAGGGAAGTTACGAATAACACCACGCTTGTCTTGAAGACCAACGAGAGCCTCTTGGGAGACCTTACGAAAGGGCTCATAAGGGCGATCGAAATCCTCAAGGGAGTATCCACCCCCCTGATTGGTCACATACGAAACACTGGACTGAACTCCTACAACCGTCGGAAGCTGAGAGAGAGAGTCGGTAAGCGCTTGGTCCGCAGCCGCATCTGAGGAGGGGCCAGTGAACAGAACATCAAACGCAACTCGCTTTACCCCCAACTCTTTAAGACGACCAAGCATTTTGGCGTGTAGTGCCCTCGGCCAAGCCTTGTCGAATGAGAGTTTTAGCTCTTTATAGCTTGGCTCATCGATCGCCACTACCACCACTCCAGGTGGTGGTGTCTGTCGCCCTCTGAGGCGGAGAAACTGGTCAGAGACCTTAAAATCCAGCTCCTCTACGAGTGGGTAGCTCTCGACCACCATCGCCACGATGGCCACGCCGAAAGAAAGCCCAAGTTTTTGCCACATCTTCATACGCTGCTTTTCTAGCACTCAGTCCGGGGTTAAGGCGACAGGGAATTCGACCGAGATAGTGTGGTGCCCGAATAAAACCATCTAGTTGGAGGGGGTGCCGGTGTACTAAACTCGCCCCGTTCAGCTCGTCGTGGAGTGCGCATGAATAAAGCTTGGATCGCTATCGCAATTCTCATCGGACTACCGATACTGGCAGGGGCGCAAGAGGTACCAGCCGCGAAGATATTCTCACTTCAAGGAAGCGCTACCATCGAACGCAACGGTAGCTCAACGGCCGCCACTGAACAGATGCCTTTAAACCCGGGAGATGCGGTAGTAGTGGGTGAGCCAGGCCGCGTAGCCCTTGAGCTGCCTGACGGCTCCTACATTCGCCTCTCGGGTGGTTCTCGTATGAAATTCCCGGAAGCCAAAAAAGAGGTCGCGCTCCTCTCGGGCGCGTTGCACTTCTTTAGCCATAGCGAACAGGACCCAACCGTTGTCACCGAGCACGTTACCGCGGCGATTCGGGGCACGGAGTTTACCCTCTCTACTGACTCAAAGGGAACGAGGATCGCAATGCTCTCAGGAGCAGTTCAGGGCACGAGCGCTTTCGGTGCAGCATCGCTCGGCGCAGGTCAGGGGGCCACCTTCATGCGCGGCAAAGCCCCGGAGGTGTACGCACTCATGCAGAGCGATCGCTCGGTTCAATGGAGCGCCTTTATTCCTGTTCTCGGAGCCATCGATGAAGATACTGAGATGACCCGTAGAGCTCTCTCGATGGCTGCGGACGGTAACGCGGCGAATGCGCTGCTCCAATTACCACCAGCCTCCTCTCCGTGCACGATTAACGATCTTACTCGCGCGCGCATCCTCCTCTCTTCGGGTGGCATAGCAGAGGGCTCCTCGCTCCTTGAGCGGTGCTCGTCACGGTCGGCTACCATCCAGCTTGCAGCGCACGCGCGCTCGATCCTCGCGCTTGTGCGCCTGACCCAGGGCGATTCCGCCAATGCAGAGCAGCTCTCCAACACCGCTATGAGGGATCTCAGTTCGAATGCGCAGGTGAGGTTCGCACGATCGATCGTGCTCCAAGATCGAGGGGACCTCGATGGCGCACTCGCCGCCGTTGAGGGCAGCGACTCGAAGGACCCAACTCTCTTGGCCCGCAAAGCTGAGGTGCTCTTCATGTTCGGGCGCGTTCCAGAGGCTCGGGCGATCCTCGAGGCACTTCCCACTCGGTCATGGTATGCAGATGCCGTGTTGGGATTCGTGCTCATGGGCGACCGTGAGTTCAGTGGAGCGGAGCAGGCGTTTGAGCGAGCAGCACAGGCAGAGCCGGCTGCGGGCCTACCGCAGTTAGGATTAGGACTTATTCAAGTCAACAAAGGTAATCTAGAGGCTGGGAGGAGCCATTTCGAGAAGGCCACCGTTCTTGAACCCTCACGTTCGACCTACAGAAGCTACCTCGCTAAGAGCTACTTTGAGGCTGATAATTACAACCCAGCTGAGCCGGAGTACGACCGCGCGATGGAGCTCGATAAGAACGATCCTACGCCCCACCTTTACAGAAGCTTCATGCGATTAGCGCAGAACCGCCCGGTTGACGCTCTCCACGACCTTGAAGAGGCGCGGGATTTATCGGACAAGCGTGACGTATATCGCTCCAAATTCCTCTTGGACGAGGACTCTGCGGTTCAGAGCGCGTCTCTTTCACGAGTGTACCGCGACCTCGGCTTTGAGCAGCGCGGGCGTATTGAGGCGATCTCGGCGATCTATAGCGACTACGAAAACGCCAGCGCGCACAGACTGCTAGGCGAGACGCAGGATCTTATCTTTAACGCCTCGAGCTCCCTTTCGGAGAGGCGCATCTCAGACCTCTTTGCTCCTCTGAGCATCAACGTAGCCGACTCAATCGGAACGAGCGTCTCTCTTAACGAGTACTCCTCGCTCTTCGAACGAGATGGATGGAGAACCGGGATCTCCTCAGGATACAGCTCTCACGATGACACCTTCGTGAACGGAATAGTCAGCGCTAATAAAACGGGTAATTTAGTTACAGCTCTAACAGCAACGGGCGTGGACGGGGATGGTTTTATCGACGACCCTAGAACGAACGAAGGGCGGCTCGGAATCTCCCTGCAAGGCCAACCGACGTGGGCAGATCGGTTCCTCGTTGAGGCACGGGGTGTGTTTCGCGACGATAATCAATCCGATGAGAGTAATCAGGCGGATGTTGGTGTTGCTGCGGGCTCCTACCTCCACCGGTTTTCTCCAGACACAACCCTCATAGCGCAAACCTCGTACCGTCGAGGTCGGGATAAGCTGGTCAACCCGTCCTTCCCCTACGATGTCCTACTCAAAGATACCAGTGGAGAGATCCTGGATACGATTAGCGCTGACACCTTCAACAATCAGTCCAACTACGAGACCGCAACTGAGAACGAGATGCAGCTCATCGACAAGCGGGGCGCCGTTACTTCGGTGCTTACAGGCCGCTACTCTCACTACGACACCGATCTTTCAAGTAGAGCTTTAGTTACGAGCGACTCGATTAACGGTGCGTTGGCAGATAGGGGCGTGTACCTCAGAAGCCAGGGCAACACCGGTCTCGACGCCGGCTCCGTGAGCTATCTGGCAACGGTCAACGCCACCGACACCCTCATGCTCAATGCTGGCGGCGAGTATTCATCGGTTCAATTTACGGCCAAAGACGAGGCGCCGTTCGGCGACGAGAGCGACCGTAACTCCAAGGTCTCCCCAAAGGGGGGGATCGTATTTAAGCCGAGAAGTTCGATTATGCTTAGAACTGGCTACGGTGAATATCTTGGCCGTGCCACACGGGAGGGGCTTACAAGCATCGAACCGACCCTCGTCGGTGGAATTACTCAACGGTATACGGACGTGCTTCCCGGAACGCAGGCGAAGACATGGGGCACCGGTATCGACCTCCAACCATTCAATCAAACCTATATCGGCTCCGAGTGGACGAAGCGGTGGTTAGACGAACCTCGCACTGAATCGTTCTACGAGTTGGTGGTAGATCCAGCCACCGGACAGGCAACCTTGGGCGACACCGCCACGCCACGTTTCAACGTGCCGATACACCAAGACTTCGTCTCGACGTACCTCTACCAGGTAGTTTCTAGGCAGCTCGTGCTCGGAAGTGATTATAAGTACAGCCTCCAGAGCACTGGATCTCCGGACGATTCGGCGCTTCGAGACCACACAGTCAAGAACTTCGCGCGATACTTCTTCACGAATATGTTCTTTGCGCAGGGGGGCACGAACTATCGATACCAGGAGCGCACAAACACGATCGCCGCGGGGTCCGGGACCTCGAGCGGTTGGACCTTTGACGCGCTTTTGGGATATCGTCTCCCTACACGGCACGGGGCCATCACAGCCGGAGTTCGGAACATCCTTGGACAGGATTTCGACCTCCTCGCGGATCCCTATTTCAACGAGCCTATCTTTAACGATCCTACGGTCGAGTTAGCT
Source organism: Bdellovibrionota bacterium (assembly GCA_044237895.1). Lineage (GTDB taxonomy): Bacteria > Bdellovibrionota_C > UBA2361 > UBA2361 > OMII01 > OMII01. The sequence continues at coordinate 4,928 of JBIIEK010000007.1, forward strand.
GCTCGATTTAACTTTTAAGAGAACGCTGATGTCTAGCAATGAGAGACCAAGCATGCCGCGAGGCGCTCGAGTGCTCGTAACCGGGGCCACGGGCTATACGGGGAGCGTGCTCGTTAAGAAACTCGTCGCGCAGGGTGCACACGTACGAGCGATCGCCCGCGATTCATCAAACCTCACTCCATTTCAAGGTCTGGACATCGAGTGGGTGAGGGGTGACGTCTTCGATCCTAAGGTCATCGAGCAAGCGATGATAGGAGTCGAATACCTTCTCCATGTCGCGGCCGCGTATAGGGAAGCAAAGATTACAGACGAGACGTATTACAACGTTCACGTCAAGAGCACGCAGCTACTCGCACAACAGGCCTTACGAACACCCACCTTTAAACGGTTCATGCACGTCTCAACGGTCGGCGTGCATGGTCATATCGATGAACCGCCTGCAGACGAGGAGTATCGCTTCAGCCCAGGTGACATCTATCAACGAACGAAGGCAGAGGCCGAGATTTGGATTCGCGATTTCGCAAAGCAGACCGGCCTGCCCATCTCCGTTGTACGACCAGCAGCCATATACGGCCCTGGAGACAAACGACTCCTCAAGGTTTTTAAGATGGCGGCAAAACCGCTTTTTCCGCTCTTCGGTAAAGGTCAGGGACTCTATCACCTTATCCACGTAGACGACCTCACTGATATCTTTATCCTTGCCGCTGTTCATCCATCAGCTCAAGGTGAGGTCTTCATCGCTGGAAATAGGGCACCGAGCCGGCTTCAAGAGATCGCCTCGACGATTGCGCAGGAGCTCGGAAATACGCGGCTCACCTTCATCCGATTCCCCGCATGGCCTCTCTTTGTGGCCGCAGACCTATGCGAGGCGATCTGCAAGCCGTTCGGGATTGAACCCCCGCTCTACCGCCGCAGGGTAGCGTTCTTTACGAAAGACCGGGCCTTCTCCACGGACAAGCTCGCTCGGCTTCTCGGGTATACTAACTCGATCGAGGTTGCAGAGGGCCTTCGCTCCACAACGCAATGGTACCAAAAAGAGGGTTGGCTTTAGTCTTCTAACCAACAGAATCTGTTGCTCTTTTCCTCATGTTTTACGAATCGAGAACCGATAGGTAGTGGTCGGCATCTCAGAAAGGGAACATGGACATACTTAACCTCAGTATCTTTGCGGGTTTAGGCGCTACCTTTGGGGCGCTTATGACCGCTGCGCTCTACCGATCCTCCGTCGCCGCACTCACCGCGCGGAACAATTACAATGAGCAAACGATCTCTGAGCTTTCAGCAGAGCTAACTCAGGCTCAGAGCGACCTTGGATTCTCACGGGATGAAGTGAGTCGCCTCACCGAGCGATCCCGGCATTACGAGTCTAAGATCGCCGAACAGGTGCAACACTTCCACGAGATGGAAGCTAAGCTAACCACAACGTTTAAGGCCCTCTCATCAGAGGCGCTCCGCTCCACTACGGAGCAGTTCTCGACACAGTTCACTCATACGGCAAAGGCGCTCCTTGAGCAGCTGCAGGGCACTAACCGCACCCAGATCGACTCCGGTCAAAAGCTTCTCGACAATCTCGGCAGATCGATCGCTGACAAGCTCACCGAGGTCGACAAAAGCGTGAAGGACCTTGAGAAGCTCCGAATTGCTGGAGACACGGAGATAAAGAAACAGATCGAGCATTTACTTACCATCAATCACGTTATCAGCGGAGAGACCTCAAAGCTCTCAAGCGCTCTGAGCAACTCGCGCGTGCAGGGCGTTTGGGGTGAACGACAACTTCGGAACGTAGTCGAGGTTGCAGGGATGGTTGAGTATTGCGACTTCTCTGTTCAATACGGGGCGACCTCCGTCGATGGAGATCAAGTCCGAGCCGACATGATCGTAAAGCTGCCGAACGGGCTCAAGGTCGTCATAGACGCAAAGACTCCGACGAAGGCGTTCCTAGAGGCACTCGACGCGCCGAACGGAGCTGCGCGCTCTGCCAAGATGAAGGAGCTCGTCTCTGCGGTTCGCGGACACATTAAGTCGATGGCTAAGCGCGACTATCCAGCTATCTTCTCACCGGCCCTCGAGTATACCCTGATATTTCTCCCCTCCGAGAGTATCTTTCTCGCCGCGATGGAGGAGGATTCAGATCTGCTGAAGTATGCCGAGGAGCATAAGGTCGTTCTTACAACGCCGCTGAGCCTCATCGCGTTCCTGCGAGCTGTTTCGTGCGGATGGACGCAGGTTCGGGTACAACAAAACGCTGGAGAGATTCAGAAGCTCGGCACCGAACTATTCGAGCGGATGCAACGGTTCATGGACCGATTCGCACACGTCGGCAAAGGGCTTGAAAACGTAGTTAAGGGCTACAACGAGGCTGTCGGGACCTCGCGTCAGCTTAACGCCACGCGCCGGAAGTTTGCTGAACTTGGAACCGGAGATCCGGATTCGATCGACACCTGCGCGGAGATCTCAGCAGGCGTAAGAATAGTTGAGACAGACCATGCAGACGTGCGAGAGTCCATCCTTAACGACGGGGGCGGCACGATTAAGCTCACCTCTTCAACGCGAGTGACCTCGACGACTTCTCGTCCTTAAGAGCCTCTCAGACGCAGCAACCTCCGGCAGCTCTACTCGATCCATTCGCGCACTCGCCTCATACAAGCATTGAAGCACACATCCTTGCTCTTGCGCAGCACAGGCTCAAATGTGGCGTGGGTCGTTACGAGAAATCGATCTCAAAGCCGTAATGGCGCGGACCGGAGGCGAAGAAGAGGTTTCGAATCTGATCGGCGGGCGAGATGTTGTCGGGAAAACCAATGCCTCTTAACCGGGCCTCAAGGTGGTCAGCAACCCTTCTGAGCGCTAGAATCCGATCGAAGTCATCGTACAGCCAGATCGGTGGCAATCGTCGACCTTGCGCAATCTGCCCGAATACGTTGACGGCGAACGACTTAACTGCAGCGCGCTCCTCACTCGTATCGACCGCGGCGCTGAACAATGATTTCATGAATGGGCCACCTAACGGTTCAGAATAAAACCTCCGGCATGCGCACTCCAGAAGAAGCTTCCGTTCTCGAATTGCAGTTTCAGCGATAGCTCCGCTCGAACGAAGCATCTCGTCTGAATACTTCAGGTACCGCTCAAGGACCGAAAAGGAGAGGGTGTCTGCGATCGACGAGATACTCTGCCCAAAGACCATAAGCGCGCGATAGCGAACGTGTTCATCAACGTCAGCACTCACTAATTCGGCCAACCTCTCTAACGACGATACCTTCGCATCGCGGAGGCAAAGTAGCGCTACGGGGGATATAGTTGGATCCTCTAACTCCACCGCTCGGGTAATGAGTCGATGAACGCCGTCGTCCTTAAAATGCCGAAGGAGCTTCAGCGCCCCTAACAGCCTGGGGAGCTCCGTGTCGAAATCGATTGAACCGTTGCGAGTGAGAAGATCAACTTCATAGAGGAGGAGATCTCGCACGCTCCCCGCATCCACGTCAGACCCTTTACTCAACCATGAGTCAAGGAGACTGATAAGCGACGCATGTATGTTTTCATCGCGGAGGTTTTCATCAAGAACCGTCGCAACCAGGAGGATATCTCCCTCGCTCAGAACGCGCTCTGTAGACCGCTCCTCATAGAGCTTGAGCAGGTCGAGCGCCTTACGGTTCATGTAAGGACCGATACCACCTCGAGTAAAAGCTGTCACCGCGACCTCCGCGACCTCAGGTCCGGCGCACCGCCGGAGGATAGAGAGTGGCAGAGCGCTTATAGCTAGAACCTCGTGATGACGAGAGGCCCACGCGGTTTCAGACACCATGTAGTTCGGTTCACAACAGATCTCGCCGAGGAGTCTCCGTACTTCGACAAACCTCTCACCCTCCAGAAGGGGCGTTTGCTTTTGCACAAAACGCTCATATTCGCGGGTCGCGAGCTTTGAGAGACACCCCTCAAGAAAATGAACCGACTTCATTCTCAAGCCCCGCTCAATAACGGGAGCGATTTCAGGCCGACACACCTCTCCGAGGCGGTGCCCGACGTATGATAGTAGGGGTGTAGACTCAATCGTCGGGAGAAACTCCAAGAGAGACGCGATCGATTGAGGGGTTATATCCTCCAACAGGGTGTCGATTCGAGCACGTCCAGCCACTCGCGGTGGCGTGACCGAGTCCGACGAAATCGAGACAAAATGTGGGTTGTGAGGGGTTTCAGGGGGCAATGCGTCACCAAAGAGAGAGATAACTGTGCGGGCGTTACAGTTACACACCAAAGATTTGGGTACAACACCACCGAAAAGAGTGGCGATGAAACGATCTGATACGAACAGAAACCTACTCGGTTGCCTCGTCGTCAACGATAGTCATATCCATCGAACGGATAAGCTTGGATGTGCCGAAGGGCGGGAGCATTGAGGCGGGGCGTCCCCACGTTACTATGGAAAGGTTCTCCTCCGCACGAGTGCTAGCAACATACAAAAGATTTCGCCCCAGGTCGTTGGACGGATAGCCTTGAGGCGTAGGGTTCCACAGGAGCACTGAGAAGAACTCGAGTCCCTTAACCTGGCGCACGTCAGTTACGAGGATCCCTTCCTCAAACGAGAAGGAGTAGGCGTCTCCGAGCCGTACGATCGGCCCGAAGGTGGGTTGTAGCATGCGATACGCGAATTTCGCCTCTTCTGGCGTCGCGCAGAGGACGGCCGTCACCGTTGTTGGATACAACTCAACAGCGCGAGATAGCCACTTTAATACGTACTCTATACCGTGCTGCTCACCAAGACACTTGAACCAGATCGGCGTTCGGCCGGGGCGACCAGTTTTTACCATGGATCGCTGTTGAATGTGATCGGCGAGCCTCATAATCGGCAGGGTCGACCGATGACTTATCTCCAGAGACACGTAGGTGGACATATCTCCGCTAAAGTTCCAGTGCTTACGAAGCCTCTCCCAGCCTGGAAACGATCCGTGTTCATCGATATTTTGAGAGGTATCACCGACCAGTGTAAGATCCTTGTGTTCCTTCACCGCGCCGATGATCGTAGAGAGTTCGACGGGCGAAAAGTCCTGCACCTCATCGACGATAACATGGCCGTACGTTCCGATCTCCCCACGTTCGTTGACAACTCCGCCAACCCGCACCTGATACGCCCGGACTAAAAGTGCGTCGTCTACCCAATCAAAAACCCCTTCGGAAAAATTACGTCGCGTCCACTCTCTCGCTTCCCGCACCGTCTCCGCTCTCAGGAGTTTGTGTTCATCGTTCTCAACCAACTCGTCGGTCCGCTCAAGGGCGGCAAGTAGATCGGACTTGACCTGCTCAATATCGACAGGTCCCGCCGATGGCCGGCTCGCGGCAACTCGCTCCAGGGATTTTAACAGGGTGAGGGAACGCTTTAAACGGTTTACGCCCGCCGGGATCGGCTCCGATGGTCGATGGAGCTCAACACCGGAACCGAGCTTTTGCAAAGTCCGCGCAGTCCATTCGTGGTACGTTCGAACCTTTACCCCCTCAATTCCAACCGAAGGAAGGGAATTCTCGACGTAACGGCGAAGCGCTGGGCTTAACATCAAAAACACACACTCATCTGCTCTGAGCGGTGAATTATCCTTGTGAAGGAGCCACGCCAATCGGTGAAGCGCCACAGTGGTTTTTCCAGATCCAGCGACGCCCTGGAGAAGTATCGCCGTATTGGCGTCTACCGTGATGCTACGGAATTGCTCGGCAGAGATGAGAGCGAGGATCTCTGGAAGGTGCCCATCACTCGCTTTTCGTCTCGCAGATGACCCGGCACTTGAGCGCCACTCACCACTCTTAGCGTCCCACGTATAGGTGCCATAACGGTTCTGAATAGCTTTCAGACTTCCCTTATCTGCTTCGATGCGATTGCGAAGCACCACTTTTCCGGTTCGCTCCCTCCCGAGGATCTCCTCGACGTATTCATCTCCCTCTTTATACTCGTAATAAAGCTTGGATACTGGAGCCCGTCGCCAATCGATGATGCGCAGATCCGGATTAGCCGAAAATCCGAGCTTGTACTCGATGATCTTCGTATCGCCACGCTCTTCATCCTCCTCAACCTGAACACGAGCGAAGTAGGGGTTTACGAGCTGCTTACGAAGAACCTCGAGCTCGCTCTTCTTCGAATCCTTGAGTCCGTGTGAGACCGCCTCGTCAGAGGCGAGGAGCGCCTTATCTTCGACTCGGCGAGTCTCGTGAATCTGAGAGGTGAGGGCCCGAGCTCGTTGATTCTCGCTGTAAAGCCGGTCTTCGGCCCTTACGATCTGTTCAGAGACTGAGCGTATGACCTTGGAGAAGATCGCCTCTTCTGTTTCTATTCCTACCTTTTCTTCAGACGTAAGACCCATGACACCCTTTTCTTGAGGGCTTGGAGAATACCCAAAAGGGAAGGGCTGCTCAACCCAAAACCTCACCGTCTTAGAAGTCCGTGCTCCTGAAAGCTGTAGTACCCACGCCGGGCGAAGATGATGTGATCAAGGAGGTTTATCCCTAGAGTTCCGGCCGCAACTGCTAGTTGGGCCGTCACCTTTTTATCCTCCTCGCTTGGGGTTGGATCGCCCGATGGATGGTTATGCGCAACGATCACGGAATAGGCGCGATCAGTAATGGCACCAACGAACACCTCCCGCGGGTGGATAGGGCAACTTGTTAAGAGCCCGATACTTACCGTTCTTGTTCGGATCACCTCATGGGCACCAGAAAGTGAGATACTAATAACGTGCTCTTGGGGTCGGTCGACGATGTGAGAGAGGAGCGGTAACACATCCGAGGCGCGAGTAACCTTAAGACCCTCCGGTCGTATCCTGCGCCTTGAGAACTCGAGTGATGCGGCTATAAGGAACGCCTTTGAAGGCCCGATGCCCTGCACGCCTCTTAATTGGGCCAGATCCAAGTCCTCAACTTTGGAAGCATCAAGCACCGGCAAAAGCTCAGATGCCACCTTAAAGACGCTCCGCTGTCGAGATCCACTCCCGAGCATAACACTCAGGAGCTCCTCGTCCGAGAGCGCCCTGGCGCCGTACATCGCGAGTTTTTCGCGGGGAAGAATATCTGCTGCACTGCTACCAACAACCATGAAGCGTTATCGGAGCACGGACAGAATTGTTGCGCGAGCTTCGTGGGTAGCTCAATAAAAGGCGAGTCCGAACCGAGCTTACGACTCGCCCACCAATCTAGGTGAGGCGAGTGGGACGCTCCGTTCAAAGCCATACGTTGAGAGGTACCACTCAACTGAGTGACCATTCTGTAACGCCGACCCCTCTACGGCGCATGACACGTAGTCGATCATATCAACGAGACGAGCCGACCGACCCTCCCTCTCCAACCAGCGAGAGGTCTTTACTATCTCACCAACCCAAGAGGCGAGGGGCGCATCACTTGCGAAGGCTCGTTCACAAAGAGCCGATACTATATCGATACTTGAAGGATTATTCTTCAACTCTCGATACACACACCGAACAAAATCTTGAGCCAGCGATGCTGAAAGAGCCCCAAAAGCCTCCTGCGCACGCTCTGACAGGAGGAGTGGAGGTACAATTACAGAGAGTGTCTCGAGCGCTTCTTTCATACTATCCGTTCGCTTATCCGGTACCCTAGTATCCGAGATTCGGAGCTAGCCATCGCTCAACTTCCTCAATCGACATCCCCTTACGCTTGGCGTAATCCAGAACCTGATCTCGATCGACCTTACCTACATTGAAATACTTGGCATCCGGATGAGCAAAATAGAAGCCTGAAACGCTACTTGCTGGGGACATCGCGTAGCTCTCAGTGAGAGAGAGACCGATCTGCCTCTCGACATCGAGAACCTTCCAGATCTTTCCCTTTTCGGTATGGTCCGGGCAGGCGGGGTATCCAGGCGCTGGTCGGATGCCCCGGTAATCCTCCCGAATCAACTCCTCCACGGAAAGCGATTCGCTCTTGCCGTAGCCCCACACAGTCCGCACCTCTTTGTGGACGAACTCCGCAAGCGCTTCGGCGAAGCGGTCTCCTAATGCTTTTACCATGATCGACTGGTAGTCATCATGCGCATCTTCGAAGATCTTTGCGAAAGCCTCAACTCCGTGACAAACGACAGCGAACGCGCCCAGGTGATCAAGAGACTGTGCACCTCGAGGGGCGATGAAATCGGACAGGCATAGGTTCGGTAGCCCTTCGCGGTCGCGTTGCTGCCGCAAGAAGCAGAAACGCTCTATCTCTTGCGTTCTGCTCTCAACATCCACAGTAACGACATCGTCCCGATCCGAGAACGCTGGAAAGATCCCGACAACCGCCTCGAGCCTGAACCTCTTCTCGTCAACGATTCGATCGAGAAGCCTCTTCGCTTCAGTGAATATCTCCCTCGCTTGCTCTCCATACGTAGCGTTTTCGAAGATAGAGGGATACGATCCCTTGAGCTCCCACGTCCAGAAGAGGGGCGACCAATCGATGTACTTCGCCACCTCATGGAGCGGGATATCTTTCAAGGTGCGCACGCCAAGACCTTCAGGGATCTCAAGCGGAACCTGAGAGGGCTCCATGCGTCGCCGTCGGGCCTCGTCAATCGAGATGAATTTAAGCTCATCACGCCCGGCGGCGAAAACCCGTCGCTGCTCCGCTTGAGCTGCTTTCAAGTCTTTGACATAGCCCTTCTTCCGATCCTCGCTTAAGAGATTGGAACACACCTCAACCGCTAGCGAGGCGTCCGCAACATGCACGACCGCCCCCGTATAGTGAGGAGCAAGCTTGATGGCAGTGTGCGCCCGCGAGGTCGTTGCTCCACCGATCAACACCGGAGTAGAGAACTCCTCACGCTCCAAATCCTTTAGGTTTGTAGCCATCTCATCGAGCGATGGGGTGATGAGTCCACTCATGCCGATCAGGTCCGCCTTATGTTCACGAGCGGCTTTTAGGATCTCCTGAATCGAAACCATAACCCCGAGATCTATGACCTTGTAACCGTTACAGGCGAGGACAACTCCTACGATATTCTTTCCGATATCGTGAACATCCCCTTTAACCGTGGCGATGACAAAGGTTCGCTCAGATTCACTCCGTCCCTTCGCCGCCTTCTCTGCCTCCATAAACGGCTCAAGGTAAGCAACCGCCTTCTTCATTACTCGGGCACTCTTGACAACCTGCGGCAAGAACATCTTACCCGCGCCAAAAAGGTCCCCTACGTGTTTCATCCCATCCATCAGGGGACCCTCAATAACATCAAGGGGCCTACCAAGAGCTACACGAGCCTCCTCCGTGTCGGCCTCGATGAATTCAACGATCCCCTTCACGAGTGAGTGAGAGAGCCTCTCTTTGAGCGGAAGCTTTCGCCATTCGAGGGCAGACTCGTTACTTCGCTCTGTAGACTTCCCCTTGAACTGCTCGGCGAATTCAAGCAACTCTTCGGTTGCCTGCGAGGTTCGATTGAGGATGACATCCTCAACACGTTTAAGCAGCTCTGGTTCGATCTCCTCGTAGACCTCAAGCATTCCGGCGTTAACGATCCCCATATCGAGACCGGCCCGAATGGCGTGAAAGAGGAACACGCTGTGCATCGCTTCGCGCACCTTGTTATTTCCACGGAACGAGAAGGAGACGTTACTTATGCCGCCACTCGTCAAGCATCCAGGGCACTGAGATTTTATCTCCCGCACCGCCTCAATGAAGTCGAGAGCATACGAGTTGTGCTCCTCAATTCCCGTAGCGACCGTAAGAACGTTAGGATCGAAGATGATATCGTGCGCCGGAATGCCGACCTCTTTCGTAAGGATATCAAAGGCACGCTTACAGATTCGCACCTTATCTTCCTTGGTAGCAGCTTGGCCTTTCTCATCAAAAGCCATTACGACCATCGCAGCACCATACGACGCGACGGCTCTCGCCTGCTCCTTAAACCGCTCTTCGCCCTCCTTGAGGCTGATAGAATTGACGATCCCTTTCCCCTGTACGCACTGAAGACCCGCTTCAAGTACCGACCACTTAGAACTATCGATCATGATAGGGACGCGAGAGATGTCAGGCTCGCTCGCCACAAGATTAAGGAAGCGCGTCATACACGCCTCGCTGTCGAGCAACCCTTCGTCAAAATTGATGTCTATAATGTTCGCGCCGTTCTCAACCTGCTGACGAGCTACGGAGAGAGCACCCTCAAAATCGTCATCCTCAATCAACTTCCGAAACTTTGGTGAACCAGTGACGTTCGTTCGTTCTCCAACGAGAAGGAAGGGATTCTCCTTAGTGACAACCAACGGCTCAAGCCCGGAGAGCGAAAGCCTCGCTCTCGTTTTCGACAACTGATGCGGGGAGAGGTCCGTTACACGGTCTCGAATCGCCCGAATATGCTCCGGCGTCGTCCCACAACACCCTCCGACGATGTTAAGGAGCTGATCATCTGCGATCTCCCCGAGCGCTGCAGCAGTAACTGCGGGCGTTTCATCATACCCCGTGTCACTGAGCGGATTAGGCAGACCAGCGTTGGGGTAGCAGCTGATGTAGCACGGAGCAACCGCGGCCAACTCCTGAAGATAGGGGCGCATCTCGTGCGCGCCGAGCGCACAATTAATACCTACGCTTAGAGGTTTTGCGTGCTGCACGGAATACCAAAACGCCTGCGCAGTCTGCCCTGATAGTGTACGGCCAGATTGGTCAGTAATGGTTACGGACACCATCACGGGGAGCTGAACGCCCGTTTCTCTAAACACACGCTCAACTGCGAAGAGTGCGGCCTTGGCGTTCAGGGTATCAAAGATCGTTTCGACGAGAAGGATATCGACCCCTTCCTGAGCCAAAGTCAACGCCTGCTCAAAATAGCTCTCCTCAAGCTGTTTGAAGGTTGTTGCGCGATAGGCTGGATTGTTGACATCCGGAGAGAGGGAGGCCGTTCTATTTGTAGGACCTATCGCCCCCGCGACGTAGAAGCGGCGCCCCGGCTGTTCCGCCACGACCTGAGCGACGGCAGCCTTCGCTACCCGCACACTCTCGACGTTAATATCCTTCACAAGGGATTCAAGACCGTAATCCGCCTGCGCAATGGAGGTAGACGAGAAGGTGTTCGACTCGATTACATCCGATCCCGAGCGAAGATACGCGGCATGGATCTCTTGAATAATATCTGGGCGGGTTATGCTGAGAAGGTCGTTGTTACCCTTGAGGAGCTTTGAGTGCTTGGAGAGCGACTGGTTACGAAAGTCCTCCTCCGCGAGCTTATAGCTCTGGATCATCGTGCCCATCCCACCATCAAGGATCAGGTGGCGCTGGCGCAGAAGTTCGGTTATCTCCCCAAATGTACTACGAGTTCTCATGGCGCCCAGCCTATCACGGCAGATCTCCTGGGACAACGCACTCGCTCTCTATCTGAGCGAAATTGTTGGTGTTCTTCGCAATAATCTCGCTCGTTACTTTTGAATGCCCCATCCGTCCCGAAAGGAACCATACCGTAAGGGACTATACACGGAGCTTGGCCATGGCCGGGACAAACACAAGCAACAATGGAAAAAAGAGCGCCCCGAGCGATCCTTTCAGGGTCTCTGGAATTCCCTTGACCGACATCCAGACCCTCATAGCGGATCTGCGCTTGCCGATCCCCACGGGCGCGGACCCGGACTACAGAAAATCGCTCGCCGATATACTTCTCTCTGCACGAGACCGTGCCGCCCAAACCCCATTAGAGTTGGAGAAATTGATAAAAAAGGACCTTGGCGCAGTAAACCAAATACCTAAACCTCCTAATCAGGAGGATAGGGCATTAAAGACTCGCGCTATTAGCGTCGTTCAGAGCGCGCTGGCGGCTTGTAAGGTGCCAAAGAAGTTGCACGCACAGGCACCAGAAATTGCGTTCAATGATGAGATCCTCAAGATGTCCAAAAAACCGGCCGCCGAGTTCATGAATTGGATTCGCAATGAGCTGGACCCATCGCGACTTCGACGCTGGAACTCGGCTAACGTCGTTACCGCGACGTACACATTAAACACCAAGCATCCCTCATGGGAGCGAATGGGGGCGGCCGCAGCTGCGACCGCAAAGGCTCTCACGGAAAAACTCACATCCTTAGCCAAGAATGAGTCATTCAGCACGATCTCCATGAGCAATATCTGCTCAACGCTGCCTCCGCTGCTGAAGGCGATCACTCTGTCTGGCCCAAACAATGAAGGGCTCGATGAACAACTTATTAATTCGCTCACCAAGATAGTCAAATCGAGCCACGAGGCACCCAGTATCGAATATTTCCACTCGATGCTCTTCGCGCCGTTGGGAGAATGCCAGTCGGTCTACCTCTCTCCCGCGGGGCAGAGGTCCCTGTGCGAATACGCTTTCGAGCTTACTCGCCTGACCTCCACCGTGAAATTTGCAGACGCTCTCGAGGTCGTAGGAGATTCATTTCGCGCGATGAAAGGGATCTGCTCATGGACGAACGGACCAGAAGAGGAGGATCACCTCGTAAAAACTCTTAAGGGCCTTAACGATCGCCTCGCTGCGTGCACCGAAAAATTCAATAACCAATCCGTTGTCGCGATAACCTCAGCGTTTCAGGGGATAGACTTTCAGAAGGTAGGACCGGCTACCCAGTCAGAAATAGCTCGCTCGTTTGAGCTTATACGGCAGGGCATATCGGGTATGGAAGGGAACCTAAACGCTCGCGCCCTTGGCATGCTACTCTACAACTTCAGCAATGCGCTCGACATAACCGCAGGACCGATGCACGCACCGTTTCGGTCTCTCCTCGCACAAGCGTACGATCGAAGACCGCAGGTGCAGTACCCCGAAGAACGGTTGACGACGCTCTCCGATGTAGCCTTTCTCTGCACTGGCCTTCTGGCGTTGGCGCCGTGCGCCAAGCAGTACTCCGGTTTCGTTAAAAGCATCTGGGACACCATTCGAAAGACCGATTATCGAAAGCTCGCCTTCACTTCGGGTACAGACGAAGGAGTCACTAGCTGGGCGACGATAAACAAGACCTTCGCTCTCTATCGACAGCAGATCCCCGAGCACCTCGCTGCGAAGCTGGAACGGTTGGCTCCCTCTGCTCACGCCTCCGCATACAAAAGCAAGTCCAAGGCGGAGGGGCGAGCCTTGGAGGCGATCCAGAGCATCCCGGGGGTATCCATAATCAACACATCATTCATCGACGGTTGGGATGTCGATCTTTTAGTGAAGCTTCCAAATGAGAGGTACCTGATCGTCGAGGTAGACGGAAAGCACCATCAGGAGCCTATCAAACGAAGAACCGACCACAAAATAAGGGACCCATACTTCAAAGATATGGGTCACAGAACGGTCCGCATCAGCTGCCTCGCCACAACTGAGCAGTTTCAAGAGCTATTAGAACCCTTCATTAAGGCGGCCACCCCAGCGACTACGGGGACTAAAGGTTCCCCACCGCCCGAGGTGCTGTCGGCTCACGACGAAGCCACTCGTGAGCCCGTCGGAACTCCTCGACCGCTGAGCGGCCGACCACCCGAATCATAGTGCCCCCTGTTGCTTCTACGCACCCAAGCGGCGCGATGGTACCAAACCAAAGGATGTCATCATCGAGGACAACGCACTGTGTTACGTCGACCGGGGCAAGAGCGACCCCGACGCCGGCCCCTTCGATAACCCTCACCCCTTCGTTTGCGGCGTCGTGAACGGGCGTATGAACCTCGCACGAAACCCCCTTCGCGAGCACTGGCCGAAGAACAGTGCTTATGACGTGAGCCGATCGAGCCGTTACCGACTGAGTGCCTATGGAGATAGAACTGCGAGCGTCCCCAATGTCCGCAACCAGTCCGGCTACGAACGAATCTTGGTCGAACCGTTGGAACGGAGTAGGAGACGGCTCTTCGTGTCGATCGTTGTTAGCAGACGGCACGAGACCCTCATCAACCAGTTCACGAGCATCGACAACTCGCCCAAGCCGTTCAATGTCATCGAGAACGCCCCGCAAGATCATCGTTTCTCCGAGAGTTTCACGCAGATAATGAAGGTTTGCGACCACGACAAGCTTGTGTTGCGCGCGACTCAACGAAACATTAAGAAGCTTCGCTCCGACATCTCTCAGGGAGCGTGGACCGAGGAAAGATCCGATGGTGTGTGGAGCGCTCTCGGTGAGATCGAGGACCACACTTCGGCGCTCACCCCCCTGAAAACGGTGGGCAGTTCCAACGGTAACGTTCTCCAAGCCCGACTCTCGAAGGAGATCCTCAATCAGCGAGACTTGAGGCCTATACGGCGCGATAACGCCGAGATCTCCAGGATGCTCCACCATCCCGGCGTTACGAAGCGTTCCGACGATCTTTCGAACGATTAACGCATGAAGGAGATTCACCTTCGAAGCGTTGCACGTATGGCCTCGCGGCGATAAACCGCTTGTATCAACAAGAACGATCGAGCTTTCGGACAGACCGAAGGGCGCCTCTGAATCCTTCCACGGGGGAGGTTGAGAGCTCCGGGCCGCAAGTCTACCACCGTAGAACCGATCGTTAATAAGCTGGCAAAGGGTCTCGTGGCCCCGGAAATGCGATGTAAGCGATACCAGCCGCTTATCTCCCTCCCCGTTTTCAACCTTGTCGACGATCCCAGCCGCATCAAAGATATCACGCGCGAACCACTGGCGAGCTGCCGGGCTCTGAGAGAGAGAGATAGGGGGAAGCTGTCGGAAGTCACCCGCAACGACCGCTCGTTCCCGCGCCAACCCAGCAAGTAGGATTGTGGCGGGGAGGGGAAGCATCGAGCCCTCATCGATTAATACCGCATCGAAATCCTTCAAGCTCTGGATGCGGAGAATAGCTTGCGAAGCGGTGCACGCGACTACTCGAGCGTTCTCAACAGGCGCCTCTGAGCTCTGCCCCTGAGCTTCCTCAAGATCGGTTATGGCTTCCTGTAACTGGGCTCTTCGGAACGAGAGATCTTCAACCTCTTCCGCAACATCCTCGGAGGTCTGACCATCCAGATGCTCGGTGCATGAGAGGATATCACTCGTAAGTTTCTTTATTGCACGCTCTAGATCTCGAATGGAGGTGCCATCAGTGGGCTCGCCATAGCGTATATGGAGCATACGCAGCACCGTTTTTAGGGCCCCCTCGGAGAGGCGAGCCTTCGTGTATGCCTCCTGAAGCGAGAGCATTTCACCCTTGAGGAGGGTAAGATGTTCAGCGGCTTGCCGCTTCGTTTCGAGTGAAGAGAGAGATCGGTCAACAAGGCTCAACTCCTTACGAACCCCCTCGATTCGCTCCGCTGCCTTGCGAGCTCTGAGTGAAATGAGAGCGTCAAGCGAGATCTGCTCGCCAAACGAAGCAGCCAGAGACCTCCGTGCGATAGTTCCGAGCCTGAGAATAGTAGCCTCAGGGAGCGCCATACGGGCTCGCCCAACGATTCGCTTGCACAGCGCCTCAAGAACCCCGTCTACCGCGTGATTAGTATGTGAAAGGATGAGGATGCGCTTATTGTTCTGGAAGAGCTGCCACGCTATCGCCGCTAACGTTACCGTCTTCCCGGTTCCCGGAGGGCCCCACAAAAAGGTGACTCGACGCGAGAGCGAAACTCGAACGGCTTCTTTCTGATCGCTTGTCAGGTCCTCCGGGGCCGCCACGTACCCATCTTCCGTGTCGGAGAGGTTCGCGCCATCGGATGAGAGGAGCTCATTCATGAGAGGCTGATTATATCGTTCGTCCTCTGAAAGAGCGCGGAGTCGAGAAGCGAGAACATCCAGAACATCTGTCTTGGTGATTATCAGGGTCGCCGAAGAAACTTCGTCCCCAAGATCGTCGAAGGTAGCTATATCGAGGCCATCACTCCTTCGCGAGAGAACAACACATTCAACGTCACGCGAGGCGAGACGCAAGACCCCGCGAGACTCCTCTTGAAGCCGGGGAGGACTGTGGAGAGTAAAATGATAGAGTGGACGATTGGACGCGGACATCGCTCTGCGCCCCGCACCCAGAGCATAGGAAGCAGAGAGAGAGCGGCTCGCTGTCATCTCCTCTTCAACGCCGGAGATGAGGTTTGTAGTAATCTCGGGTAATCCTAAATCGCCCATCGGGAGTGGACCTTAGCACGTTCGGTTGCAGATCGGTCTAAAACTTTGCATCTAGCTGCTTTTTTATCAGGTTAGGACACATTCCGACACGTATTAATCTCGGCCTTTGACTAACGCTCAAAGTTAGGTTCATTTACCGCCATGGCAATACCAGCAAACCGCACCTTCACTGAGCTAAGAACCCAAGTAAATGAGCAGATTGAAGGGATAACCGACCCCGTAAACCCTCGACAGGCCGCCTCGCTTCTACGCGCCCTGACCAAGCAACAGACGCTCGATCAGATAAGCTCGACAGACACGCAGCGGGCTCGGTACCTGCACCTCACCGGCCGCACATGGGAGCAGGACTTCATGAGCGTTCGCGAGGTGCGGTTCATGACGATCGGTGGGCTGACGGGGGATCGGCTCATCGAACACCTCTGGAGAGAGCTTCCAGACTCCCGCTTCAAGCGGTTCCAGGAGCTCTTCTCCGACCCTGATAATTTCCTCATTCCGAGGGTCACGGATGGCGCCACCGGGGTAAGCTTCCTCACCGCCCACCAGCTCAACAATTGCTCCGTTCATCCGTGCCTCGTTAGCGGAGACCGACTTCCAAGCAAGCTACTCCAGGATTTAGGGATCGTTACGTGGCCAAACAGAAGCCCAGACGCCCTTCGTGTTCTGCAAACGAAATCATCTGAGCCGGTCGTTGAAGCGATTAAAGCGATCTTCGATTCAACCCGTTCTGTTGGCGGTCGAAATCAGCGGGTTCGACTGTTAGGTCAACCCTCGACAGGAGAGGGAACCCTGTATCCCAACGCCATCCCACTTCCCGCACGACTGCTTGGCTCTGTGCTTATCCTCCGCGATGATGGAGGGGCCGATACAGAGCGCTCAAAAGATCGCAACGCCCCGTGGGAACCCCCACACAAGGTCGTCCAATTCTATTCGACAGTTTACGCCGCCTACCGCAAAACATCGCACGAAACTCGCGGATACGACGCTGAGATAGCCAAGGTACGAGATCTCAGCATCGACTGGAGAACCCTCAATACTAAAATTAACGAAGATTGGCGTAAGGACACCCCTCCCGAAGAGAAAGCGGAGCTCCGTGCGGAGCTGACCCTGCTTACGAATCGCACCAGAGCCGCCCTCGGCAAGGTTACTAATGCCCAAAAGAAGAAGGCGGACGAGTTCTTCAAAAAGATAGATACCGCTCTCCAGAATGGCGATAAGAATATCGGTAAAATGCTCGCTCAAATGGTTGCTGGCGCCACTCGACTTGAGCGCAGAGTCATGACCATTCCGTTTAAGAGTAGGTATAACGAGGAGGATAGGCTCCTTCTCAAGGACACTATCAACTCCCACATCAAGCGATTTAAAGACCTCAGAGAGGCGCTCCCGAAAGCTGCTGAGACATTAGTACACGAGATCGCCAAACCGGGAGGGCTCTTCAGCACGACATGTGTAACCGATCCCGAACGGCACGCTGCGGCGCGGTCGTTGATCCGTCGGATGGGGCTCCCCATCGCGGGGATACAACACATGGATGTACGCCCATTCTTGGCGTTTGCACGGCTCATAGCGCTTGATCACACCGCCCTGATAGCAGCTGTGGAGAGACAAGACCCTCAAGAGGCTCGCCAGGCGTTGGCGCGAATTGAAGTTGTCTGCAAGCTTCAGCGGGCAAACCACGCAATAGAATGGCTCCGCAAGGAAAAGGCGGCCGGAAAACCGGAGCCCTCGTCGAGGCTTGCAAGCGAGGCGTACACGCTTCACAACTCGCTTACGAATCGAACGGTCTTCCCCAGAGCCTCCATCGGCGAATATGGCGCTGAGTACCGCGCCGTAACCGGTAAAATTCAAGAAATAGTGGATAAACTTGAGAATGATAGACGTGGAGAGCTTGATCAAGCGGGTCAAGAGGAGCTCACCCAGAACCTAGAACGGTTTTTTTACGAAGCGGACCTTGAGGCTAGCGCCCTGACCCTATTGCACGGCCAGCATTAGGCCCCAAAAAGGGACGGCTCGCGCCCTCTATAAGGGCCAGTCAAGACACGTTTTATCGTTAAAAAACGGTTTTTTTCAGGCTCATACCGTTCCTAAGTACCCAAGATGGGGTATTATCCCGGGGCACGCAAAAGAGGGCCGGAGTTTATGAAAATCCGAATAACTGGGGTCGCGCATCGATTGGGCTCAACCATCATCGCTGCTGAGAGCCTCGAAAACCATTTCAAACGCGATCCAGGAACCGTAACGAACCTCTCTGGAGTTACCAAATTGCACCGCATGGGGCCCGGCGAGAACCTCGTAACGCTGGCGCGCGACGCAGCGCTGGACGCGCTTAAATACGCTGGCGTTGAACTTTCGCAGGTCAGCGGAATCTTCTCTTCTTGCAATCCCACAACCGATTACCTCATGCCAACCCTCGCGCCGATGGTAGCGGCGAAACTGGACATTAAACACGTCCTCGCCTGCAACGTTGGAATGGGGTGCGCTGGCGGAGTTCAAGCGTTACAAGCGTGCTTCAACCAACTTCTCGCTGACTCAGCGCGTGGGAAGGTAAGCACCTACGTTCTTGTCACCGGAGATCATATCAGCCGAATGCTTGATCCCGAGAGCTGGAAGACCGCCATACTTTTCAGTGACGGAATCTCCGCGGTAGTGGTGACTAATAATCCAGAGGCCACAGGCGGTTTTGTGATCGAACACGTAGCGTCTGAATGTTACGCCGGAGAGGAGGTTGCAGTAATCAACCTTCCGAATCCACTGGCCGCCCGCGAGGCGGGAAGCACCGGCCCATGCCTCTTGCAGATGCGTGGCAGGGGAGTTTTCGAGTTCGGGACCCGCATCGCTCCACGAGTGAAGGAGCTCGTCGGCATCACTAACTTCGAGGAGTTCTATGTCATTCCTCACCAAGCGAACATCCGCATGATCAACGAACTTATCCCGACCTTCGACATAAAGCCGGAACAGCTCTATGTCGACGGCATTACGAAGATCGGAAATATATCCGGTGCTGCGTGCTTCCTCGGCCTAGAGGACATCATGAACCGTCCGCTCGCTGACAACTACGATAAGATCCTGCTGTGCGCATTCGGAGCAGAGCTTCAGGTGGCCGTAGCCGTCCTGAGCCGCTGATCGCCACGTACAGAACGATACCACCCCGAGACACTGTCGCGTGAGAAGCGAAAGTACGGTACGTTCGCTCCATGAACAACTACGACACATTCGCGAAGCACTACGACTCGGTTGTTGGACAACGAGAGGAGATCGCCCTGCTCCTCCGAAAGCTCCTGAAAGGATTCGCCCCTAAGGCCAAAACGCTTCTTGAACTGGGGTGCGGCTCAGGGAGCATGCTCAAGATCCTCGAGAATCATTACGACGCGACGGGCATCGATCTGTCCGCTGGCATGATTGCGCTGGCTCGAAAAAAAGCTCCGAATGCAAAGGTCTCCGTCGGAGACATCACCGCTTTTAATCTTAAGAAGCGCTTCGACGCCGTGATATGCCCCTTTGATACGATCAACCACGTCACCAGCTTTGCAGCGTGGAAGAAGGTTTTCGCCAACGCACACGCGCACCTCAACCCGAATGGCGTGTTCATCTTCGACGTCAACACGGAAGCGAAGATGGAGCGATATCGAACCGAGCCAGCATTCGCGGAGATCCTTAAGAACGAGACCTCAATTGTCGACGTGCAACGAGTTCGTCGCTATCGCTACAGGGTGAACTTAAAACTCTTTAAGAGAGAGAAGGGGGATCTGTTTCGTCATCACGAACTCCTCATCCCCGAAATCGTTGTTCCAACACCGCAGATAATAAAAGAGCTCGCGAAATATTTTCGGCGAGTCTCTCTCTTCGATCCGGACCGAAAGAAACCAACCGACGAGACGGAAGAGCTCTTCTTTATATGCCAGGAGCCACGGTAACTGGAGGGCGCGGCAGTGAGCGCTCTCTTCGCTGCGGTGAATCGACTCACTCAACAAATTGCAGGAGACAAAAAGTAGGTATTACAAGGGTGTCCGCTCACTGAAAATCCGGTGGGCGGATAACTACTCAAAAGCCGGGTAGCCCCAATCACCCCAACGCCTTCATCAGTCGCCGGTGTACATCCTCGTTCGTAGCGACGAGTATGTTGGGCAGCGTCCTTGCGTCCGTATCTCGGAAGCTCTTCGGTCGCGTCCCCGCGAAATCTGTCATCACCCCGCCCGCCTCACTGACGATGAAACCGATCGCGCCACCATCAATCGCTTGGCAGCTTGCATGCGCTACTCCAGTGGCCAACCCCTCAAGAATGTCTGTTGAGCAGTGCCGCCCTCCGTCATGAACGTAAGAATCAAGGAGGTCTACGGCCGGCACATGTCCTTTCAATCGCTCCATTACATCGGGCGAGTTGAACGTAAGAACTGGCCCCACAGATTTCGACACGTCCAGCCGCTCGCCGACCGCACCGGAAAGCATCTGCTCGCGCGTCAAGCGCCACGCTCCCGTGCCCTTTGCTGCACAGAAACCCATCCCGCGCCGTGGCATGTACATGACAGCCCCAACGATCTCCAGCTCGTCGTGAATGGTAACGATGATCTGATACCGATCTCGATTATCGACATACCACCGAGTGCCGTCGATAGGATCAAGGAGAACCTCTAGCTCTGAACTCCCCGAGAAGTATTTTCGGTTTAACGAAACGGCTTGCTCTTCTGAGTAGAAATTAAGCGTGGGAAACTTCGCAAGCAGCACCACCTCAAGAAAGCTCTGGATCGTAATATCTGCGTCTGAGAGCGCGTGATGAAAGATGGTCGCGCCGTCCTTCGCTCCGTGGGTGCCAACGCCGCTTTGAATCTGGTCGCTATAGGCTCCGGCCGTAACGAGATAGGGAAGGAGATACGAAATGATGTCTGTTGGTTTCATGGAGACAAAAGTACCAGAGGGGAGGGGGGCTAACCACCCCAAACGGAGGCCCTAGCCCCTCAAGCACTCTATCCTCTATACTCGGGTTGTATGAGTGCCCCACCCCTCGGAAATAAGCGATGCGTTCACGTTCTCGCTACCCTTGATTACGCGCCCGACCTTTGCGCGGTTACCCTTCCACGCATAGAGGCGTATGCCAAAAAGATCGGCGCGGACTTTAATCGCATTACCGAACGCCGCTTTCCAGATTATCCGATCAATTATGAGAGGATGCAGATCTACGATCTTGGAAGAGAGTACGACTGGAATTTCAATATAGACGCCGATATCTTGCTTGGGAGCTCGCTCATAGACGTAACAACCCGCCTTCGTCCTGAAAACGTCGGCACCGCCATGCTCTTTAAGCTCTCAGACGCCTTTCCAATAGCCGGCAATTCCGTCTTTGAGGGCGCAAAGCAAGATGTTGGCATCGTCGATATGTTCAACCTAACAACAAAACTAACGCACGAGCTGTGGAAACCCCTTCCAGGCCCCTTCGAGCAATACAGAAACTGCTCTCCACGGTGGGGCGAGCGAAAGGTCTCCGAGTACTGCGTCAGCATGAACTTTCACCGAAACAACTACACCGTCTCAGGGCTGTTTGTGCCGAGCGATCACATTCACCACTTAAACTATACAACCCTCTCTTCTCCGGCCGATATCGTGACCAAAGCCGAAGAGCTCCTGGCGTCGTGGGGAGAGGGGGGCTAGCCCTCCACTCAATCGCCCCAAACAATCCAATACCGATACCTTCAAACTCTTTAGCCACCCGAAAACTCTTCTCCTCAGTCAAAGTGAGGACCTCTCACGAGAGTCCAACTCTTTGAGGCAGTTAATACAGTTCTGCGGGAAATTAGAGGTACAAATCGTGACGCCGCCCTCGTGGTGGTTTCTCGTTTTCTGACTGAGTATAACTTCACGTTGGAAGAGATTGTAACCACGAGCGTCGTTCGCGAGATGCTCGTCAATGGATGGGGAGGTCACCCCTTCGGCGCCACAGTGCTAGGGATTCTTACTATTCCCATCCAATCAACCTCAGACTACGACGTGCAGTTGCGTCGCGACTGGAGCCTTGCGCGCTGTCAGCCTACCTCACAACAATTGGCTAAAGTTGAACGTCGCGACCCTCGCGGCACGTTTGACCTTCAAGTTGCGGACCCTTTAGCAATTGAGGATTCGGTTGACCTTTACAATTCCTTCAACAGCATCATGGCGAGATTCAAGGGTGTTGTAGTTATGGATCCTGTAGCTCCAAAAGCCGGTCCCTTAGATCTCGTCGCAAACTATCCAGACAGGTAAAAGCCTGAACTACTAAGATATAACGAGGTACTTTCGTGGAGAGAGACAAACAACCACAATTACAGTCCATACCCCGGATTATCGCTAGCGAACGCTACGACAGAATAGGTGAAAGCCCTCCTCTGCCGTGGCGCCTTTGATGCCTGAACGGTTTTTTCCGGGTGCTTTATATCTGCATCCGTTCGGGCATCCCTACACCGATGTTATTTTTTGTCGGCGCACTTTTATTCAAGGAACGGGTGAGCAATCAGCTTCTTTCCGCCCACTTTGAATCTTAGATTGGGTTGCTCGTTCCATGAAAACGGCACTCTGGGGAGATAGTTCGGGCTTAATATGCCGACGCATGAAGCTCTTAGTCTCTTTAACTCATTTTCGAATTCCCAGGCTAATAATCTCATCGAAGAAGGCTGCTTGGTAAGATTAACTTCCGCAAGAGGAGGGTCTTGTTCGTGGGCCCGCCTGGGGTTTTTGAACGAATTTTCAAGCACCGATTTACAATGATGCATAATACGGTCAACTGTCTGCGGATCCAGAAGACCAACTATCGTGCGTCGCCCGGAGGCATCTCGTGTCGCCGTTGGGACAGTGATTGTCCCGCTGTAGTGCGCCAACGCTAACGTAGGAAACTCCCCGGTTCTTATCCCCGTAATAGTTTCAAGCTTCGAAATGCCTAATCGACGTCGCGCTTCCGCGCTTTCAACGGTCTCTCCCCATGCTCCCTCACATAACGCGACCTCCCTGCCATGAATCATGCGTCGGAGATTGTTGAATGCGGATCGCGCTTCTCCATCGGGTTCTGAGTTACCAGCGCCAAAAAATTGAGTAAATGCCAACCATCTCTCACCCCGCACTTCAATTTCACCGAAATTCTTTTTGACCTTGCGAAGTTCAATAGTGGCGCAGGGCTCATCAAATCGCTTTAGAGACAGTACGTGAGTTTCCCCAAGTAGACACTGAGTACCGTAACCTCCAGTACCGAGGCAGTGATGCATTATCGCTCCCTCTCGCTGAAGAGCCGCATTATCAATCAAGGCTTCTACCGAATATCCGTTATCGAGGTCAGTGCGCTCCATTATTGGATACCACTCGGCGTGCTGTTTGAGCGGCTGAGCATCCAATGGAATTCTTTTATCCGGGCGGTGCCAGGCTACTCCAAGTTTAAATATCTCAGGAAGAGGTCGCTCCGCAAATAACTCCCGGGACACAACGTTCCGCAGTTCCGCTTTTCTCTCCAAGATAAGACTCTCAAATTCGAGCGTTGGCTTATCGGTCTGTGCCCCCAGGAGAGGGACGATCGCATCCCATAGAGCTCCATCCACGAGATCGTCGATATCCTGAAAGACGTCGACGTCAGCCTCAACTGAATCAGCAAGATCCCGAAACCTTCCCAATTTACCGTCGAGGACCTTCGAAGCCCCTCGCGTAAATAAGGCTACGAATAAGTCTGGCGATTCGATCGTAGCATCCAACCGAGCGGCGACGGCAGCACAGCTTGATGCGAAGCGAAAAATAGGGTTAGAGGCTAGGCGGGGCAGCGAGAAGTTTATGTACTCATCGGAGAGTCTCGGTTCAAGCCTCTTGAGACACAGCGGGGACTCAGGAGAGACTGCCGCCGCCATGAGGTGAAGGTACTGGCAGGCGGGTGTTTCATCCATATATGGCTTAATTATGCAGGGACTTTCCGGAATCGCCCCGGCGTCAACAAGAAATTTAGCTGCGCGAAGGGCCTGCTTAGATTTTAGGTTTGAAGACTGTTGGGAGCATAGATACAGCGCTTTACTTCTGTGCGCCTGGGGGTCGGCGCCATGTTTAATTAGCACTCTTACGACCTCCGCGTTACTGAGGCGAGCTGCCTCCATCAGAGCAGCGTCATGATGAGCGCGAACGTTCGCTCCGCGGGCTATCACATACTCTACAATATCTACATACCCTGCATGCGCCGCCATGGATAACGGGAGGCCCTCATGTTGCTGCGGGTCCGCCCGATACTCGTCAACAAGAACTTTCACGAGCGGAAGACTACCTGAGGCGATAACTTGCTCCAAGATATGGAAGCGTGGGTCCAGCACCGCCGGGTTTCCGTCGAGAATCGCTCGAAAAGCATCGGAATTGTGGACCACGCACGCGTCGATAATCGAAGAAACTAGGGGAAATCCGAAGGTCGTCATGAGCGGCTCGGATAGTGTATGGGCATCTTGAAGCCGCCGCGCCTCAACCGAGCGAGAGGGGCCATCGCTTCCTTGAATCTCTTGCGCGGGGGCAGCTTTGGTTGAAGCTGTTTTTCCTGCGCACCAGAAAGATTTTCCGCGTTTTGGCTCAAAAATTTGGAGTGGCGCTGTCACAGCAGAGTCGAGAAGAAAGGTGCAAAGTAACTTGTCAATCGCGACTCGATATGATGGGGCTATCTCAGCCTCCCTTACAAGCAAGGGGAACCGGGCAGAGATCGGTACTTGCACGCACGCATTTCGGAGATTATCGGCCACCAGTTCTCTATCTTGCAGAGTTTGCTCTCTTCCGTTCCAGACGATGCGATCGCCGGAGCCGCCCAGGTCCCTAAGACGGGCTAATTCAGAGGGGTTATTGCCTGAAACCGCTCCCAGCATCGCAATTTCTATAACATCCCTTCTGAACTTTGGGTGTACGAGAGCGCACAGATTTTCTACGAGCTCGTGCCCATCAGCCATTCCGCCTAACCGGTAAGCCGCAAACCGCCACAACGAAGACGATTTGTCGTAGGCAAGTAACAAACAAGCGGAGTCGAGATAGCCTAATCGAATCGCCCGAGGGATGGTCTGGTAGTCAAGGGGAGCACCTTGTTGAATTAGAAATTTGAGAATCTCCACATTCTCTCGCGGTGCCATTAAGCACTCGTGTAGAGAGTAAGTGGTTGGAACACCGGATATTATCAACAGCTTAACGACGTCAATCTGGCCAGCGCGCAGTGCTTCTTTAAGATGATCCAGCCGATACGGCATTCCGTATTCATCCGCCAACTCTCGTACCCCGACAGCATCACCGGTCTTAATTTTTTTGACGATCTGCTCTTGAAGGAATCTAACCGCTCGATCATCAATCGGCGGGGGTACCAACAGCCTTGTTTCCGATGCACTTTGGCAATTTTGACGTAACGAATCGAACTTCATAACTCAACAAATGTAGAATACTCCCAGCCAGAGCCTTAGTCTATGACGACAGGCCTCTGGACGCACGCCACCTCGGCACACCTCCTAGAGAGAGGTGCGGCTCGCGTCTTTTCTTTTGCGTTACCCCTCTAAGATCGTTAGGCTGAGCAGGAGCGCTCCATGCTCGCCAAGAACGTTCACACCACGGACTGCGCCGATGAAGGTTACAAATGAAGAGAAAGACGTCATGGCCGCCCTGACCTTGCATGGGGAAGTGACGGTCAAGGAGATCTCCCGGTCATTGGGAATGAAAGAGCACCGGGTACGATATATTCTTGATAAGGTAATCTCGAATGGATGGTGCTATTTTTATCCAGTCATCAATCCTCACCGACTCGGCAATCTAGAGTGCAATCTTTTCATAGAGCTTCAGAGCGCCGGCCCGGGCGCGCGACACAAGCTCCTTGAGTCACTAAGGGAAAATCCAGCAACCAGATCTATTGGGGTGCTAGGCGGAGAGTATCAATTCGACGTCGTCGTCTGGTTAAGAGGTATTGAAGAGTTGGCATCTCTCTTCAACTCACTGTCCGATAAGTGTCCTGACATTAACTACCGCATCGATTTTATCCTCATTGGGAATGCGTGCTACCTCTCCGCGAATTTTCTGGAACCTAAGATGAGAGCAAAAACGCTCGTTAAATATGGACCCACTCAACAGACCGCTTTTCCAATCGACGCTATCGACCAAAAAATTATCGAAGGGATGACAAAAGCGCCTTTCACCGGCGCACGTAACCTTGCTAAGGAGATTGGAACCCCAGAGTCGACTGTTACCTACCGTTTGAACAAACTTAAAGCGGAGGGTGTAATTGTGTGCATGGGCTATATGGTGGACCACCTAAAGGTCGGACTAACCCTTACCAATCTCCTCATTAAAGCAAAGCGTCCTTCACATCGAGTAACCGAACAACTCCTCACCTTCGCGCAAAGCGAGGGGTGTATTGGCTTTGTAGTGGAGTGCTACGGCGCATGGGACTACCAGATGGGGGTGCTTTTGTACGATCAGACTAAGTTATCGAGCGTTATCGACGGGCTTCAGGAAACGCTCGGGTCGCAATTTGCCCGAATATGCCCCGTCCCAACCTTTGAGAGCGCAAGCGTTCAACGGAGCCAGTAAACTGCTCAAGGGCGAACAATCATGTACCCAGACCCTAGTGCACTCTTCCTGGCTGAAATAGGTGCTATGAGCGATTAACGAGCATGTTTAGCATGCCTAATCTTGCCAGCTAATCATTTTGAGTTTTGAGCTGCTCCTCGCATATACTACGAGCTTCTGGTTAAGGGGCCTTTACACGTGATGCACATACCGCACTCGCTAAACGGTACAAAAATCGAGACCTCGCAACGCGACTCGCTGCAAGTGGCTGTGTCTGCTCACGCAAGCGGCCCCACGCCATCAGCGATCGACGCATCGCTTCCACGCAGCGGGCCGGAGGTTGGCGTAAATCTTGAGCGCTTTCGAAGTGCCCTTAATCGACTTCCAGTTGGTGAACTTCATGAAGCGTGCAGACAGCGCTACCTTGAGTTAGAGGAGGGGAAGAATCCGGTTACCTATGCGCAACTTGAAGCCGCGTCGGCCCGATTTGAAGCTCTGAGTGAGGAACAGCAAACCACTCTCGTGCATTCATTTTTCAGGGCTCACCAGGATCATCCAATTCTGTGTCCGTTTCCCGGTTATCACGCCACGATTATCAACGCAGTTCCATCGGGTGGTGAATACTCTCAGTCGTCAAAAGCAATCGCACGCTCTATCCTTAACAGTGGTATGTCTTCCTTCGAGGAAGTAAAGGCGGTGGCCTTTGGAGCTGCTCACAGCTTACTCGATCGCCAACGCGACCTCTTCCTTTCGCTGGCGGCGATCGCGGGTGGGGCGATACTTCTGACTGCGGCTTCCACACTCTCAGCTCCCACTATCATAACCGCAACTGGTGTTGGCTTATGTGGCTTCATATATCTCGCCGCTCAACCTCATCCTCATAATGAGGTGTGCGCGGGCTACGTGCGTGAGCACCTCGACCTTATCAACGCCGTTCTCAATTACGAGAAAGGGGTGATCCAACTTGGAACCTCTTTGAACATCCACTACAATAATCCCAGCGATGGGGATAATTACGGTTCCTTGTGGCGGGCCAGTGGGTTCATTTTAGCTCGAGCCGCTCGCATAGTCGGCGCCTCGGCCCCGGTAATCGAAAAGGAATTCAAAAAAATCCTGTCGATTGAGGAGCTCAGTAAAATACTAACCGAGCAAATCAACACTACGCTTACAGAACAGGAGATTGCTCCCCCTCGATCGCTTCTTGCTCCATTTATGGAAGAGGGGCCCATCACCGACGAACGAGAGCAGTACTTGAGGTGCCTCGATGAGATGAATTACTGCTATATTTCCTGGGCAGCAACAGAGGCGCGCATCCTACGCGGAGAATTCGCCGAAGCTATTCTTGCCCTCGAAAAAGACGCCAACTAGAAACCCGTGGCAACCACCGAGAGCGCCTCGTCAATCGACTTCTCAATAAACTCCTGGCGAATAAACCCTTCACCAAAGAGATACTGCTCCGGCGTCCACGTTTGAGCGACCTCGGCTTTGCCTTTCGTTGCGGCGAGCGCCTGCGCTGTCGCGTCGAATTTTTTCACCTTGAACACGTAGAGCACTTCAAGCGCGCTATCAACGAAACGAACAGAGGCCGTAAACTCCTCAACAAGCGAAAACTTACGAAGGTCCGAGGCCTTGTACTTTACCGACGTATAGCCGTCCTTCCACGATTCGCCCTTATTGATGAAGCTAAAGACCGTCTCCAAGGTGTCGAAGATAGCCTTGTAATGCGGATGCATCTTTACAGTGAGGGGCTGCTGCCCCAGAAGAGCGTCTTGATCCGCGTTGCCATATAACAGGTACGGCGTTTGAGAGCGGTCAGAGATCGGAGCGTTGCGATCGAGCGCAAAATCATGGACGAACGTCGATTGAGAGCCCGGAGCGAGCGTCGTCGAGCGATCGAAGTTACCCTCTGAGAGCACCTCAAACGCATCTTCGGCCTTAGCCTTGACCTTTTTAAGAGCACCCAAAGCTAACGTGAGAGAGATCTGAGAGAGGGGGATCGGCTCACTTCCGTGATTCGTCACGGTGACGGTACATGGAACTTTCTCGCCTTGAATAGCCGCATCAAGCGGAACCTCAAGTCTGAACTCTAGTGGCTTTTGGATAAATACACCGCGCATGTCGGGGTTATATCCGGTTCGGAATCTGTATGGCAATCAACTCCACAATACGAGCTCTGGCGGACCGGGGAGCGATCTAACGACGTCCAGCCCCCCTCAATTGGCCACCCCTCGCTTACTTTACGAGAACTAGAAAACTAATAAGCTTTAATAATGACTTTTGTGGGGTGTTTGCCCGGGCAGGACGCACTGCAAAACGCGAGCGCAATCCTGCCAACGAACGAACACGCGGAAGGGCGGGCCTTCACATGCGTCCGCGCGGAGTCGAGGGAGGATCGGCGGCCCTCCAGGTACAATCGTCGCGGGTTAGTGCGAGTCGCATAAGTATCGCGGGTTCATTGGAGGGTCCGCAGGTACAAAC
This sequence comes from Bdellovibrionota bacterium, assembly GCA_044237895.1. Taxonomy (GTDB): domain Bacteria; phylum Bdellovibrionota_C; class UBA2361; order UBA2361; family OMII01; genus OMII01. The sequence goes on from JBIIEK010000007.1 coordinate 33,898, forward strand.
GTTTCGTTCATCTGATATCGCGGGTTCCGACACGGGCACCGAGGCCGGTGCCCCTCCACCATTGTTCGGGGTTGTGGCAAGCCGGCGAGGCCGCCGGCCCTCCAAAATCTCACGCCGCATATTCGCGGGTCGACAACTCTGCGCGGCAGCCTTGGAGACGCAATTAACTCAAACATACAACCAGGAGGTGCAGGGCATAGGACACAAAAAAACAAAGAATACTCGCACCCAAACCCAACAATATGATATCAAATAAAGGCGCTACACGTGCTGCGCAGAATAGGGGTCTCTTCGCCAACAAGCCCCCTGCCCTCCATATCCTTCGTTACGCGCCCTCTTCAAACCTTCACTACCAGCGTACCTGATAGCATGTCGTGCAAAGCCCGCTTTCTCCCCGGAAGCAGCACAATTAAAAAGCCGAAGCCGAAAGTTATGGAGATAGTTACGTATCGAACTACATTCCGAGCGAGCGCCCGAAACGGTGAGATCTGAGCGCCGTCTGTCGTTACGATCTTCAACCCCACGAAGTGCTTGCCCGGAGTTCCTTGCAACGAAGATGCCTCAAAGCACACTCGATACAGAAGGATGAATCCGAGATACCCAACACCAACCGTTGGGTCGTCGCCCGAGGAGACGGTCGCAAAGCTACCACCAGAGACGAAAGGCCCCGCGACGAGAACACATGCAACTAACAGGAGGTTGAATATGAACTGATCGAGCAGATACGCCGCTACACGGATCCAAAACCCACACCCCGCCCCATTCGAATGTCCCATACTCCCCCACCATACGTTGCACCAAACTTCATGTCGGCTAAAGGCACCAGCAGCTTAAACATACGGCGCTGAAACCCAACACTCTTCTGGGTCGAGGGTAACCCGCCTCTTTATGCTCCATAACTGAAGGACATAACTCGCATAATCCCCCTCCCCACTATTCGGGGGCCAACTACGGCACCAGATACCCCACCCACTTCATACCTACAGTAAGAGCAGGGCAAACCCAAGTGCCACAAATGTGGCCTCAAGGTCCCCTGCCGGTTTTACTAGAAAGACTATCAATGTCGTGTGTTGAGGTCAGAAAATCAGGTGCTCAACCCCAGACAGTGGCGCGGTTTGACGAGCACCTCGCACGAGCAACCCTGCACACCGATCACGGTGCCGATCGGGGCGCCGCCGAAACGATCCCATCAGGGAGATCTCACCACAAATCCGACCAAGCGATCGCGGTCAATGTGGAGTTAATCCCGGATGCCCCTGTCCGCAGAGAGATTGAGGATCTGGTCCTCAACGGAAAGTTAATCGACGCTCAACAGCGCTCTGCCGAGATCCGAGCAAACATCGAAGAGCGATTTTATAGCGCTAAAGATGGCGCGGAGGAGGAAAGACTCCTCACCCTCAACGACACCCTTATGACTCTCGAAGAGCTTCTTATAAAACGGATAGGAGATCCTCAAAGGTATATTCGACCACGTGACGCACGTGGTGAATCGATGAATCGTAATGGTAATAGCGAAAGAGAGCTAAGCGGATTCTTAGAAGCACTCCACACCGAGACAGAGAAGGATCGTTTTAAAGTACTAATTCACGACCTTCAGGCATCTGAGACCGTGCACGACCTAAAAGCTCTCAACTACGATCGAACAGAGCATGCTACGGGGGTCCGGAGCATTTACCAAAATTCAAAGAGATTTAGACACATCGGAACAGCCAACGATCGTACAGTCATGAAGCTCTACATTAACGCAGGGGATCGAATTATAATCGGCTTCGATGGAACAACCCGCTCTAACGAGATCTTATTCTGCGGAAATCCACACCAAAAAGACGACACATACAAACCGGAAGTTGACCTTAAGATTCAACGATTTTTACGAGGGGGTACATAGCCATGACGAACGGACCTCAGGGCTTACAGCCGCAAAACTCCTACAACATTGGACTCCTCGGTGTCCCAATGAATGCGAATGAACGCGCGGCTCTCACTTTCAGTAATCTAGGTCTTAAGAGGGGAGATATCTCTCAAAACACTCTTTCAACTCCACAGGAGCTTGACGGCTTTCTTGCAGGAGAGCTCTCGATGACACCATCTCTCGCCTTCGCTATATCTCGGTCAACCGGGATGTCCGCGACGTTCTGGATGGCCCTGGGCGAACGAGAACGACTCCTTGATAACGCGATCATCCCAGTAGACCAAACCGCGACTGTGAAACGTGATGTCCTACGACACACACTTCGGTCAGGCGATTCTGCGGATGTCCAGATGCAAGCCGCGATAGGCTTGGGCAATATCCTAGAGCGAGATGTCACGTCTGGAAGTGAGCTCCTTCGCACCGCGGCGCACACACCTAACGCTCCCCTATTCCGAGCCTGCATAGAAGCACTAGCCACCCACAGTCGGGAATCTGCTGAAGCGATGTGCGAAGCTAAATTCGAGAGCGGCTCTCTTACTATAAAAGTGGAGGCGCTCCATGGGTTGTACGGGTACAACCCCTCCGCCGCACTGCGAAGAGC
>JBIIEK010000008.1:0-36312 GCA_044237895.1 Bdellovibrionota bacterium
CTCCTTTCGATATTCCAACAGATGCAGAGGTGCTTGATGGTCGCGACGTTCGGAAGGGGCTCTATAGTGATACTCTAGGAGAGTTCGGTATAGCGACAATTTTAGGAACTGAGAACTTGGGTCCTCGGACCGCGTCCGAAGCAGCTCGGGGATGGCGAGGCGATCGAGCTGTCGTGATTCGGGCGAAGGAGGGTGTCTCCGAAGTAATTTGGCTTAGCCAGTGGGATACCGTACAGGATGCCAAGCAATTTTTAACCGCATATCGGGCGCTACTTCAAAAAAAGTATCCAGGCTCAGGTGACGCGATGAGTATGCAGCTCTCGCAATCCAAAAGCGTCTCGATGGAGATGCAGGGGCGGTCCGTTTTGATCGCCGTCTCTTTAAGAGAGTAATCCAAGTTCAAAGGTCAGCGCGGATTCGATAGTTGGATTCGTGAATACGTAGCCCCGTTTCTCTAGGACAGACGAGACGACCCGACTGCTGGAGAGGAGAAGGGCATCCGCCACCTCCCCTAAAAGCGCTTTAAGCACGGGCGCGGGTATGGGGAGAATCGTCGGGCGGTGAAGTGCAGCCCCCAATGCTTTTGCAAACTCTTTATTTGTAATCGGATGGGGAGTCGTCGCGTTGCAAGCTCCCTCCATCGTGGGGGTCATGAGGGAGTACTCGAGGAGTCCCAATAGATCCTGGAGAGATATCCAGCTTATGTATTGGTCCCCACTGCCGAGAGGTCCTCCAACACCGAGCGTAAAGGGGAGGAGCATTTTACCAAGAGCGCCGCCCCGAGGATTGAGAACTGTGCCAATTCGGAGGTGTACAAGTCTGGTGGCGCCGGCCAGTGCTTGAGTTGAGGCGGTCTCCCACGCGCAGCAGGTTTCCGCTAGGAAGCCGACCCCTTTCGGAGAGCTCTCGTCGCCCCGTGTTGTTTTTGTGTCACCGTAAAATCCGGTAGCCGATGCGGTTATTACGACCTCTGGTTTGTGGGCGAGGTTTGCGATCGTCGAGCACAAGAGCTCCGTGCTCTGAACGCGACTCTTTAGTATCAGGTTTTTAAACTCCGGGTTCCATCGGTGCGCTAAGAGGTTCTCACCCCCCAGGTGAATCACGGCATCGACACCGTCAAACACGCCCGGAGAGAGCTCTCCGCGCGCGGGGTTCCATGTGCGCTCATGAGGGCCTTGAGCTGTTCTGCGAACGAGGCGAATAGCTGAATGCCCCGCCGTTTGTAGAAAAGCCGAAAGCGCAGAGCCAATAAATCCGGAAGACCCAGTGATGAGGACGGTCTTACGAGATGCACGTGCAAAGCGTGCGTGCAGGGCCAAATCGGACGCAAGGATCTTATGGCGAAATGAAAAGAGCCGAGTAAGCTCGGCCCGAATGAATGGATCGGCTAAATCAGAGAGAGTTGGCAAGGTGTATGAGATCTCATCGCGCATGATGCACGAGGAGTCGGTGATCGGAATAAAGCGGTGGATGTGCCTCCAGGAGCGAAAGGGGCCCGATACTTGCTCGTCACAGAACTGTTCGTTTTCGCGGTAGTCGGTATGTTTGAGAGTCCACGGGATTCCGATGGGCCCAACAAGAGGAAGCCTAAGAGATATCGTCGCGCCGTCTTTGATCGAGGCGTCACTTGAAGCGATCGATACGGGTCGCCACGGAGGGTTGAGTCGCTCGAAAGCTCCCGCGCGAGTATGCCATGCAAAGACGTCAGGAGCGGAGTGGGGTAGGGTACTCTCCCAGATGAAAGAGCGGGCGGTCACAGACTGTTATCCCAGAACTTTCTTCGCGATCTCGCTAGCGCTCTTTCCATCGTACTGCCCTGCGTAGCTGTCTTTTAAGTGCTTCATTATCACGTTGAGAGAGAGTCCTGGTGTCTGCTCTTTAAGAGTTACTATGATCTTCTCAAGGTCGGCGGTCGACATCTGTTTTGGGAGAAACTCTTCAAGTATAGCGATCTCCTTCACGAGCTTCTCTTTCGCCTCTACGCGACCAGCTTGCTCCTCGAATTGAATGGATTCGAGGCGCTTTTTTACCTCACGTTGAACAATCTGGAGGCTTTCGGTTGCTCCGAGTTCGTCCACAGACTTTTGCATCTCCTCATATTGAATCTCGGTCAGAGCGGAGCGAATTGTCTCAAGTCGAAGCTTGTCTTGAGCTTTCATTGCGACTTTAAGGGCTTCTTTAAGCTGAGCTTTCATGATTCTTCCTCTTCCTGTGGGATTGATAAACGAGCGATGAGAGAACGGGGAGCTAAGCGCTCTGAGCCTTCTCGTAGCGCTCCATGAACTCCTGCAACTTCTTTGCGGTCTCTGCGCTAATGAGATGCTCAGTCTTGCATGAGTCTATCTCAGCTTGTTCCGGTTTAACTTTAAGGATGTTGGCGAGGAAGCTGTAGAGGATATTTTTGCGCATGAGCACCGCGCGGGCGACAGCCTCTCCCTCGTCGGACAATGCAAGAAACTTGTTATCGTCTTCGACGATAAGATTCTTCGCTTTAAGAGATTTAAGATTGATGGATGCGCTGCCCGTGGTGATGTTTAACTCTCGAGCAACGTCAGTGACTCGGGCATACCCACGCTTCTCCTTCAGCTCAAGGATCGCGAGTAGGTGGTGCGCGGCGCTGTGAGTGATGTTGTTCTCTTCAAACTTCTTCCAGATGTCCATGGTGTATCCCCTGCCGAAAGACCCACAAGTTCATGTTGGGCCCGATCTAATACTTGAAGACTTTACTCAACTATAAGCCAAACGCTACTAAATAATGTTATGTATGTCAAACGTTCGCTTCTTGATGCTAACGGGTGTTCGTGGCAGGATGGTAGCGTTCAAGTTGAAAAGATCCGACATTTCACCGATTATCCAGATCTCTATGAAGGCTTGCCGTACAATACCGTCTGCAATGGCAGCATATATAAGGACAGTTTTGGTTCTAGCGACCTTGTTTGTTGCCATGTCCAGAGCCCTCGCCGTTGAAAAGCCGGAAGAGGTTCTTGATAAAGAGGTTGGCATCTTCACCCAGCTTGGAACAAAAGTTGATTTAAATCGAGAGTTTACCGATGTTAATGGGGTTGCCAAGAGGCTCGGCGCCTTTGCGGTCCCTGGCAAGCCTATTCTCATCGCGCCCGTATACTACAAGTGTCCGAGGCTCTGCGGGCTCCTCTTGAACGGGGTGTACGATCTTTTAAACGAACTTCACCTTAAGCCATCCAAGGATTTTACCGTATTGGTTGTTGGGTTTGATCCGAGCGAGACCCCTCAGGATGCTCGCAAGGTGATGGATAAGTTCAACTCGCGACTCGAGGGAGAAGCGAAGAGTGGGGTAGAAGGAATACACTATCTGGTAGGATCTCCAGAGAGCGTGAGAGGACTCATGACTGAGCTCGGATTTAAATTCATGAGAGATGGAGAGGATTTCGCGCATTCAGCAGCGGTTATGATATTGACCTCGGCAGGTGATATCTCGCAATATTTCACCGGAATCATGTTCCCGCCGTGGGACGTGCGCCTCTCGCTGATTGAAGCCTCGAAAGGAGGAATCGGTTCGGCGATGGATCATTTTCTGCTCTACTGCTTCCGATTTGATTCTCTGAAAGGTAGATATACGTGGGCAGTCGTTGCGCTCATACGAGTTGGCGGTGTTCTTACCCTGGTCGGCTTAGCCGCGGTGTATTTCTTCTTCGGTCGTAAGCGTAGAGGAGTGATTTCCTAAGGGAATTGCTCGGCGAATTGAATTTTAGGAGTAACGGTAGAGACAGTTATGTTGGGATTGTTGGGAGAGCAAGGATCTGACTTTGCCTACAAAGTCGATTTCGCACACGACATAGTCACCATTATATCGGTGATCTGTACGGTGGCGATCGTGGGAGTAATGTTGTACTTCGCGGTTATCTACCGTCAGCGTGATGGACAGGACCATGAGACGCCGAAGATCGAGGGAAATAACACCCTTGAGATCATTTGGACCGTGTTTCCAACCCTTGTGTGTATATGGGTTGCTTGGCTCGGATACGATGCCTTTGTTGACCTCCGTACCCCGCCAGCGGGCGCACTGGAGGTGAACGTTACCGGACGAAAGTGGGCTTGGGATTTCACATACAAGAACGGCAAGAAGACAACCGGCGAGCTGGTTGTTCCAGTTGATGAGCCAGTGAAGCTCGTTATGACTTCAAAAGATACTCTTCATTCGTTCTTTGTTCCGGTCATGCGAACGAAGATGGACGTTATTCCAGGGCGATATACCCACGAGTGGTTCCGCCCGATCAAGACCGGCGACTTTCAGGTTTTCTGTACTGAGTATTGTGGAAATGAGCACTCTCGGATGCAGGCTCGCCTGAAGGTTCTTCCGCGCGCAGAGTTCGAGCGTTGGCTCGCTGACGATAGCGAAGCTCGTAAACTGGCTTCTCTCAAGCCGTCGGACCGCGGTAAAGAGCTCTATGTTTCAAAGCAGTGCGTGACCTGCCACAGCTTGGATGGTACCCCCCGAGTTGGTCCATCATGGCTTAAGATATTCGGTAAGGAAGGGAAGCTCGCTGATGGGTCAACCTACAAGGCTGATGAGAACTACATCAAAGAATCTATCCTCTATCCACAAGCTAAAGCTGTAGCGGGCTACCCTCCAATGGGAATGCCGAGCTATCAAGGTCAGCTCTCCGATGATGACATCACCGGCCTCATCGAGTTCATGAAGACGATTGATGGAACCACTAAGGTCGAAATAGCTCCCGCGGCTCCTAAGAAGAGCGCCGCGTCAACAGCGGGCATGAGTCCAGCTCAGCGCGGAGAGGCTCTCGTCAAGGATTCCGGCAATCTGTGCGCTACATGCCACAGCATCGACGGATCCAAGATGGTTGGTCCTTCGTTCAAGGGGCTCTACGGCCGCAAAGAGAAGTTGTCCGATGGTTCTGAGGTTGTTGTCGACGATGCCTACATCAAGGAGTCGATCTACAAACCCCAAGCTAAGATCGTTGAAGGTTACGGACCGGTGATGCCTGCCATGTATGAAGGCAAGCTCACGGACGAGAACATCGCGGATATTATTGAGTACCTGAAGACACTCAAATAAGAGGTAGTACGTATGTCAGCTCACGCAACAACAGCAGTAAACGGAGAGGTAAATTACCTCAATTGGAAGACCGGTATCTGGTCGTGGTTAAGCTCCACTGACCATAAGCGAATCTGCTTCCTCTACCTTTTCTCCATCATGATTTTCTTCATCGGTGGAGGGATCGCGGCGCTCCTTATGCGAACGGAGTTGATGTTCGCGGGACCAACGATTATTAAGGATCCTCATACGTACAACGTGCTCTTTACGATGCATGGCGTGTTCATGATCTTCCTTTTCGTCGTGCCAGGCATCCCGGCGACGCTTGGAAACTTCCTCATCCCGCTCATGATCGGAGCCAAGGATGTAGCGTTCCCTCGTCTTAACCTCTTCAGCTGGTACCTTTACGTATTCGGCGCTCTTATCGGCGCGTATGCGATGCTCGATCCAGTTGATACGGGATGGACCTTCTATGCTCCATACAGCACGACCACAAATACGTCTGTAAGCACGATGGTGTTCGCCGCGTTCATTCTCGGCTTCTCCTCTATTCTTACGGGACTCAACTTCATCGTGACGATCCATCAGCTTCGCGCTCCCGGTCTGACCTGGATGCGTTTGCCGGTGTTCATTTGGGCGTCCTACGCGACCGCTATTATTCAGACTGTCGCGACACCGGTAGTCGGAATGACCCTTCTTCTGGTTATTGCTGAGCGTACCTTCGGTGCCGGAATCTTTGATCCAACCAAAGGAGGGGACCCTGTCCTCATGGAGCACCTCTTCTGGTTCTACTCTCACCCAGTAGTGTACATCATGGTGCTGCCAGCGTTCGGAGTTGTCGGAGAGATTATCCCCGTTTTCTCTCGTAAGCCGCTCTTCGGATACAAGCTCGTCGTTCTGTCGTCGATGGCTATCGCGGCAGTAGGCTTCATCGTATGGGCGCACCATATGTTCGTGGCGGGAATCTCAGACTTCTCGGCGAAGTTCTTCTCGATCATCACGTTCCTTGTGGCGGTTCCAACGGCTATCAAGGTGTTTAACTGGGTGAGCACGATGTACAAAGGCTCCATCTCGTTTAAGACACCGATGTTGTACGCGATGGCTTTCGTCTTCCTCTTCATGGTCGCGGGAACAACGGGCATCTACCTCGCGATGCTCGGAGTTGATGTGTACTACCACGATACTTACTTCGTGGTCGCGCACTTCCACTACACCATTCAGGGAGGAGCTGTAATCGGATTGATCGCGGCGCTTCACATGTGGTTCCCGAAGATGACGGGCAAGATGTACAATGAGACCGTATCGAAATGCGCTTTTGCAGCGCTTTTCATAGGGTTTAATTTAACCTTCATCCCGCAGTTTATTCTCGGAATGGATGGTATGCCTCGTCGCTACTACGACTACCCACAGCAGTATGAAACCCTTCATACGATCTCAACGATCGGCGCGTACTTGAATGGTTTCGGTTACACCTTTGCGCTTATAAACCTTTTGGCTACCGCGCTCTGGGGTAAGGTGAAGGCGCCCCGCAACCCTTACAACTCAAAGAGTCTAGAGTGGCAGACTGCATCGCCTCCTATTCACGAGAATTTCGACGAAATTCCAGTCGTGACAGAGGACCCGTACAATTATGGTACGCCGGTTCCTGGTGGTGGGCATTAATTAGAAAGTTAAAGGTTGTTTAATCGACAAGGATGTTATGAGTAACGCAGCGATAGTTGATCACAACGTGCCGCCAGGAGAGCCACCCCATATCCATCATATGGATAGCGTCACAGCGTATGGAGCTGCAAAGCTCGGTATGTGGCTCTTCCTCGCTACTGAGATTCTTCTTTTTGCGGTGATGTTTTGTAGTTTCGCAATCATGCGGTACTACCACCTGGCGGAGTTCCATAATGCCAGCCACCACCTTAACCTTAAGGCGGGAGCCCTCAATACGGCGGTTCTTCTCTTCTCAAGTTACACGGCAGCCCTTGCAGTAACTAAAGCTCAGAAGGGAGACAATAAAGGAGTCGTAAGAAACTTCGGTATTAGTTTGATCTGCGGCCTCGTTTTCCTCGTCGTGAAGACGATTGAGTACACTGACAAGGCTCACCACGGGATGTTCCCGGTCGTGTGGAACTCTAACTTTTATGAGTACAAGAACTTCCTTGGTCTCTACTTCTGCATGACCGGACTTCACGCCCTTCACGTAATCATCGGAATGATCGTGATGTACTGGTATGGAATCCGTCCGGCCATGAACAACCGCTTCTCCGGTAAGTATTTTACTCCGGTTGAGCTTGGAGCGCTCTATTGGCACTTGGTAGACCTTATCTGGATCTACCTCTTCCCACTTCTTTATCTCGTTGGATAGTTTCGGAGCTTTACGTCATGTCACATTCTCACACTCATTCGCACGGTCACGAAGAAGTAGGGCACGTAGTGCCCGAAAAGACGTTCGCTAAGATCCTCGTAGCGCTCCTTATACTAACGGTTGTTACCGTAGCTGCTGCCCAGGTTGACATGGGCAAGTGGAATATCGTTGGTGCTCTTGTGATTGCCTCAGTTAAGGCGACCCTCGTGGTTTTAGTGTTTATGCACGGAATGTACGAGAACAAGATCCTTTGGGTTTACATCCTCATACCTTTTATCCTTCTCGCGATCATGATCGGCGGAATCTTTACGGACGATCCCTTCCGCGATCGCCCACAGCCTTTCGGCGCGGAACAGGCGCAGGTTGCGGCACCCCAGGCACCAAAGGCTGGCCACCACTAAGAGGTAAGCTCTAAAGGGCGAATTCGCTCGGTCGGCGGTACGTTCATATCGGACGTACCGCCGATTTGCTTTTCTACGAGGGGATCTCGACGAATTCGACTTCGCCGGTTTCAGGGGTTAAAAAAGCGATCGTATAGCTTTCCGCGGAAAATAGAGCTCCGGGATTTATGATCGTAGTTCGCCCAACGCTTTCATTTCTCATCTCGTGGGTGTGGCCGTGCAGGACATAATCATACTGCTGAGTAGCCGCGGCTTCGTCGATGACCCTTGCGCTTGTCCCGTGGTTTACGAAAAACTTTTTCCCCGCAAACTCAAACGTTAGGGTGTCATCGATCTCAGCGAAATTGAGCTCCAGGCACTTCTTTTTAAGTCCTGAACGTTCGCCATCGTTGTTACCAAATACGAGCTTCAGGGGGAGGCCGGCAAAGCGCTCGAGGACCGGCGGAGAGATAATATCTCCACAATGAATAATCATAGCGGGGCTGCGCGCTTTAAAGATCGCGACGGCCTTCATGATCATGCGAACATCTTCGTGGGTATCAGAGACGATTCCGATAAGGTTATTCATGGCGCAACGATAGCGTACGGACTAGAGCGAGGCAAAGATATCTTCGGCCGTTTCAAGGCTCAATGAGTCCTACTGCGCAACGCCCTTCTCCCCTGAGGGGGTGCTTATGAGGGGCGATTTTTTTGGTGCTGCTAACAAAGCTCTTGGATCCTGCGACATGGTTGAGGAGAGGCTTACTTGCTTCACTACGAATTTTGGAAGCTTTGCGCGGAATACGTTTCTTAAGAAATATTCGCCATAAATCCCGAGCAGAAAGCACTGTACGCCCCCAAATAGCACGATAAGAGCAACCGTTGTTGTCCAGCCCGGGACCGCCTGGTCCATGAAATATGCCCAAATTGACTGTGCTACGAGGAGAGCTCCGACCAAGATGGAGAGAAACCCAGTATAGAAGGCGAGGCGAATCGGCACCTCGGAGTAGCTTACTAAGCCGTTAACCGCCATCGCTATCATTTTTGGTAGGGTAAAACGCGAGACTCGATTCGGAACGAAATTTTGTTGATATGATACCACCGGTGCTTTCGATACAAGCCAGCTCGCGAACGCCCGTGTGGATCCACAGGTTGAAAAGAAAGGCTCTACCTGTCTGAGAAGAGCGCCGTCCCAAAGCTTATAATCAGCCATGCCATCTTGAATATCTAACTGCCCCAGCTTCCGTAGCATCGCGTAATAGAGCGAGCTGGTGAAGTTCTTAAAGCGGGAGAGCCTCTCGTCTCGTTCGCGTTTTGTATGAACGAGAGGAGCTCCCTCTGCCCAATGAGAGACGAGTGAAGTGATAAGTTCGATCGGATGCTCTCCATCCGCATCCATAGTTATAGCAAAATCAGCTTGCTCTCGTACGACAGCTTGGAGGCCAGCAAGGAGGGCAGCTTGATGTCCAAAATTACGGACGAGGGAGATGTAATTAATACGAACAGATGAGGCCTCTGATGCGCGCTTTGCCTCTTCGAGGATAGCTTCGGTCGAGTCGGAAGATCCGTCGTTAACGACAAAGATGTTCCAGGAGAAAGGATAGCGAGTCTGGGAGAGGAGCTGAAGGTACGCCGAGAGATTATCAAGAAAGTTGGAGATGCCCTGAGCCTCATTGTAAGCTGGAATAACAACAAATGCTCGGACCGGCTGCGTGTTCATGAGTTTTTCCAATCGGCCCGTTCCCGCACAGGAAAGGGTCGCGTGCGTATAGGCTCGTGCCTAAGAGTAAGAGTCTTGCGGCCCAACTTCCGATTCCCTTATTGTCCATAAACGGACTCAAGAAGGGTTTGCTTTTGGTAACATCTTGAAAACAGGTGGTTTTATCTCTGCTGAAAGGTTCTAAAACCGACACGTCTCTGTGTCCTTAGAACGGCTAGAGGAAGCCGTAGCCGACGGACCCTCGTGCACCCTTCAAGGGCCACAAAACGTCCCAGAAGCTCTTTAGGCTCGTCATTCCCATGTACCACCATTCTTTTCCCTCGGAGAGCGTGTGGTGCTGCCCCGAAGCTCTACCCTGGGCTATACTGCTCGAGGACATATAACTCGGTGCAGATGCTCTCTTCAGGGCGCCCCGGCAAGGATCGTTATGAATCTCATTAAAGAAGAAGACTTTATTTCTAGCGTCGCTGATGCCCTGCAATTTATCTCGTATTATCACCCCCTCGATTTTATTCAGGCTATGCATAAGGCGTATCTCGCCGAGCCCTCAAAGAGCGCTAAGGATGCAATCGCTCAGATCCTTGTAAACTCTCGCATGTCAGCTGAAGGCCATCGCCCACTATGCCAAGATACTGGAATAGTAGTTGGGTTTGTTAAGATCGGAGCTGAGGCCCGAATTGATTCCAAAAAACCTCTTCAAGAGTTGTTTGATGAAGGGATTCGGAGAGCCTATCAAAGTCAGACCAATCCTCTTCGTGCCTCAATCGTAAGCGATCCCGCGGGTAAGAGAAAAAACACGCGTGATAATACACCGGGGATTTTGCATGTTGAGATAGTTTCTGGAGATACGATCGAAGTCTCCGTTGCTGCAAAGGGTGGAGGCTCTGAAAATAAAGCGAAGCTTGAAATGCTCAACCCAAACGATGATATCGTGTCGTGGGTACTTGAGACCGTGCCGCATATGGGGGCCGGATGGTGCCCGCCAGGAGTCCTAGGAATCGGCATCGGTGGATCGGCCGAGAAGGCGATGGTGCTCGCAAAAGAATCGCTCATGGCTCCAATTGATATCCATGAGTTGAAGGCTCGCGGCGCAAAGACTCGCGCGGAGGAGCTGCGCCTTGAGATATTTGAAAAGGTAAATCAGCTCGGCATCGGAGCGCAGGGCCTTGGTGGGCTTGCCACCGTACTGGACGTAAAGGTGCTGGAGTATCCAACCCACGCCGCATCGCTCCCTGTAGCGATGATTCCAAATTGTGCCGCTACACGACACATTCATTTTGAGCTGGACGGATCGGGTCCTGCGAAGCTTACGCCACCAGCGCTGAGTGAGTGGCCATCGATAGCGTACGATATTTCGAGCGGTGCTCGCCGACTCGATCTCTCTAAAGTTACTCGTGAAGAGATCTCAACGCTCAAACCCGGAGAAACGGTACTCCTCTCAGGCAAGATACTGACCGGAAGAGACGCCGCGCACAAACGCATCTCCGACATCCTTAGTAAGGGTGAGAAGCTACCTGACGGCGTCGATTTCACCGATCGGTTTATCTACTACGTGGGTCCCGTGGATCCGGTAGGTGCAGAAGTTGTAGGGCCAGCTGGTCCAACGACGGCGACGCGGATGGATAAATACACGGAGCTCATGCTCTCTAAGACGGGTCTCCTCGGCATGATAGGGAAGGCAGAACGAGGGCCTGAGACCGTTGACCTCATTAAGAAATACAAGGCCGTGTACCTTATGGCCGTTGGCGGGGCTGCCTATCTCGTGTCGAAGGCGATCACGAGCTCTCGAGTCGTAGCATTCGAGGATCTCGGTATGGAGGCCATCTACGAGTTTGAGGTTAAGGATATGCCTGTGACGGTCGCGGTTGACGCTCATGGCGTGTCCGTCCATGAGGTTGGGCCGCGGGAGTGGAAGAAGAAGCTTCTTGCGGTACTACCATAAATAAAAATAAGGCCGCATGCTCTGTGAGGCCATTATAGACACGAAGTAATCTATGGCAAAAAGTGACTTCTCGATCTCAAAGACCACGACGCTGGGTTCGATCCCAAAAGGTGGGCGTGTCCACGTTATCGGTGTTTCCGGTGTAGCGATGGCGCAGCTTGCGGTAGAGCTCTCGAAGCAGGGCTATCTGGTTTCAGGGAGCGATAAAGATTTTTACGAACCGATGGGAAGCTACCTAAGGAACTCTTCGGTCACGCTCTTCAAAGGTTATAGCGCAGAGAATATCCCGCTCGCGGTCGACCTCGTTATTGTCGGAAACGCGGTTAGCTACGAAAACGTTGAGGTTCTTGCTGTAGAACAACGGCAGCTCTCATACACCTGCTTCCCTCAGGCGCTTCAAGAATTAATAATCGCAGGAAAGCATTCCATCGTCGTTACGGGCACGCACGGTAAATCAACGACATCAGCGATGATCGCATCTACTCTGTTAAAACTTGGAGCAGACCCAAGCTATTTTGTTGGTGGCATAGCCCAAGATTTGCCGATGAGTCTCCACAGGGGAGAGGGGAAATGGAGTGTGGTTGAGGGCGACGAATACGACAGTGCGTTTTTCGCTAAAGTGCCGAAGTTTACATTCTACAAACCCGACACCTGTATCATCAACGCAATTGAATACGACCATGCGGATATCTATCCCGATGTGGAGAGTATCGTTAAAGAGTTTCGGGGTCTCTTGCTAGGCTTACCGGACGCCGGAGTTGCGTTCTGCTGCGTCGACTATCCTCACGTACGAGCACTTGTACATGAGCTGCGTGGTATCATCAAAGGAACGATAATTACCTTCGGTTGCACCACCGAGGCGGACATCTCTATCGAATCTCGTCGCCAAGAGGGGCTCACCCAGTTTGTTACCGTGGTAGGCGCGGAGATCGGGAGACTTGAATTCTCGATACCTCAATCAGGTGTCTACAATGCTAAGAATGCGCTCGTTACGCTTCTTGTCGCTCTTCGGGCGGGCTTCTCGCGCGAGGACACGATAAGAGCCGTAGGATCGTTTAAAGCTGTGAAGCGGAGACAGGAGGTGCGTTTCAATAAAGGAGGCGTCACTCTCATAGAGGACTTTGCTCATCATCCGACCGCCGTACATGAGACTCTAAGCGGACTACGAGAGGCCTTTCCAACTAAAAAGATTTGGGGTGTGTTTGAGCCTCGTTCGAATACGAGTCGTCGAAAAGTCTTTCAAGAGGCGTACATCAACGCATTTCAGAATGCGGATTGTGCCCTGCTCTGTAAGGTAGAATCGCGGTCCATAGACGCGAATCAAGAGTTAATGGATGTGGGCTTCCTCGCAGAAGAGATCTCCAAGACCGGAGTAGTAGCGCACGCGCTTCAGGACGCTAAATCTATTGAGGATTTTCTGTTGCGCGAGATCGGTGAGAACGATCTCATTGTTGTCATGTCAAACGGATCGTTTGGTGGCCTCCCGTCGGCGCTTGAACAACAGCTTGTTGCTCGATTCGGTCGATAGCTTCGGAAGACCAAGCGAGAACGGACGCGATCTTTTTCTGAATCCTAGCGCTAAAATATTTTTGACTAAGGGAAGCTCTTTCTCTAAGGTGAAAGCATACATCGTAGAGGTGCTATCATGACAATCTTTAAGGCAACACACGTGGGAGAAGCGCAAGACGGGCGAGTAACGCCTGACGTGCGACGATCTCAAAATTGGTAAGGTTGGCCTTGAAGACGCCAGCCTGTCCTAGAGCTGGTGAAGAATTTCGAAAAATAAAAAGGTCGATAACCCGAGCGGAACGCTCGACGGTTGCCGATCACTTTCTTGATAAATCGCCAGCATTACAACGGCCGAGGTAAATCTTTGATTTGCTGAGGGCGTTTAACTCGATTCCGCAAACCGGCGCTTCGCCGGAACGGTATTAGTGTTTCTTTGGTTTGACATGCACGGTTCTTTTAAGGGGAGGTTCGCAATGTTTGAGAAGTTGAAAACAAATCCCATCTGCTACCTTTCTGGGCGCATGTGGGAATTCGGTAAGGGTAGAAGAGCAGCGATCATCGCCTCGATGGCGATGTCGGTGGGAGCGATGGCCGCATGGCTGGCGATCCCTCTTGTTTTGGCCAGGTTCATTCAGGCCGCGCAGGATGCGGCCGAGTCTGGCGATGTGTCCGGATGCGCAACATGGCTTGCGGTCACCGTTGGCTTGGGAGTCGTCGGATGGCTTTTTCACGGGCCGGGTAGGGTTATGGAGATGATCTCCGCGTTTACGGTAAGAAGGAATATCCAGTTGGACCTTCTTGCAAAAACGACCCGCCTTCCCGTGAGTTGGCATCAAGGTCACCATAGCGGTGAGACGATTGACCAGGTTTCGAGAGCCGCATCAGCGTTAGCAGACTTCACGGAGACGGCAACTCTGGTGCTCCAGATCTTTGCCCGGTTCTTCGGTGCAGTTGTGATGATGTCGGTCTTCATGCCTAAGGCAGGAGCGATCATCGTCGCGAATGCGGTGTTGGTCGTAGGTGTAGTGATGATCTTTGACCGCTACCTGGTTCCACTCTACGAAGAGGGAAACAAGGTGCTGAATAAGGTGGCGTCCAAGGTTCAGGACTACCTTACGAACATCAGAACGGTTGTCAGCTTAAGGCTTGAGGACCGGGTAGTTGATGAGGTTGCCAGCCAACAGCAGCGACTACGGCCAATCACGGAGAGAGTGAGCGTCCTTCAGGAGGCGAAGTGGTTCACGGCGAATCTTCTGGTGGATGTTACTCGGGCGCTTACCCTTTTTGGTTTCGTGTATAGCACGATTCGGTCGGGTAATAAGATAGAGCTTGGGGTCCTGTTTGCCCTTAACGAGTATCTGACCTCGATAGGTACCTCGTTTTTCGAGCTTACCTGGAGATGGGGAGACCTTGTTGTTAAGGCTACAAGACTGCGGGCGATTGAAAAGATTGAAGGTGATTACGAGGAGCTCGTTGGGAGCGCGTATTCGGAGCATCTTCCTGTTGGTTGGAGCGAGCTTCAAGTTACAGGAATAACCTTTAGTCACGCCGGGAACTCTCAGGAGCTCGCGGGTGTTTTCGGGGTTGATCTTACCATGCGTCGCGGAAGGAGCTATGCGGTGGTTGGAAGTAGTGGTAGTGGCAAATCTACCCTTCTTTCGCTACTTCGAGGGCTCAATTCTGCTACGACTGGGCTCGTAGTGTGCGATGGCGTTGTCATTGAGTCTGGGCTGCCAGCCGTGGCGCAGGCTACCACGCTCGTTCCTCAAGATCCGGAGGTTTTTGCCGACACGATCTTGAAGAACGTTACGATGGGCATAGATGCGCCCCGGGAGAAGGTTATGGCCGCGATCGAGATGGCTGGTTTCGCCGACGTTTTGGCTAGATTGCCAAAGGGTCTTGAAACAAACATCGCGGAGAAAGGGGTCTCATTGAGTGGGGGCGAGAAGCAACGTCTTGCTCTTGCTCGGGGGGTCTTCTTTGCCTTTGACGGCGAATCGGAGATCGTTCTTCTTGACGAATCGACCAGTGGTGTTGATGTCGTGAAGGAGAAGAAGATCTACGAGGCGTTGTTACGACACTTCTCGCGCGAGGTGGTGATTGCCACGACGCATAAGTTCAATCTCCTGCCTCTCTTTGACGAGATAATCGTTATGGAGAGAGGACGGGTGATAGAACGAGGCGCGTTGTCGGATCTACTTACCGAGAACGGCAGATTCGCCACAATGTGGAGGGAATATGCTGGTACTCAGGCAACGATGAAGGTTGCGATGTAGAACTTTTTGGGGGGCTTTCCAGTGATGGAGGGCCCCCTTTTTTTTGGGGGATGAGCGATCGTGAAATTCAATGGAGGGCGGGCGTCCCGTCTCGCCGGAGCCTAGCCGAGGGAGGGCTTTGCCAACCGCAGCTGCTAATGTTTTGTGATCACCCATATCGGATACTGCGTATCCGGCTTTGCGACTAGGTGAAGGTCATGAGCGACCTCCTTCGAGAACTCATGCACCGCCCGCTGGACGGCCGGTAATGTATAGTCATCGCCGCAATATATTCCGCCGGCGCGGAGCTTGCCCCACCATGCGTGAAGATCTGCGAGCACACCTTCATAGGTATGGTCTCCGTCGATAAAGATGGTGTCAAAATAATCGGTAGGAAAGTCGGCCGCAGCTTCCACACTTTTCTTCCTCACTAACCTTGCCCGCTCTCCGTAAGGTGCCAGAGTTCCTTGCACCGCTAAATGTAATCGGTCCATACCGCGTTGAGGCGTGGACTCCTGAAAAAGTTTTTGCGCATCGAGCGCGAATCCATCGTTAGGATCGTATCCGGCTAGATACGGATCAACGCCATAATAGAAGGTATTTGGCAGACGCGTGAGGATGTCCAGAGCGTGGTACCCGTACGCGACACCTATCTCGAGAAATCGCTGTGCCTTAGCTTGCTCGCATAACTGTGCAACGACACCGTAGTAGAGGTTCGGCCAGCTACACCGCACGCGGTAGTGTTGGAGGGTCTCTTCGTCGCTCATAGGGTAGGAGTCTGTCATCATGCATGAAATATCGGCTCGGTAGGATTGTAACTAAACCGCCGTTCATGATGCAGCAAGCTTGATGGTGTTTAACGTAGTAGAATCGGGCGGTTCGCCTCTGGTTCGGTGTTTTAAGGAAGCGTCTTATGACAACCCTTTAAGGGGTCGATATACCTACGAGACGCCATAGTTCGGTTTTGACGGAGGGCCAAGGGGGCCAGCTGGCAGCGACAATGGGTGAATACCGGACTACTAAGGCTATAACCGGGGCAACAACAGGGAGCGGGCATGGTTCTCATGCAGAATGAGTCATTACGACCAAAGATGGTCTCGCCGGCGTATCCGCCGTACCACCGGGGAGATTTTCTCGAGGAGTATTTCTTTCGTCGTTGGTATGCGGAGAATCCCCCCTCCAATCGGGGCTATATAGATATCTTTTGGACGAATATATTTTGTAACTCCATGTTCGCTGGGAAGCCCTATCACACCGTTCAAGAGGAGCTCAATCAAACGCTTGATTCATCAAAGAGGTACTTCACGGTGTCTCAATTTGATGATGGGCCCTTGGAGGAGTTACCGCCGGATACGATCGTATTCTCGGCCGGTGGAAACCGAACAAAAG
This sequence comes from Bdellovibrionota bacterium, assembly GCA_044237895.1. Classification (GTDB taxonomy): domain Bacteria; phylum Bdellovibrionota_C; class UBA2361; order UBA2361; family OMII01; genus OMII01. The sequence continues at coordinate 16,587 of JBIIEK010000008.1, forward strand.
GCTCCATCGTTCCGATCCCCCTTATCTGTAGCCGCATCCCCCAAGAGCTCTTGCCCGAACCTTTACCCCGATCAAAAAAAACCTTGCTCGCGTCGTTTGTGGGATCTGTAGATACGCATCCCATTCGGAAGGAGATGTGCGCGCAACTTGAGGGAAAGCTCGGTATCGAGCTCTCTACCTCGGCATGGTCAGTCGATGTCTCTATGCAAAAAGTCGTCAACTTCGTCGAGACTACAAGCGCTAGCAAATTCGGACTCGCTCCCCGTGGCTACGGAAAGAGCAGCTTTAGACTCTACGAGATCCTTCAGCTTGGCACGGTGCCCGTCTATATCTCTGACGACCATTATCTGCCTTGGACCGATGAACTTTCGTGGCGCGATTTCTCTATTCTCGTCAGGCCCGGTGAGATCTCTGGTCTCTACGATATCTTATCCAGCGTAAGCGAAGAGGAGTACAGCCGACTGGTAGAGAATGGGAGGCGAGTGTACGAATCTCATTTTACTCTCGAAGGGATGTTCCAAAATATCGTGAAGCGAATACATGCCGATTCGCCCATGACGAAGGGTCTATAGGGGAGTTGAGGGGGGAGAGATGAGCGGGGAACGATATTTTTATGGACTCAATGGCCTCGATCAAAAAATGGAACGGTACCTGAACTATGACAACGGATATTTCATCGAGATAGGCGCGAACGATGGGGTCGCTCAATCAAATACCCTGTACTATGAGAAGTATCGGGGGTGGCGGGGAGTCTTGGTTGAGCCCTCTCACGCGAACTTTTTTAAGTGCCGAGCTAATCGCGCCCCACATTCAAAGGTGTTTTGCGCAGCTTGTGTGCCCTTTGGATATACTGAGCGGTTCGTGCCGATGATCTATTCGAACTTGATGTCGGTAGCGGACTTGCCAGGCACCGACGTTCCCGATCTGCAGAAACATGTGGAGTTTGGCAAGCAGTACTTACCTCCCCATGAGGAGGTGTTCGTCTATGGTGCTGAAGCGAGAACATTGAATGATATCCTGATTCAAGCGGGAGCACCCCGAATCGTCGACTTTTTCTCGCTCGACGTAGAGGGGGTTGAGCTGCATGTACTTGAAGGGATAGACCACACTCAGTTTAGGTTTAAATACCTCCTGGTTGAGTGTCGATCGCTTCCGAGAATGACGGAGTATCTTGAGTCTCATGGATATCGGTTTGTAGAGACCTTTTCTGAGCACGACTTTCTCTTTATGGATGTTCGATAGGCGCCCGAGCAATGATTAGATTCGCCTACATGGAGGAGTTCGATACTGAGTTCATTCGATGGACAGGTAATCTGTTCCGTAGCTTCATAGAGGAAGGGAGCGTTTCGGTCGTAAAAAAGCACGAATCCCCCGATTTTATCATTGCGAGTGTTTGGCGCACACATGAGTTTCCAAAAGAGACGCCGGTGATCCTCATTTCGAATGAGAATTGGGATGTTTTTAAACCGCACCACGATCTGAATCGATACTATGCGGTGCTCGGGATTCTGCCACCGCCGCCTGCTATGGGGGCTGCTACTCATTTTATTCCCTACCCATTTGAGGCTGTCTATTATGACTGCTCCTTAGAGGAGCTCTACGGGATGAGGGAGGGATTTATGAGATCGCCTCGCGATAAATTCTGTTGTTTTGTGACCTCGAATAAATATTTCGGCGAAATGAAGAAAACGCGAGAAGATGTATTTCGTCGCATACACGCATGGAGAGCGGTCGATTCCGCCGGGCTCGAATGTAACAACGTAGGGTATCTCGCTCCCAGGGGCACCGAATATCTTCGCTGGATCTCTCAGTACCGCTACATGATCTGCTTGGAAAACAGTAATAGCCCCGGTTATATAACGGAAAAAGCCTTTCAATCCTGGGTCGCGGGGACGATTCCTATCTACGATGGTGGTTGTGTTGAAAAGCTCAATCCTCAGGCTTTTATAAACGCCTCGGGTAACTATCTGGCGGAGCTTCAGGATCTTGAATCGAGCCGGTTGCTCTACAGTCAGAAACAGAACGCGGAGCTCTATCCTGAGAAGCTCTCGCTTAAACCGTTCGAGGCTCGATTTAGAGAGGTATTTGGAGTGTAAGATGCAGAGGTGTCACGGGGTAGCGGGTCAGTGAAACCCCTAACTCTCCAAGGCAACGAGGAATGCGAGGGGCACTTTGTGTTGGTACGAGAAGGCAGTAGGTGGGAAGGAGCGTGCGTGGATTATAGGCCTAGGAAGCGTGATATGAATCGAGATACAATGAGGGAGCTGGTCCTATGTAGTATGGCCGAAGCGCCGGAGGGAGATAAGCGAATGTGGCGAAAGGCGCGCCTCGGGATTTGTTCACTGGTCTTGCTGAGCTCAGTCATAGTAGCCGGCGGTGGAGCGCACGCACAGACGCCGTGTATGCAGTCTCCCGAGGACGTTCGGTCAGGGAGTAGCGGCGGACGTTGTGACGCAGCGACGTGTGGTATTGATTGTTTCTCATGCGATAAGATTATAGCAGCCGCTGCCGGATGCGGAGCCAAACCGCCAGAGTGCCCGACAGAGGTTCCCGTAGAGACATGTGTAAAGGTCATCCCTGTAGAGCCTGTAGATCTTACGATCGGAACGATCGGAAGAACTTCGCAGGGCGCAAATTGCCCACAGGGTAATCTCGCGGATAAGCCCTGGGCATTGAAAGCGATGAACGGCTCCGTGTGGGCGACGGTGGTGTGCCAGGGTGGCGTAGTTCAATCGCTCAAGAGCGTTACATTTACAGATCAAGATGCGACAGCTAGTGGAAGCTTGTGTAACTGGAGTTATCAAGGCAAGTCAGTGCTTGTGTCCTGGGCAGAGGGCGGAACCCCGAGGTTGTTGATTGGTGGGATGGGAAACGTGATAGTATCGGACCTTAAAGGAACCTCAAGCGGTGGTAATTTCTCGTTGACGGGCAACGCTCGGGCCCCACTTTCCGATGGAAGCGGATATCACGGCAACGCTCCCGTGCGAATGAGTTTTTCAGTGGCAGGTCGATGTGAGTGTAAGTAACTTACTCTGGCCAGATGCGTGTCTTGAGAGCTGTATCGCTCCCTGCTGTACCTGTTAGCGAGGAGTAAGAGCTTGAGTTTAGGATTCTCTGGTACCGTCTATTCGCTCGGCGACAACAATGGAGTATAAACACAAAACGATCCTCATCACCGGTGGCGCCACGGGTATTGGCTACGCGCTAGCTACTCGCTTTGTGGCAGCAGACAACAAGGTGATTATCTGCGGAAGGCGAGAGGATAAGCTTGCCCAGGCTAGGGAGTCGTCCCCGCATCTGGAGGTGCTCAAGTGTGACGTTTCGAATGAGCGTGAAAGGGTATCTCTGTACCAACGGGCTGTGGAGTTATTTCCGGAGGTCTCCGTTCTCATAAACAACGCCGGGATTCAGAACCGTCCCGCCCCCCTTACGCAGCTGCAAAATTGGGAGGAACACCGCAGGGAACTGGCTACTAACATAGAAGCGCCGATGCACCTTTCGATGCTATTTGTGCACCATTTCCTGAAGAAGCCAGAAGCTGCGATTATGAACGTGTCGTCGGGGCTGGCTTTTTCACCCCTGTCATTTATGCCTACCTACTGCGCAACCAAGGCAGCCTTGCATTCGTTCTCCTTAAGCCTTCGGCACCAGCTCCGAGAGACTGGCATTCGAGTAGTAGAGATTATTCCTCCTAAAGTGAATACGGATCTTGGAGGTGTGGGCTTGCACGATGATGGTGCGCCCCTTGACGAATATGCCGATAGCGCGTTTGCCGCGATTGTTGAGGGAAGAGTGGAGTTCGGGTACGGATTCTCGGAGAAGAATCGACTCGCTTCTCGAGCCGAGCTAGACCAGGTGTTCTCTTTGCTCAATGGTAAGTAGGCGCGCTAAAAAATTCTAACTATCGACAGCCTCTATAAGCTCTTTGAGGGCGCGCTGCGAACTAGTCGACGTAGGTGCTCAAGAAAAACTTCTTTCTACTCTTCCTAAACCGAGTAAGGTTCGGCTGACTTGGGGCGCTCCTGCAGCTTGCCATCGAGTGATTCTAATCGCGCGACATCGAGATAGATAACCTCGCCTATTCGCTCAAGCTTACCTTCGGTGAAGAGAATAGAGCTGCGCATGATGATGGAGCTATAGGTGTCGAAGAGTGAGGGGCGGATAATTAAATTTACCGATCCGGTTTCATCTTCAAGGGTAATAAAGACAACGCCCTTGGCGGTGCCAGGGCGTTGCCGAGTGATGGCGAGTCCCGCGGTCGCCACTCGAGCGCCGACGTGCATCCCCTGTCTGACAGAGAGCTCCTCTGCGGTTTTAGCGCCCCGCTCTGATAGATGTTCGCGTAGAAATTGAAGTGGATGAGCTCGTAGGGATAGGCCGGTCGTTGCATAGTCCTGAAACATATCTCGTTGAGTATTCGATGGAGGAAGTCTCGTTTCGTGCCCGTGCGATCGCTTGGTCAAAAGCGCATCAAGAGGTGCTGGCTTGCTCGCCAGCGCATGAATGTTCCAATGCGCAGGCCTCCGAGAGAGCGCTACGGAGTCAAAGACATCAGCGTTCGCTAAGGTTCGTAGGGTTGATTTGGTTAGTGGTGTATTTCGAGCCCAGAGGGAGTCTATTGAGGCGAATTCGCCATCCCGTTGCACCGTTCTCTCGAGCGCCTCCGCATGATCTCGTCGTAGTCCAGATATGAGACGGAGCCCTAAGCGTAAGATTCCTTGCCCCGAAGAATCGTAACGGATTGAACAGTTCCATCCGCTCTTGTTGGCGTCGATTCGTTCAACGAGGACTCCGTGTCGTTCGGCGTCCTGTACTATTTGAGATGGTTGGTAGAAGCCCATCGGTTGACTATTGAGGAGCGCGCACGCGAATTCGGTAGGGTGATGACGCTTTATCCATGCGGACGCATACACGAGATGTGCAAAGGACGCCGCGTGTGATTCCGGGAATCCATATTCACTAAAACCTTTAATCTGATTGAGGCACGTCTCCGCAAAATCGACGGAGTATCCGTTTGCGATCATCCCCTTAACGATCTTTTCTTTAAAGGTTTCGATGACACCCTTATGGCTCTTCCACGCCGCCATCGCCCGACGTAGCTGCTCGGCTTCTCCGGGTGTAAAGTTGGCGAGGGTAATTGCAAGTCGCATCGCTTGTTCTTGGAAGATAGGCACTCCGAGCGTTTTTCCTAAGATGCGCTCAACGCGTGCGTCAGGGTAATACGGCTTTTCAAGGCCGTTTCGTCGTCGCAAGTACGGATGCACCATGTTTCCCTGAATCGGACCGGGACGAACGATAGCGACCTCGATGACGAGGTCATAGAAACAGCGGGGCTTAAGTCTGGGTAACATCGACATCTGTGCGCGGGATTCGATCTGAAAGACACCAACAGTATCTGAGCGGCCTACCATCTCGTAAACTTTTGGATCCTCAGAAGGGATGGTGTGAAGCTCTAAGGGAATGTCACGACGGGCGTTGATACTATCGAGCGCCTTTCGAATGCAGGTGAGCATGCCCAGGGCAAGGATATCAATCTTTAACATCCCAAGCTCCTCGATATCGTTCTTGTCCCATTCGATGATGGTCCGGTGCTCCATGCCGGCGTTTATGATGGGAACTATCTCGCAGAGGGGGGTATCGGAGATAACAAATCCGCCAACGTGTTGTGAGAGGTGTCGCGGGAATCCAACGAGCTCATTGGCGAGGATGAGAACGTTTTGAATCGTAGCGTCAAAAGGGTTAAGTCCCAGCTCTCGGAGCATTTCAGCGGTAATCGCGCACTGTGTCCATCGATGGACGCTCTTGGCGAGTGTATCGACTATCTGCAGAGACAATCCAGCAACTTTTCCGATCTCACGAACGGCGCTCCGGGCTCGATAGGTAATAACTTCAGAAGCGATAGCTGCTCTGGTTCTCCCGTATTTTGCGTAGATATACTGAATCACCTCCTCTCGCCGTTCATGCTCAAAGTCGATATCGATATCAGGAGGTTCTCGACGCTCTTTACTGACAAAGCGCGCAAAAAGAAGGTCGATCTTGTTCGGATCCACGGAGGTAATGCCGAGGCAAAAGCACACCACAGAATTAGCCGCGGCCCCTCGTCCCTGGCAGAGTATGCCCCGACTTCGCGCGAAGGTAACGATGTCGTAGCAGGTGAGAAAGTACTTCTCGTACTCAAGTTCATGGATCAGCGTAAGCTCTTCTTCGAGCGCGTTATTCACATGGTGTGGAATACCCTGTGGATAACGTTCCTCTGCTCCGCGGCGCACCTCTTGCTTTAAATATTCAAGGGGTGAGAGTTGATTAGGGCATATCTCGTTCGGGTAGGTATATCTGAGCTGAGAGAGTGAGAACCCGGATGCTATCTCGGTAATCACTTGGGTTCTGGCGATAGCGTGAGGAATATCTCGAAAGAGGCGCGCCATCTCCTCGGGAGTCTTGCAATATCGCTCGCCATTTTGAAAAAGCCGAAATCCCGCCTGATGAAGGGTGCATTTCTCTCGGATACACGTCAACGCATCCTGAAGGGGCTTTCTTTCAGGAACGTGATAGTGCACGTCGTTCGTCGCTACAGGCGCGATGTTTAAAGTTTGCGCGATAGCGAGAGACTTTTGTACGAGGTGCGGGTTTAAGGGACCATAGTTATGGGTTATAGCGAGCGACAGGAGGGTTGGGTCTGTACAGGTATCTCGGATTATCTCGCACAGTTTAAAAAAGAGAACGGATCGCGTGGAATCATCGACGGAGTTTGAGAGTGGTGCGAGATGATGGAAGAGCGTTTGAAAGAACGGCGGGATCAGGATAGTCGCAAACTGATTCTGAACGGGAAGAAAATCACTTAAGTTTAAAAAAAACTCATTTTTGGAGACATCTCGTCGACCGTAGGTGAGGAGTTGGCAGAGTGTTCCATACGCCGCTCTATCCTTTGGATAGACGAGAATAGAGGTACGATGGTAGTCGGGGCTCCTATGCGCGAGTTCGTGTTTCACGATCCCTTGAAAATCTATCTCAATGCGGCACCCTACAAGAAAGGGTATCCCGGCTTCTTGAGCGGCGGTGTGTCCCCTCACAACACCAGCGAGAGAATTATAGTCGGTAATGCCAAAAGCTTTGTATCCAAGCTCTGCCGCTTTCCACGCATATTCGTGGGGATGGCTTGCCCCCCTTAGGAACGAAAAGTTTGTCGCGAGCTGGAGTTCTGAGTAGGCGATCTTGTTTTTCATGAAGAGAATAACTGAGTCATACCCACATTCCATGGAGGAACCAGGACTGCGTCGTTTGGTCTCGATACACCCAGAGCCACCGACCACATTCATCTTGAACTTTAAAATAGTCGCGGGTGATGCCCTCCTCCTGTGCAAGGCTTGAGCCCCACCATTCCGGCGCGATTCGCTCGGGACCGATACCGGTTACTACTTTAAGTTTTTTTCCCCTCCACTGAATAAACGAGGGTGGCTTATCAGGAAGCATCGATATCGTATGAATCTTCTCTGGTGTTGGAAGGAGATATGATGGGCGTTCGTGGAGGGTGTAGTGCGGAATGGACTCATGAACGGAATGGCTCGTAATCGTATCGGGCGCGTTGTGATACGAGAACGATCGCTCGGGGATGTACGACTGATTAAGCTTCGCGAAGAGGAGGCGCTCCTTGCCGATTCGAACGCTAAAGGTGTTTAAAAGTTCCTTCTTCTCTCGAGAGTCCGGGGCATCTTTATGGAGTGATGGTGAGAGCCGAGTTTGTTCTGAGCGACTCGCCTCAATCTGACGAGCGGTAATCGTTATTTCGCGAAGCTCTCCTGAAAAATGCATACCGTCGATAATTGGTTCTATAATCGTGGAGAGGTGTGTTACGTCATCGGTCGCGGAGGCGAGGGGAAACTCTCTATAGATCGCGGACTTTTGAGTGTCGTAGAGCGCTAGATGAAAATACTTAGCGCAACGTCTGTTACTTTTCAGCTGTTGAAGTACGGCCTTAAAGAGTGCGTTAATTGCTATAACGATACTTTTACGACTCGTAAGGGGAGGTTCAAAGATTCGAGAGGTGTTGTATCTCTTCGTTTCTTCAACGGTGTGTAAGCGCTCTTCTAAGTCACCAAAAGCCTGTTCCAATCGATAGGTGACAAACTTTCCGAAACGTTGAGCGATCGTATAGCGGGGTAGATGAGCAAGGTCACCGATGCGTGTTATCCCAACATCTTTCAGGAGTGCAGTTGAATTGTCTGGGATTCTTAAAGCCGTGACAGGAAGTGGAGAGAGCGCCGATTCAACCTCGTTTCGAGTCAGAAGCGTTCGGGGTGCTCCAGATACAGAAAAGCGAGAGAGAGCCCATGCTGCTCCGATCGTTGGTGCTATGGCTATAGCTGCGGCTCCTTTAAAAAAGCCGTGGAGATAGATTGCAAATGCGTATATGTCGCCGTGAAGTCTTTCGGTACCGGTAAGGTCTATTGTGATCCCGTAGTGAAGCGAGCATACCTCTCCAAGAGTTCCTTGGGAGCGCCCTACGAAGAGTTCGTTGTCGAGGCCTACAAAGGGTGAGAACCGTAAACACTTTACCGCGAGTTTATAGAGCGCGCGGCAATCTCGGATCGGATCAAAGTTCTCGACGTACGCGCCAGGAGCGAACGCGAGCGCAAGCGGAAGGGCCATTCCGAGACGCACGCCCGCACACCCTGCGGATGGGCAACATCGGGACACAACCAGGTGTTGCGCAACGGTGCTCGTAAGAAGCACCGATGGTGGTTTATCCAAACCTCTGAGCTTTAAACTTCTCTTGGTGATCTGTGTCGACCATTCGGGGAAGTACGCGCAGAGATACCGCCTCTCTCTCTTCATAACTACTCTCTAAAGTGATCGTCCACGATGAATTGGGAAGCGCCCCGCCTTTGCTCCGTTCGAGCGTAAGGCTCCAGAGCGGAAAAAGGTGTGATGAGGGGAGTGGCGCGAGGCTCCATTTTGTAGCGCTACTACTCGGCATGTGAAGATCTTTTGGAGCCCGAAGGAGGAGAGCGGTTGTTCCATTTGCTTTGGCGCAGAGGGAGAAGCGCCTCGTTGTAATGAGGGGGGTGCGGGGGCACTCTGCTATGACAAGTTTAATAAGTGGCGATCGAAGAGCGGTCTCTATCGCCCATAGGGTGAGCTTCTCGTCTGGAGGATCGATAAAGAGGCAAGACGAGAGGAGGTGTTGAGGAATGGCGAAGGGAGTTGGCCACGAGCGTCGACCGATCCAGGCGATAAAGAAGGGGGGCGCTCCTGAGTTAGTGCGGTCCCAGGCGCTCGCAGATGACGCGTAGTATGCGTCGATAGCGCTGCGGGCAAGGAGCGTCGGCAACGCTATCGTTGAAGGAACGTTTCCTGTTGGATCTTGGTAGTAGAACTCATGGATAGCGCCGCACTGGAGCCCGCCCTGAGGAAGGGCGTTATCGATCTCTGGAACGTTAAATAGGAGAGATTCCACCGGCTTCGAACAACTTTCCCACAAGTTATCCACAGCCCGGTAATTCCCATTCCACACGATCCCTTCGTTTATAAGATCGTTAATACCCTTAGAAAGGGTGCTCCTGTCGCAGGCCTGTCCTGGCGATAAGTCGCCTAGATTGTTGTAATCACTATATAATTCAAGTGTTCTCATAGAGGGCCTTTTACCACTCTTTACATTCTAGTATATTTCTATACTCGAATAAATGCGAATTGTTGGGAAAAGGGTTCGGAAAAGGGTCCGTATAATCAAAATCCGGGAATATTGAGGGGGATCGAGGGGATACTGGCACCATTTCTGAGCAAGCGATGTTCTATTCGTATGTCTTTTGAGCAGGGTGGTTAAGGTGGAGCCTAGCGTATGGAGTGCGTGGCAAGGAGCAGCTTTTATCGCCCCGCGAAAGCCGCGGCCTTGCTCTCGTGCGTGCTGACGCAAAGAGTAGGGGAGGGCTGTTTACACATACTTACTTCAAAGAAGCTTGATGGGTAAGCTCAACGCCTGTCGTGTACAATTTACTACCGAGGGGCTACAACGGGTCGTGCGATAGTATTTAGAGCGAGAGGAACGTTATGAAGAAACAGATATCACGTACGCTTTTAGTGATGTTTGTTATTACGATCGTTCTTGGAGGTATCAAGGCGATCCAGATCGCTATGGCGATAGCCGCGCATGCAAACTTTCAGCTCCCTCCCGAGGCTGTCACAACGATTCGCGCTTCGCGCGCTCAGTGGCGAGAGACCTTTGGGACCGTTGGCTCCTTTGTCTCAATACGGGGTGCGACGTTAAGCGCTAAGGAATCGGGTAATATCGTCGCGGTACGATTTGACTCTGGTTCAAAGGTTAAAGCAGGTGATGTCCTTATCGAGATCGATAGCTCAGTTGAGACGGCGAATCTGAAAGGAGCGCTTGCTCGACTCGAATTCGCAAAACAGACCCTTGAGCGAGTGCAGAAACTTAAAGGTCAGAGTGCGATGTCTCTCTCAAATCTTGAGGATGCTCAATCACGAGTTCGCCAGGGGGAGTCAGAGGTTCAATCAATAAAAGCCGCGATTGAACGAAAAACCGTTGTCGCTCCTTTCGACGGTCGAGCGGGTATTAGAACGGTGAATATAGGGAGCTTCGCTACGGCGGGTTCGCCCCTTGTTCCGCTCTATTCAGTTGATCCGATCTACTTTAATTTTTCCGTTCCTCAACAGCTCGCTCCGATGCTCTCAACTCAGGATGTAGTCGCGATCTCGGTAGATGCGTTTCCGGGAAAGACATTCTCCGGAGCGATCACCGCAATCAATCCAAATATAGACGAGGTGACCCGAACTATCTCTGTTCAGGCAACGGTTTCAAATCCTCAGGAGGAGCTTCTTCCGGGGATGTTCGGATCGGTATCCCTTGAGTACGGAGCGGCAAAAGAGGTTCTCACGCTCCCCTCTAGTGGCGTGACGTATGCTACGTATGGAAACTCCGTTTACGTCGTTGAGCATAAAACAGATGCTAAGGGGAGTGATGCTCCAACCGTGAGGCAACAGATCGTTCAACTCGGACGCGCGCGCGGGGATCTCGTAGCTATACTAAAAGGTGTTCAGGAGGGGGACGAGGTTGTCACCTCTGGCGCGTTTAAGCTACGGCCAGGATCGAGGATCACTGTTCAAGAAAAGGGCGCGCCCGCAGCGTCCGTAAATCCATCGGTAAACAACTCATAAGGAATCCTCATGAAGTTTACCGACCTCTTCATCAAGCGGCCCGTTCTCGCCATCTGTTTGAATCTCCTTATCTTCATCGCCGGATACACGGCGATAACGAAGCTTAACGTACGACAGTATCCTCGCAGCGACTCAGCATCGGTAACCATTAAAACAGCGTACGTAGGAGCTCCAGCCGATCTCGTTCGAGGGTATATCTCCACTCCTCTTGAGCGAGTAATAGCGAGCGCGGATGGAATCGATTACATCGAATCTTCGAGTAAGCAAGGCTTGAGTGAGATTACGGTCCATCTTCGTTTAAATTATGACGTCAACGCTGCTCTCACACAGATCCAATCGAAGGTCGCGCAGGTTCGAAACGATCTCCCGCCTGAGGCTGAAGTTCCCGTAATCAACGTAGAGAGTAGCGATAATCGATTCGCGTCCATGTATCTCGGCTTTTCTGCCAAAGACATGACTCCAAATCAGATTACCGATTATCTCACTCGGGTTGTGCAGCCGCAGGTTACAGCGGTATCGGGCGTACAAAAGGCAGACATACTTGGAGCGCGGGTATTTGCGATGCGTATCTGGTTGAATCCAGACCGGATGGCGGCGCTTGGCATCAGCGCGACCGATGTTCGGCAGGCTCTCTCACGCAACAACTTCCTCTCCGCGGTTGGCAACACGAAGGGCTCCATGATTTCGGTGAGCTTAATCGCGAACACGGACCTAAAAACTCCAGAGGAGTTTAAAGAGTTAGTTGTGCGAGAGGAGAAGAATCGAATTATTCGCCTCGAGGAGATCGCTGAGGTCTCCCTGGGTGCTGAAAACTATGACGAGGACGTTCGATTCAATGGCGAGGCTGCCATCTTTATGGGCGTGTGGGTTCTTCCAAACGCGAACTCTCTCGACGTCGTACAGCGGGTGCGTGATGTGTTGCCTCAGATCGAGGCGAACCTTCCGTCGGGTGCAACGCTCGCTATCCCGTATGACGCGACGAAGTATATTCGAGATTCCATCAAGGAGGTGCTCTTCACCTTGAGCGAGACAATTCTTATCGTTGTCGCCGTCATCTTCCTCTTCATTGGATCGCTTCGAGCGGTTCTTGTCCCGGTAGTCGCTATCCCGCTCTCGCTCGTTGGTGCCGCGATAATCATGCTGTGCTGCGGTTTTACCGTAAATCTTCTCACGCTCTTGGCTGTTGTGCTGGCGGTTGGATTGGTGGTTGATGACGCGATTGTGATGCTTGAGAACGTCGAGCGTCACATTAACGAAGGAATGGACCCCATTCCCGCGGCGATACGAGCTGCTCGAGAGCTCTTAGGTCCAACGGTGGCGATGACGATAACCCTAGCCGCTGTGTACGCACCGATAGGTATTCAAGGAGGGCTCACGGGAGCGCTTTTTAAAGAATTCGCCTTCACGCTCGCTGGTGCCGTTTTATTTTCAGGAATCGTTGCCTTAACACTTTCGCCGATGATGGCGTCTAAGCTCGTGCGCAAGGCGCAGCAAGAACACTCCTTCAAGCACAGAGTTGATGCGTTTCTCGATCGGGCTCGCGAGCGGTATGAGAAGATGTTACGCGTAGTTTTGCGGTATCGTCCCGCCGTTGTTGTCGCGTCGGCCTGGTTGTCGGTACTCATCATACCCTTCTATATGTTCGCGATTAAGGAGCTAGCGCCTCGTGAGGATCAAGGAGTGCTCTTTGGTATAGTTCAGGGAGCTCCTAACGCCACGATCGAACAGATGCAGCTCTCCACGGGGCAGGTGCATGACATCTATAAATCGTTCCCTGAGTATCGGGGAGCGTTTCAGTTAACGAGCCCCGGATTCGGATTTTCCGGTCTCGTAACAAAAGCATGGAGTGAGCGTTCTCGGAGTGTTCACGAAATGGAGCCTGAGTTGTGGGGGAAGGTTTCGACAGTTCCTGGAGTGCGCGTAATCGTAACGTCTCCACCTCCACTTCCAGGGGGAAGCGATTTTCCCGTTGAGTTTATTATCTCTTCAACCGCTGAGCACAAGGAGATCGTATCATACGCGAATCAATTGGTAGGTGCGGCGTTTCAGAGTGGTAAATTCATGTTTGCTGATACCGATCTTAAATTTGATATCTCTCAAAGCGAGATAGATATCGACCGAGATAAAGCCAACGCGATGGGTCTCTCACTCGCCGGGATAGGGCAAGATCTCTCGGTGTTTCTCGGTGGAAATTACGTTAATCGATTCTCCATTCTTGGTCGAAGTTACAAGGTTATACCACAGGTTCGGCGGATTGACCGGTTGAACCCCGAACAGCTCCTTGAGCTTCATATACGGGGTCCTCAGGACACGCTCATTCCGCTCGGTACAGTTGCTCAGATTAAGGATACCGTAAAACCACGGCAGCTTAATCGGTTTCAACAGCTCAATTCAGCCAAGATTCAAGGCGCGATCGTTCCCGGCGTTAGCATTAACGACGGACTCGCCGTTCTTGAAGCAAAAGCGAAAGAGATATTACCAGCCGGTTACGTTATGGATTACGCTGGAGAGTCTCGTCAGCTCAGAAAAGAGGGACAGAGTATGACCGGCACGCTCGTGCTTGCACTCATCGTTATCTTCCTCGTTCTGGCGGCGCAATTCGAAAGCTTCGTTGACCCACTCATTATCCTGGCAGGATCTGTTCCGCTTGCACTTGCTGGCGCGCTCCTGTTTGTTTTCTTGGGATTCACCTCATTGAATATTTACTCGCAGGTAGGGTTGGTAACCCTCGTGGGACTTGTCGCAAAGAACGGAATTCTGATCGTTGAGTTTGCGAATCGCTTGCAGGAGCAGGGAGTAGAGAGGCTTGAAGCTGTAGTTGAGGCCGCTACGACCCGTCTCCGTCCTATTCTCATGACCTCAGTTGCGACCGTCGTTGGGCACTTTCCGCTCGTTCTCGCTTCTGGAGCAGGAGGCTCGGCTCGAAATAGTATTGGTATTATGTTGGTAACGGGAATGATTATCGGGACGGTGTTTACCCTCTTTGCGGTGCCGGTGTTCTATTCGCTGATAGGCGGGCGCTCCAAAAAACATCGCGAACTCGGAGATGGGCATGAAGAGGAGCCGAGGCTGGTAGGGGCGCTTCGGTAGCAGGAGCGAGAAAGAACTACTAGAGGGATTTGCCAGTAGTGAGTATGCTGCCGTTACGAACTCAAAAAAGGATGTTGTCGATGAGGAGAAGGGCCTCCCTAACACTGTTGGTTATGACCTGCGCGGGGTGCGTCATGGTTGGCCCTGATTACAAGGCCCCTGAAGTCTCCATGCCAGAGAGGTTTTCAGAGACTGGAGTTCAGGCGCCAGAGGGGCAACTTAATCTCGATAGGTGGTGGAGTAGCTTTAACGATCCGCTTTTAGAGCAACTTATCTCTGACACAGTTAAGGGGAACAAAGACCTTCAAAGCGCCATAGCTCGAGTCAATCAATCGAGAGCACTCTATAATCAGACCTTTCTCGATCTCTTTCCGACAATAACGGCGGACGGACAATATACAAACACGCACACTCCGACATCAACGTTCGCCGGCGGAGCGATTAAGACCGGTAAGGACCACATCGACAACGATTATTTTTCAACCGGGTTCGATGCCGTGTGGGAGATTGATATCTTCGGGAGAGTTCGTCGTGGTGTAGAAGCGCGCGATGCTGAGGTAGATGCTTCGGTGGCGGGTTTACAAGATGCTATTCGCATTTTGGTGAGCGAGGTAGCTCGTAACTATTTTCAGCTAAGAGGCGTACAGCAGCAAATATTGGTCGCGCGTGAGAATGCCCGTATCCAAGGACAGGTTGTAAAAGTTGCCGAGGCGCTCTTTAAGGGTGGCCAGTCAACTGAGTTCGATGTGGTTCGCTCCCGCGCGCAGGAGTACAACACACTCGCAACCGTTCCATCGCTTGAGGCCGACGCTAAGACCGCTATATATCGCTTGGCCGTTCTAACCGGGAAGCGGCCGGTCGATCTTGTTCCTCAATTGGAGCAAAGCGCGCCACTTCCCTCATATAATGGGCCGATGTCGCTCGGGGATCCTGGAGCGTTGCTTCAGCGGCGTCCCGATATTCGTGCGGCGGAGCGAACACTCGCGGCCGCAACTGCCTCAATCGGAGTTGTAGAGGGCGATCTTTTTCCAAAGGTAACATTCAACGGGTCGATATCGCTTCAAGCCCCAAGTGTGCCTGAGCTTACATCTGGAAGTAATGACGCGTGGAACCTCGTGCCGACCATCTCATGGCCAGCGTTGAATCTCGGTAGGGTGTTGGCTCGTATGGATCAAGCTGAAGCTGCAACAGCCGAGGCGCTCGCTCGCTACGAGCAGTCGGTGCTCATCGCGTTAGAGGAGACGGAAGGATCGCTCGCGCGATTCGCTGCCGCGAGGCAACGACGGGATTATCTTAAAGTGAGTGTTGAGCAGAGTGGTAAAGCGCTGGCGATAGCGCGAACGCAGTACGAGAACGGGCTCGTTGATCTCTTGCCGGTGCTCGATGCGCAAAGAACAGCACTCCTTTCTCAATTAGAGCTTGTTGGAAGTGAAACGAGCCTTCTGACCTCACTCGTTCAACTGTGCAAAGCGCTTGGTGGCGGATGGGATAATGCCATTGGAACAAATGAGATGATCGAATCTATCGATGATACTGGCGGCGTGCCACCGGTCACTACTGCGCCGGTCTCTCCAGCGCCGCAATCTTAAAGCAAACGAGTGCAATCGAGCCGCCTTCTGACGGCAGATCGTTATCAGGTGCCTGTGGTGAGTTTCCAGAGTGGAGTCGGCGTAAGAACAAGCGTTACGCTAGACGCTAAGATATGCACAGTCGCGAGAGCGATGAGCGCTACAACAAAAAACCCACCCCTTCTTGCTGGATCGATCTCCACCATCCTCTCCATGCCGTAGAAGAGAACTAGAAGAGAGTATAGAGAAAAAAATCCGCTGAGAACTAGCTCTAGCATCGGATTGAAGCCCAAGAGAGATCCGACTAGCACCGGAATCGAGGCGTGCGCGATGAGCGAGAACCCCCTCTCAAAAGAGATGCTCGCTCGAAATTGTGGCGCCAGTTTGTGCAAGACCCACGCATCGCTGTAGAGACACGCAATGAGCGTGAGCACCGTAAGGGTTTGGTGAATCAGGGACGCGGTCAAAGAGGGCTTCCACGGCCCATAGAATGGTACCGAAAATCCGAACACTTGGAGTCCTGCACATGTAACTATGATCCCAAGCCCTGCGAGTGGAAGAATGAGTCTTTGAAGGAGTTGTAGCGGAGGCGTTTGTTCGGCGGCGATCGTATCCCAGCACCGCTTCGGGGAGAGGAGTACGAGTTGAACGCGAGCGAGGATAAAGTTGATATCGACTGAGTTGGTTGTTACTGACATCCCGGCAAAGTACTTAAGATTCGTGGTCGGCGGAATGGGCAAGCCTTAAAACTAACACCGTTCGTGTTTATGCGTTGTGACCGCGTCGCTAACCCCGCGAAATTGTATGCTTTAGTTGGCTCGTAGTTCTCGACTACGCTTGAGACCACCGATTCGACACCGCGGCACTAAACCATTAAAATTATCAGGTTTTTATGTCGATAATTCCCGTGTCCTTTATTGTTTTGGGCACCTCTCGCTGATTATGGAACGACTCGTTGTCGCGGCAGCAACACTCAACCAAACTCCGCTCGATTGGAGCGGAAATCTTGCTCATATGCGCGAGGCGGTACGCCGTGCCCGAAAAGCCGGAGCGCAGATCCTCTGCCTCCCTGAACTCTGCGTGACAGGATATGGATGCGAGGACGCTTTTCATTCCGCCGGGATAGTCGAAAGCGCGCTGGAGCATGCGATTGAGATAGCGAAGGAGAGCAAGGGCATCGTTATCGCCTTTGGTCTGCCCCTCTCTGTGCAAGGTGTAACCTATAACGTAGCCGCGCTCGCTGTTGATGGAAAAATAGTAGGATTTGTTGCGAAGCAGAATTTAGCAGGGGACGGGATTCACTATGAGCCGCGCTGGTTTAAGCCGTGGCCACGCAGCGCTGTAAGCTCCGTTGCCGTAGAGGGACGCGCTGTTCCGGTCGGGGACCTTCTCTTCTCTATCGACGGTATCAAGGTTGGCTTCGAGATATGCGAGGACGCGTGGGTAATCGATAGACCAGGACAGCGCCTTGCTCACAGCGGCGCTGATATCATTCTCAACCCGAGCGCGAGTCACTTCTCTTTTGGAAAAAATGAGGTTCGAAAGCGATTAGCGGTTGAGGGATCTCGCGCATTCGGAGTTGGATATGTGTACGCGAATCTCCTTGGGTGCGAAGCGGGTCGACTCATCTACGATGGTGATACCGTTATCTGCTCTCACGGAGAGGTTGTTAACGAGGGGCCGCGATTCTCATTCCGTGATGTGCGTGTCACCGCGGGCGTCATAGATATTGAGCGATCGCGAATGATTCGACGACGCCAAACGAGCTTTCGACCATACCTCTGCGAGCCTGTGCACACCGTCACTGTACCGAAGGTTAAACTCGCGAGAGCGTCGACGGTCGGTAAAAACGCGACCGTCCCAACGACCACCATGTCCAAGCATGAGGAGTTTCTCTATGCCGTTACCCTTGGGCTCTTCGATTATCTGCGAAAGAGTAGGAGTGAGGGGTTCGTTGTATCTTTAAGTGGTGGGGTGGATTCAAGCGCGGCTAGTTGCCTTGTAGCTCTTATGGTAGAGCGCGCGGTGAAAGAGATTGGCCTCTCTGGATTTACGGAGAAGCTATCATATGCTTCGTGGATTAAGGGCGCTCGTAGCCAATCGCAGGTGATGAAGAAGATCCTCGCGTGTATCTATCAAGGAACGAAGAACAGCTCGAAGACGACTCGTGATGCCGCGAAGGCCGTCGCTGGTGAGATAGGAGCGGAGTTCTTCGTTGTCGATATCTCAGATATTGTGTCCGGATATCAGGCGATGGTCTCAAAGGCTACGGGCATAAAGCTGTCGTGGAAGGAACACGACCTAGCGCTTCAGAATATTCAGGCTCGAGTGCGATCGCCCTCGGTGTGGTTGCTTGCGAATCTACGAAAGTCGCTGCTGCTTAGCACAAGCAATCGTAGCGAGGCGGCCGTCGGATATACGACGATGGATGGAGATAGTAGTGGCGGGTTAAGCCCGCTTGGAGGAATTGATAAGGCGTATCTCAGAATCTGGCTTTCGTGGCTTGAAAAGGAAGGCCCCCAAGGACTCTCGCGCTATCGGTCCCTTAAAGGCGTCAATGTTCAAGCCCCGACTGCGGAGCTTCGCCCGCTTAGTGAAAAGCAGACGGATGAAAAGGATCTGATGCCGTATGAGGTGCTTGATACGATTGAGCGATACGCGATACGCGATAAGCTCCTTCCGAAGGACGTTGAGCAGCTCGTCCATGAGCAGTACGGACAACGCTTCTCAAAAGGAGATCTTACGTCCTGGGTCGAACGTTTCTTTAAGTTATGGAGCATCAATCAGTGGAAGCGTGAGCGATACGCTCCCTCATTCCACCTTGACGATGAGAGCCTTGATCCGAAGACTTGGTGTCGATTTCCAATCCTCTCGGGGGGCTTCGCCGAGGAGCTAACGAAACTCTCCTCAAAGAAGGGTAAGCGATGAGAGGCGAGTCATCGACTGCCAACAAACGTGAGCGCGTCGCTCTCTACGGAGGGGCTTTTGATCCGATTCATAATGGGCACCTCGCAACGATAGCGGCGCTTCTGGCGAGTGGACTAGTTGAGAGAGTTTTAGTCGTTCCGAGTGGGGATAGACCTGATAAAGCTTTGAATGCTGCGGGGGCAGAGCGGCTAGCGATGACGTCACTTGCGGTGCGGGAATCTTTTGGCGGTGATGGTCGAGTGACCGTGTCTGATATTCATGTCGCTCAAAAAGTCGGTTTTGGTACCATAGATCTGGTCGATTACTTTAAAAAAGAAGCGCACCTTGAGCCTCTTGTAGTTATAGGGTGTGAGCTGTTGAAGGATCTCTCGCAGTGGAAGGAGGGAGAGAGGCTTAAGGCAGAGACGCACTTCGTGGTTATTCCACGACCCGGCGTTAAGGATGTGGAGATTCCAAGGGGTGTTACAGCGACCACACTTGCGACTCCGTATGAGGCTTCGGTTCATGTTTCGAGTACGACGTTAAGGGCCATGTTTGCCAAGGGCCTATCCTGCGCGGGTCTTATGCCCCAGTCTGTCATCGCGCATTGCAATGCGCATGGGCTGTACGGAGCGAGAAAGGTCTCGTAAATACCTGCGGTCGGCGGGGCCGCCGACCCTCCAATCGAACCCGCGACGTTTGTACCTGGATGGCCGCCGACCCTCCAATCGAACCCGCGACATTTGTCCCCTGGAGGGCCGGCGGCCTCGCCGGCTTGTTGCAACCCTCGACATCAATCACATCGAAATATTTGTACCTGCGGTCGGCGGGGCCGCCGACCCTCCAATCGAACCCGCGACGTTTGTCCCCTGGAGGGCCGGCGGCCTCGCCGGCTTGTCGCAACCTGCTCATCAATCCTGGAGGGGCACCGGCCTCGGTGCCCACCGGCACACATGTTGCGATCATGATAATCGTCACGGTATATATCC
>JBIIEK010000102.1:0-10351 GCA_044237895.1 Bdellovibrionota bacterium
GAGGCCGCCGGCCCTCCAGGTACAAATTTCGCGGGCACGTGTGATTCGTAGGAACGTCGGGGTTTCGTTGGAGGGCCGGCGGCCTCGCCGGCCGCAGGTACAAATGTTTCGACGTGACAGATGTCGCGGATTTCGCCAATGGCTGCAAACAAATCACACACTGCGTGAGCAATATGGATGTGATACAACTCTTGGTGCTATGGCTTTAAGAAAACTCCCATTTAGACCGAACGTGTGCATGTTAGTGTATAACCAGAAAGGGAAGCTCTTTCTCGGTGAGCGGTGCGGAGAGAGGGGGCATTGGCAGTTTCCCCAAGGCGGTGCCGAGCCACGGTATACGCCACGCGAGAACGTGCTGCGAGAGCTCCGAGAGGAGTTGGGACTAAAAAAGAGGCATATCGGCTCGCTCAAGAAATTGAAGGCGACCCACGAGTATGAATGGAGATCCCCACCGAAGTACGCTTTGGGGAAGTGGCGTGGGCAGAGGCAGACGTTCTGGCTGGTCGAATTTACGGGGAGTGACTCCGATATCGATCTGGCGAGTTTTCAAGAGCCCGAGTTTCGGGCTTGGAAGTGGTGCTCCGTCGGAGAGGTACGCCGATGCGCGGCGCGGCATCGGATAAAGGGATATGAGAAGCCTCTCAGGGAGTTCTTGGAGTTTAAGAAAGCGAAGAGCGCCCAACAAAAAGGGGCAACAAAAGTTCGTCCTCGAGCATAAAAGGGGGCCAAGCGGCATCTGAAAGAGACCTAAAAGGTCTCAAAGGTGCTTGAATGACGCGTGAAGAGGCTTCCAGCGCATACCCACAACGGCGTACAGTAAGGCGGTTAACCAAGGGGGGCTTTGCCATGGCTATTCCAGCCTATAAGACCGAGACGGGATCCTCTCGGACTCAAAAGAAGATCCGGCTTAAACCCCAGGATTCGATCGCTGCCGACGAGATCGCTAAGGAGATGGGGATTAATCCTGTCCTCGGTCGGGTCCTGGCTGCGCGTGGATTCCGTCCTGATGAGACTCTCAAGCAGTTTATTAATCCCTCCCTTCGCGAGGGGCTTCCAAATCCTTCACAGCTAAAGAATCTTAAAGAGGCGGCGGCTCTTATAGGAGAGGTGCACAAGGCCGGTCGGGCGATCGCTATCTGCTGTGATTTCGACGTTGATGGTCTCTCCGGGGGCTCTCTCGTCCACGATCTCTTTAATACTGCCAAGATAGCTTCAAAGGTCTTCGTTCCGGATCGTTTTGTTGATGGATACGGATTGAATGAGAAGGTCGTGCGGCAGATAGCTCAAGAGGGCTTTGGGCTCCTTTTGACGATCGACTTTGGAACAACGAACGCAAAAGAACTTACGATAGCGCGGGAGCTTGGTTTAAAAACGATCGTGGTCGATCACCACCACATGACCACGGAAGCTCCTCCTGTGGACGTGTTTATTAATCCGCATCAGCCGGGGTGCGGCTTCGCGGCAGGAACCGCGTGCGCGGCTGGGCTCGCGTGGTACCTCACCGTTGGTCTTAAGAACGAATTAAAATTAGATTCTGTAGATTCAAGAGATCTCCTTGAGTTGGCGTGTCTCGGAACCATCTGCGATATGGTTCCCCTGGTTGGCATGAATCGGGTGATCGCTAAGCGGGGCCTTGAGCGGCTCTCCATAACGGAGCGTCCCGGATTACGCGCGTTGCGCAACGTGATGGGTGTTCGTGGGGCTGTGGGATGTACGGATGTTTCATTCGGCATCGGCCCTCGCTTAAATGCCGCAGGACGGATCGTTCACGGAGAGTTGGTGGTTGAGCTGCTAACGACACGAGACACATCTCGGGCGGAGAAGCTTGCGCGTCAATTAAACGATCTCAACGTTGAGCGACAGGATATCGAGAACTCGGTAAAGACAGAGGCGATTGCACAAGTTGAGCGTGATACTCACCATCGATGGGGACTTGCGGCCTATAGTAAAGATTTCCATACGGGCGTTATTGGTATCGTGGCCCAAAGGCTCGTGGAGCATTTCTACAGGCCAGCAGCCGTCATGGGCATGGACACAGAGGGTGTCTATAAAGGATCCGTTCGAGGCATTAAGGGTTTTAGCGTTATTGATGCGCTCTCTGAGGTAAGTAAATATCTGATCAAGTTTGGTGGCCACACCGGAGCAGGTGGATTCTCTGTAAAGGAGAGCGACCTTCCGCACTTCAAGGCGGCGTGGAATGATGTGTGCGAGAGAAGGCTCAAAGAGATTGAGATCGAGCCCTACATCGATGCCGATACCGACGCACAGCTCTCAGAGATATCGGTGCCTCTAGTCGCCGAGCTTAAAAATCTGGCTCCATTCGGAATTGGAAATCCAAATCCGCACGTTCTGGTTCGCAATCTTAGGGTTGTTGAAGTAAGAGATATTAAGGGAGCTCATTTAAAGGTGCTCTTGAGCGATGGACGCCGATTTATCTCAGGTATTATGTGGCGTCAGACCTCTCACCCAGCCTTAAAACCTAACAACTACGTTGATATCGTCTTTAGGCCAGAGGTAAGCACCTACGCCGGGACGACAGAGCTTCAAGCAAACCTCCAAGCGATCGAACTGTCGAGCGAATCTCGATAAGCATATTACAGAAGCGTTCTAAATCTCGTGGGAGCACTCTCTTTGGTTGTTCCAAGGGTCACTCGTTTCGGTTTAGTGATTGAGAACTCAACTCTATAGGTGACGGCGTAGCTCGTTGATGGCGAGAGCCGGGTAGAGATCCTATTCTTTCGGGATCGAAGACGAATCTTAGAGGAGGCTTTCGTTGGAGCCGCTAAGGACTTCTTAGTTTTCGTAAGGGCGCTCGTCTGGTTTATAGGTTCAAAGGTAATTATGTACGTTGTTGTAATTCTCTTGAGCGCCTGAGTTGCTTGAGCCTTAGAGAGGCCGGCCCTAAGAAGTTGAGAGAGCGCCTTCGAATACGCGCTGCCCAGGAGCGTCGGGGTTACGGCAGGAAGGGTGGCCACAACATTTCCCTGAGGCAATGTTGATATAGTTGGCTCCGGAAGATCCGTGAATCCTGGGAATACCGCGATGCTTCCGGTCGGAGTAGCGGGAAGTTTGTTGTTTGACCCCCCGGAAGATGGATCCGACGATGGAGGCTCCGGTAAGGGGGGGTTCGGGGAGTTTGGTGGGGTCGGTTCGGGTTTAGGCGTTGATTGTGCCTGGGAAGCCGCTGGAGCGTTCTCTGGAAGGGGCTGCGGAGAGGTCGTCGTCGTGCAACGCCGAGGGGGCTGATCGGTCAAACCAATTTCAGTATAGATATCGACCCTGCCGGTTGCTCGATCAAAACCGGGCGCACCGACTGCGAGGAACGATGTCCGAGTGCCATTTTGATTAAGAACGCAGTTGGCGCCGCCCGCTAATGCGACCCCTTGTTCTTGCGTAGATTGCTCAACGCAGTTGTTCAGTTGAACCTGCGATTGGGAGCATGAGGCGGTAGTGGAGTTCATACCAAAAAGCGCAACGGATCCCCCAGTGGCATCCTCAGACCGATACGCGGCGATAGTGACGTCAGAATGACCGGTGAGAGACCCGAACGAATCGCCGAGAGCGATGATGGTATTCCCGAATCCGACAGAGGAAGATTCTAGCCCCTCGGAGAAGGCGCATAGCGAGGTACCCGCCGAGTCAAAAAGCGATACACGACCTCTTCCACCTAAGGCCCCAGGAGCGCTCGCCGCGAACACGGATGAGGTCTCGGATCCAGCGAGAGAGGAGCCGAGAAGGTCTGTATCTCCACCGGTCGCAAGCTGGATAAGGCCGACGACGGCTGGTGGTGTGCTCGTCGCTGCAGCGGTAGGCGTCATAGTTGGATACTGATGCATAGGAATGAGTTGGGGATCACTGAGGGCCATCTGTATTGAACCGGAGAGGTTCGAGGAGCCCCCTTGATGCGCGACGCCGACGATCATCTCGGGTCGTCCGTCGAATGAGTTGTTGGTATTGGCGATAAATGCAACGCCAGAACCGAAGTGACTTGAGGTAGCTCCATTAAATGAAAATTCCGGATGTTGAGTCGTTGAGCATGAGGTGCCCAAACTCTGAATGGAGACCCCCAAGGTATTGGGTGTCGATGATCGAGGCGAGCCGATCAGGATAGTAGGACTGCCGAGAGAAGGTGAGTGTAATGGAGTGAGAACCTCAGCGAAGTAGGTATCACCAGAGAGCTCTCCGCAAGGTGCGTATGTTATCAACGATCCGTCTTGGTTGATCTGGCTATGAAAGAGGAAGAGAGTGCCGGTGGTTCCGTGAGGCTGCGCGATAACGAGATCCGGGACGGCATCATTGTTAAAGTCGTTCACAAACGCGAGGGCTTTTCCGAACTCAGCACCTACTTGCGGTGATGGAGAGTCGATAGTTTGTATAGTTCGCGAACCCTGGATGGTGCTTGGCTCTATAATATACACGCGCCCAGCCTGCTGCCCGAGCGATGGGATAACCGCATGAGGAGCCCCAACGGCGATGAGCGAGGAGTTTCGGGTTGCTGTTGAGGGAGCGCTACAATCAATGGTCGTTCCGAAGCGCTCTCCTGAAGCGGCCCCGGTAAAGTGGATCGAGGATGATATGGATGTCTGAGGAGTGGCTGAAAGGATTTCAGGAGCGAATATGCCTACAAGAAGGAGGAGGGGAAGTAAGCGCGTTTTTTTGCAATGACCTCGATGGTCTGAAGAGGAGGGGGGAGTGGTCGATCGGCCTAAGGAGAACGTCATCACCTCGTAAACCCAATGAACCTACATAGGATAGGTCTGAAGCCTGTTCCTATTTCTCCTCCAGTATCCTGCTCTGAATCGACGTAACCTACATGAAAAGGAAACTACGCGAAGAATCGGCCAAATAAGATCAGATCAGAGCATTTTCGAGCGGATATGGTTACGCGGCGCTTGTTGAAACCACGCCTCGGATCTTGTCCTCGAGCATGTTTACCACATCGGCCATGTTGCCGGCGGCGCGTTGGATTGCGGAGAGAGCCTCCTCCGCCACGGGTGAGAGCCCTTGGCTTGCGTGTGCGACGAATGCCATCGCGACTATCTCTTGAAGGGGATTGTTCAGATCGTTTCGGATATCAGCACCAAGCTCGGAGATCTTTGCCGCGATCGCTACTGGTTGTGTTGGTGCTGCGGTAGTACGAGCTGAGAGCCTCCGAAGTTCAACGAAGCGGTATCCTGGGTGAGACGCAAACTCAGCACGCGAGGAGTGAAGATTGCTGATTATGACAAGTTCGGGAGGAGGGGACATTAATTCTATGAACTCGTGCAGCGTGCTCAAGGCCCCATCCGGCAGAGATGCGCTCGAGAGGATGAGATCGATGTGTCGACGCTTTAAAATCCACAGCGCTAGGCTTAGGGTAGGGGCAAAGAGTATCGTTGAGCCTGGCAGAGTGCTTGAGAGCTGTACGGTGATCTCGTGAGCCATGCTCTGACTGGCGTTAATAACAAGTACGGTGCATCCAGACGGAATATCTGTCGTTACAGCTGGAGGGAGCAGGGGAACCGCATTCGGAGTCAGGGGACGAGGAGGTGCAGACGAAGCGGCTGATGGAGTGGCTATCTCCATCTCCTTGGTTAGGGTAATAGGAGCTAGGGTCGCTTGTTGCACGACCTCTTTAACCACCCTCGATTGGTCCATCGTCACCGTTCGACGGTTAAGACGTGGTTCGTTGCTACCACTGGACATAGTTACTCCTAAACGTAAGAAGTAGGATGAAGTTGCGCGGGGCGTCGATTCTTGTCGGGGCATTTTAAAGCGAGAGAGAGCCGAACGCTGTTTGAGTTAGCTTCGCCGCTGCTTGCGTCGCTGTTTGGTTCGCTTTCGTTTTCTGTGCAGGCTCTTTGGTCGTTGAAGGATATTCGGTGTAACGAGCTCCTCGTCTTTGCCTTGAAGCTCAAGGTTGCTGATGAGGGCCGCTGGGGAGATCGTTGTTATCGGGATGAGACCTGATTCCGCTCCACAGAAGCCATTATCAACCTGTGGGGAGTCTCCCATCGCGATAATGTTGTTGAGCGATTGTAGCGGGGTTCCAACGAAGTTTACTCCACGGACAGGCACCTCGCGACCATTCGGATACACAAGTGTGGCGTAAGAGATGTCTCCCGAGAAAGCTTGAAAGTCATAGTTAGTCGTATCGGTCTCGCCACCGGATGTTTCGTAGACGATCATACCGAAGGGTTTTCGTTGACGCCGAATCTCTTGAAGTAGCTTGTCTTTTAAACTGTCTATCGGGAGCCCATTCTTGGCCTCGATAATTGTGACGCCCATCCGACTTATGGGGCGTTGATTCAGCTTTGTCCGCGCGTGGCCGTTTGATGCGAAGCGTCCCTTCTTGATCGCTGAGCGAGTCGTGAGGAAATCTTTGAGGACCCCGTCTTCAATTAGTACGGTGTCAGCTGCCTTCACCCCATCGTCGTCGTATGTGTACGAGCCTATGCAGCGCTCTCCATTAAATGTTTTGAGGAGTGGGTTGTCTCGTACGGTGATCGGAAGTTTAAGAAGTTGCTTACCCTCCTGGCCTTTGAAGGTCTGCCCCTCTCCGCTCGAAAGGAGTCTGCTTCCCTCGAGTCTATGCCCTACAGCTTCGTGAAAAAGAAGTCCCGCTGGTCCCGGATGAAGAAGGACGGGTCCGGAGAATGCGTGGATCTTCTTCGCACGGGCTATCTTCATCAAATTTTCGTATTTTTGTAGGGCTAATTTCTTAAAGGTAGCGAAGTCTGGAAGCTCGGCTTCGGAGCCGCAGTTTATGACCAGCTCTTGATCAAGGCGGGATCCTTCGTTGGTAAGTTTGTGGAAATTCGCTGACAAAGAAAAAACTTGAGAGTTCTGAGCTATCACGGTTCCTTCCGTGCTTACAAAAACTTTTGTCTCTTGAGACACATCAAATTCCACCCAACTACCTGAGATACGCGGCAGTCCGGACATCCACAATGAGGCCCTTTTGCAGAATTTACTCCACCTTTCATAGTCGACCCTGTCCATGCGGGAGAGGTGCCTAAACGACGCTCGCTTTGATCGAGCAAATGATTTGAGTCCGTTGTTGGGATCGCGGGTTGATATTCGACTGGCATCTTTTTGGTTGTAGTCGGTTAACGCCTCTCTGAATTTACTCTCAAGGAGCTTCCATACGGTGATGCGCAAACCATCGAAATTATTATCATCAACGGGCACTGACGAGTGCGACAGTGATTCAAGATCCTCATCGTGTTCGCGAAGGCCACCGTCAACAACCTGGTCGTAGTCATACGATCCGACCCGCAGGTCACAGTTTACATTTCGGGAGCGATCGGTCTGGGAGCGGCACGTTGAGCCGCTGCTTGCCCACGTGTTGAACCAGTGAACATCTTTCAATAAAAACGAGCAGTAGTAGGGGCTAGGGAATCCTCTCACGCTCATCTTGAGCGCACGCCGAGCGTCCTTCTTGAGGATCTGAATTAGCTGCTCGACTGTCGGTTGTGAAAGCATACGTATAGATTAAGGCACTTCGAGGCATTTCACCAAGCGCCTCGAAAAGTAGTTAAATGTTGGAATATCAATCGGTTAAATGAGGAATCTGGTGCTTAGAAAGCGCACTTTTTTTACTCTTTTTTTGGATGTTTTTAGGGGCTTTTAGGAGCGTTTTGGACCGGACTTTTCCACAGGTTTTCGACAGACCAACCCCTTACGAAACTCGCTCCATCTGAGGTCCCTGACTGTGCACTATATGCAACATTAGCATCGGGCGCTATTTTACCTCGGGCTCGCTTCCCGAGAGGCCGTACTCCTTCAGTTTATAGAGTAGGGCTCGGTGGCTAATCTCTAAGATCTTAGCGGCATGGGTACGGTTGCCCCCGGTCTTAGTGAGCGCGCGCTGAATGAGATCGATCTCCAAAGCGGCGGCGCGTTGCTTGATAGAGAGGTTGTCGTTGTCGATTGCAGTGGTCTTTACGACGCCATGGGTGCGCCGTCGATGCGAACGAAGCACCGCTTCGGGTAGTGCTTCCGATTCAATCTCATCGCTCTGTGAAAGAACCAGCGCGCGCTCCATGCAGTTCTCAAGCTCTCGGGCATTTCCCCTCCATTCATATTCAAGGAGTAGTTGCATTACCTCTGCTGGGACCCGTTTAGCTGGAATGCCGAGCCGTTTTGAATGCTTCTGAATAAAATGATCGACCAGCACCGAGATATCTTCTTTTCTCTCTCGGAGCGGTGGAAGGTGAATTGATACGACGTTAAGTCGGTAAAGGAGGTCTTCGCGAAAGCGCCCATCTTCGACATCGGCCTCTAGATTTCTTAGCGTTGCGGATAGCACACGCACGTCTATCGGGATCAACTGCTCATCGCCGACACGCCGAATCGAGTGCTCTTGCAGGGCGCGCAAGAGTTTCACCTGAAGATGGAGCGGCAACTCGCCGACTTCATCAAGAAATAACGTACCACCATCGGCCTCCTCGAAGAGGCCCTTCTTGTCTCGACTTGCGTCGGTGAAGGCACCTTTGCGATGTCCGAAGAGTTCGGACTCCATGAGTTGCTCCGGAATAGCGCCGCAGTTAATCGCTATAAAGGCTTTTCCTCTACGAGAGGAGCTCTCATGGATAGCGCGAGCAAGGAGCTCTTTGCCGGTTCCTGATTCGCCGGTAATCATCACGGTTGTGTTGAATTGTGAAAGCCTCTTTACGGTCTCGAAGATAGATTTAAAACTCTCGCTCTGAGCGATAATGTTCTTAAAGGAATATTTGTCCGACAAGTTGGCTCGAAGAGCATTGTTCTCGCGTTTGAGGCGCTCAAATTCCTCGAATTTACGTAACGTAAATATGAGGTCATCGGGGTTAATCGGCTTCGAGATGTAGTCGAACGCACCTGCGTGCACTGCTTGGGTCGCGATATCCTGATTACCGTATGCGGTCATGAGGATAAGAGGAGCAGCTGAACCACTCTGCTTTAAGACCTCCATGCCTGAGATTCCTGGCAGTCGTAAGTCGCATATGACGAGGTCATAGGAGTCTCGCGCCAACGTGTCGAGGCCCTCCTCTCCGGTTGCGGCTGTTGAAGTGAGGTATCCAAGGGTCTCTAAAACGGTTTGAAGAGAGACGCGTACCTCTTTGTCGTCGTCGATGACGAGGATTCGAAGTTGGAGAGGATCTATGCTACGCGCGGGTATCATAGAATGCCTCCAATCCACCACGAGAGTGGTCCCCGCCCTCCCCAGAGATAGAGCAGGAACTCGGGTAGTTCAAAAAGGTAAGCAGCGGCTCCGAACGCAAGATAAGGACCGAAGGGGATGTAGGTATTGGATACGCTGTTGCGATTAATCAGGATGAGCCCTATTCCGATGATCGAGCCGATAATTGAACCGCAAAAGATAGTAAACCATGCGCACTCCGGTCCAAAGGTTGCGCCCACGACAGCCAGCAGTTTTACGTCACCGAGGCCAAGGCCCTCGCGTTTTCGTACTTTAAAATAGAGCCACCATACGATTAGGAGCATCCCCGGGCCCATCGCAAGACCGAAGAGGGACTCAAACGGTGAGTATACGAATGGTGGGGCCAGGATAGGAGCGAGGGGAGACGAAAAGAGATAATTCAACAAGCCTATCGCTAATCCGATGAATGTTGCCGGGTAGGTAATGACGTCCGGGATGATCATGTAATCGAGATCGATATACGTGATCGTGATCAGGATGCACGTGAAGAGAAAGACTCCGAGAGCGCTTGGTGTCGGGCCAAATCGAAGGAGACAGAGCACCGCAGCGACCCCGGTAAGCACTTCAATGACAAAATAACGAAACGGAATTGGCGCTCGGCAGTATGCGCAACGCCCTTTAAGAAACAGCCATGAGAAGAGAGGTATCGTGTGCCAGCTCTTGAGTTGCTTCTCGCAGTGCGGGCAGAAAGATCGTGCGGGAGAGGCGATAGATACCGACCTCTCGAGTTGTTTAATTCCTTGGCGAGTAGGTTCGTACCTTCCCATCGGAATTCGGTACGAACAAACGCCGAGAAAGCTTCCGATCGTTGCTCCGAAGAGGAAGCATATAATCGCAAGCGTGATAACCATCTCCATAGAGGACCCCGTCTATCTTTGATTCCGCAAAGAGGTAATACGGTCTAAAAAATTTGCATAGAGGCGAACGTCATTGAGATGGTGTTCTGGGGCGGCGAGCGATCCAGGTATGATCATCGAGGGTACGGGCGAATCGCACAATTATTGCGGGAACGATTGGAGGGTCGGCGGCCTCGCCGACCGCGGGTAGGAATGTTTCGCGCATCTGATGTCGTAGGTTGCGACAAGCCGGCGAGGCCGCCGGCCCTCCAGGTACGATTATCGAGGGTGCGGGCGGAGCGCATAATTATCGCCGGCCCTCCAGATACGAATA
>JBIIEK010000104.1:0-10247 GCA_044237895.1 Bdellovibrionota bacterium
CGTCGGGTTATAACCCCCTGCGAATAAAAAAGAAACATCCCCAGCCGAGACTGGTGTGAACGGACCGGATATGGCATATTTGGCTCGTTATTTTCGTAAGGAGATTATAAAACGTGGATCCAGTCGCCGTTGCTGCAGTTACCGAATCCCCTAGCATTATCGGTATGATAATTGGCTCAGGGTTCGTCGTTCAGAGCGTACTCATCATCCTAATCCTCCTGTCTGTGTGGAGCTGGGCTATTACGATAGCTAAGACCATTCAATTTCGGCGGGCTCAGGCGTTCTCTACGCAGTTCTCTCAGGTGTTCTGGGATAGCCGGAACTTTGCCCGAATTGATGAGTCCTCCCGCCGATTGGTGGGAAGTCCACTAGCTACAGTATTCTCGTCGGGATACCGAGAGCTCCTTCAAACTGTTCAGGAGGCCAAGGCGCGAACTGTTCAGCTCCCGTCGGACGCAGAGTCAGATCTTGGAACCGTAGAGCGCGCTCTGCGACGAGCGGAGCTCGAAGAGGCCCACCGATTGGAGAAGGGGGTTACCTTCCTTGCGAGCGTGGCGAGTGCGGCTCCCTTCATCGGTCTTTTCGGAACTGTGTGGGGTATTATGAACGCTTTCCACGGACTTGCTCTTGCGAAGAATTCGACTATTCAAGCCGTGGCTCCAGGAATCTCTGAGGCATTAGTTGCCACCGCGGTAGGTTTGGCGGCAGCTATCCCTGCAGCGATTGCGTTCAACTACTTTACCTCTGCTATCAGGAAATTCCGTCAGTCGATGGACAGTTTCTCTGAAGAATTTCTTAACATCGCTCGGCGTCACTTGGTTAAGTAGGGGTAGGGGAACGCTCATATGGCAGGCAACTTCAACTCAGACTCCGATGGTCCGATAGCCGCGATCAACGTTACGCCTCTCGTGGACGTCATGCTCGTGCTCTTAGTGATCTTCATGGTGACCGCCCCTATGCTCCAACAAGGGGTGGAGGTTGATCTGCCGAAGGCGACCACCGCTCCTTTAAAAGGGTCGGCTGAGCAAATAGTCGTATCTCTCGATAAGGCAGGTACGGTGTTTCTTGGTGCTGGCAATAAAGTTGAGCTCCCGGAGCTCGCCGATAAGATTAAGGCGGTGTTTGCTAATCGACCTGAGAATGAGCGAAAGGTGTATATCAAGGGTGATTCCGCTCTTGGTTACGGACGGATCATGGAGGTGATGGCTGCTCTGCATGCAGGTGGGATCACCCAGATCGGTCTCGTGTCCGCATCCCCTGACGGTAAAGGCGCGTAAGACTGGAGAAGCCTAGTTTGGCGGTTATCGTGGCACAAAGTAATCCTGAAGATTGCTGGCGTATCGGACTATATTCGTCCGTAACCGCGCACGTGGTTCTCGCCGTATTCGTGTTCTTTGGGTTCGGGTGGGGAGGGGAGGAGTTTCCTGAGCCGGTGGTGTACTCGGTTTCAATCGAGGGGGGCAAGACGCTGGGTGGAAAGTCTCAAGTGGCAAAGGATGACAAGCCCAGCCCTATCTCTCCGGTAAAGAACGTTACTGCCGATTCGGCCCCAGAAAAGGAGAGCAAGCCGGAAGAGAAACCTCCCGAGAAGGAGCAGGAGCCCGTGGATGACGCGGAGGTTAGTATCGCGGATAAAAAACCTACGCCCAAACCTGCAAAGACTCCAGCACCGAAAGCAACTCCGAAGGCTACGCCTCCTCCAGCCACCAAGGCAGAGAATAAGACAAAGCAGAAGAGCGATGGTGATGAGGTCGATAAGAGGCTCCAGGCTGCGTTGCAGCGTTACCTCGGAGATTCAACTGACGCCGGAGGTAAGGGATTCGGTGCCGGAAAGGTTGGCGGCTCTGGAATGGGTGGTGGAGTTGTTCGCCCGCCTGAATTCTTCATGTACGAAAAGATCCTTCGCTCCCGTATCAAAGACGCGTGGCGTTGGTACGACACAGCGGCGCCACTCATTACGCAGGTCGCTTTTGAGATTGAGCCTGATGGGGTGGTCAAGAATGTTCGGGTGACCAAGGGATCGGGTGACTCCAGCTTTGATGAGTCAGTCGTTCGAGCCGTTCTCAAGGCCAGCCCCCTTCCACCGCCACCTGAGAAGGTATACCAGCTGTACTTCAAGAGTGTGCGGATCACGTTCGATCCGAGAGAGTAGGGGCGGTGTTCATAAAAAGAGATCCTCGGCATGAGGAAGAGCATGCGCTCTGTAGCGCGGGCGAGTAAGAAGATCTCTCAACAAATCTTGATTGGGCTGTCTCCTTGGGTTGCGCAGTTTGGCCGTCTAGGGCATGAATAAATTCGGCGTTATAAGCCTGGCCGCGAGTGCCAGTAGATCGCGACCATCTCGGGTCGCGTAGGAAACAGGGAGCCTTCATGAAGAAACTTATCGCACTGGTTGCATCGCTCGTTGCTTTAACCGGCACGGCTACCGCTCAAACGGACCTCTATGTTCGAGGGGCGGGTCGGTTAATACCTCTCGCTCTCCCGCAACTCTGCGCGGAAGACGGCGAGCCGGGCCCTGCTGCCGAGATTCCGTCGATCATGAGACGAGACCTCGATCTCTCTGGGTTCTTCGAGATTCTTGATCCTAAGGGCTATATAGAGAGCCCCGGAAAGTGTGGCTCACCGGAGAGTACGACATTTTCCGATTGGAGCGTTATCGGCACAGAGGGGCTTGTTAAAGGGAAGGTTTCGACCTCCGGTAGTCGCATCACTGCTCAGCTCTATCTCGTGGATGTACAAAAGCAGACGGTAGTTCTCGCTAAGGAGTATCAGGGAGATTCGGAGCAGGCGCGCATGGTAGCGCACCGATTTGCTAATGATATCATGAAGTATTACACCGGATTTCCTGGGGTTTTCGGCTCGGAGATCGCCTTCTCTTCGCGCGTGGGGAGATTTAAGGAGCTGTTCGTGATGGAGATGGACGGTAGTCACGTTCGGCAGCTTACGAATGAACGAGGCCTCGCAATGTCTGCGTCATGGGATCCTGCGGGTGGGCGGCTCGTATACACTTCATTTAGAAATCGCATCCCTGACCTCTTCATCATGAATGTGGCCTCAAAATCATCCCGTCAGGTGACGCGAACAACGGAGCTTGAGATCGGCGGGCATTTCGTTGGGAGCGATCAGCTTGTCGCCTCGCGGACGGAAGGAGGGGAGAGTGACATCGTCCTACTGACGACGGACGGAAAGATTCAGCGTCGCCTCACACCCCCGAACAGGGCGATCGACGTATCCCCCGTTCCCTCTCCTGATGGATCGGAGGTTATCTTCTGCTCCAATCGAGGAGGCGGACCTCAGATCTATCGTATGGGGATAGATGGATCGAATGCTCGTCGGGTGAGTTTCGTGAACTCAACCTACTGCACATCGCCGGCGTGGTCCCCGGTTGGTGATAAAATATCGTTTGTGTGTCGAGCCGATGGAAACTTCCAGATGTTCGTGGCAGATCCTGATGGGGGTAATGTCCTTCAGCTTACCTCCTCAGGATCAAATGAAGATCCGGATTTCTCCCCTGATGGTCGTTACCTAACCTTCTCAACTAGTTACTTTGGTGGCGGGTACAATATCGCGATAATGCGCACAGATGGAACGAGCATCAAGCAGGTATCGACCAGTCGTGGAGGTGATTTTGAGCCCACTTGGGGGCCACTTCCTAAGTAAGGTTTTTCTTTTCAGTGAGCGAAGTCATTTCAAATGTGCAAGTTGCGATGTTAACTGCTTGCCAGGTGAGGATTTGTCGAGTATCAAATGCGTACCGCCTTCAACAGCGTACGGGGGAACAGAGGATGGTTTGACGACCTTCCGCTTGAGTCCTTTGGTTTATACCTTAACGTGCGGTAGTAGGCGGACGGATAAACCTCGGAGAGATCTGTTGTTTTAGCCATGAGCAGGAGTCTTTGCTTACGGCGGTCAACGTTTGAGCGAGGTCCCGCGGGACGAAGGGTCAGAGAACGCGGCGCCACAGAGTCGTGAGCGGTGTAGAACTGGTCTTTTCAAGAGTTTAATCCACTTTGTGGGAGGAGATAGAGATATGCGTAGTTTAAAGGTATTGGCCGTATGCGCTGTAGCGTTCTTTGCAACAGGTTGTTCGTGCTTCACGAGCAGCACTGATGGAAACATCGATCAAGCTTCAGCTGATGGACCACTTAAGGATATTCACTTCAGCTTCGACTCATACAAGCTCGACGCTGCTGCAAAGACAACAGTAGCTGCTAACGCTGATTGGCTTAAGGCTAACCCTGGCAAGACTGTTCAGGTAGAAGGTCACTGTGACGAGCGTGGAACGAACGAGTATAACATGGTGCTTGGTTCGAACCGTGCGCGCGCTGCAGCAGACGCTCTTCGCGGTCAGGGCATCGATGCTTCGACTTTGAGCACTGTTAGCTATGGAGAGGAGCTTCCTCTTGACCCACGCCACAACGAAGAGGCTTGGGCTAAGAATCGACGAGCTCACTTCAAAGTGAACTAAATAAAATCTTGCGGTGGAGACACCGTGGATTTAAAAGGACCCTGGGCGGAGAATTCCACCCAGGGTCTTTTTTTTGGAATTTGCATGTATATGTCGAGAGTTTTGGTGTTCGGATTGGCGTTGATGGTTTCAGGGTGCGGAGCAGCAACTTTGAGCAGGGATGTAGAGACCCTTCAACGAAGCGTAAATGATCTTCGTGCGATGCAGTCGGAGCAGACGGATATCGTTAATTCTCTCGACTCTCAAGTAAAAGCCCTCGCAGGGCGTCTTGAGGAGATGGAGTTCGCTCAGAATAAACGCTTCGGGAGTGACCTTACGGGCCTAAAAGAGGAGCTCTCATCCCTTCGTCGTCGCGTTCCTCCCCCTGCTGTTGTTCCGGTACCGGAGCTTGAGGCAGATGAGGGATGGGCTTCGAACCTGCCTGCCGAGAGCGCTCAAGTGTTTACTGACGCTCTCGGACTTCTTCGGGATGGAAAATTCTCTGACGCGATTCCGCTGCTTCAATCTGTCGTAGAGCAGTCGAGTGGTAAGGCTGGTACGCCACTCTTTTGGCAAGGGGTCGCGTACGACGGTATGAGTGATGCTCGAGGGGCTTTGCGGGCGTATTCTGAGGTTGTGTCTCGGTTCCCTAAGAGTAATAGAGCTCCCTCAGCGCTCTACAGGCAGGCGCTTGTTTTTGTACGGCTAGGAGATAAGAAAACGGCGACGTTAAGTTTGAGAAAGCTCGTGGATGATTATCCTAAAGCTCCGGAGGCCGCGATGGCTCGGGACAAGCTTAAAGAGTTAAAATAAGCCAGGTTATCGAAAATACCGACTAAGTGACTTTTGACGAGTAGCGCGGTATTGTCAGGGATATTCACAGCCGTTCCCGGATAAACAAAAGGGTAGGCGTTACCATCCATGAATGTACCTGCTCTCTACCGATATCCAGTTGTACTCCCCGCGCGCTTTCGCGGTGGCGTGGTTGCGCTCGGTAATTTTGATGGTGTGCACCGTGGACATCAGCACGTTATCTCGCAACTCCTCTCGGTTGCGGAGGGCCGTCCCACGGTTGTGGTCTCTTTCTACCCACATCCAGTAAGGGTGTTGCGTGGAGGAGATGAGCCGAGAGCCTTGAGTAGTTTGCGCGAGAAGCGAGACCGGTTGGGTGAGTTGGGGGTCGGACTCTTGTATGGGATCCATTTCACTAAGCCTTTTTCAAAGATCTCAGCGTCGGATTTTATCGAAGACGTCTTAGTCAGATCGCTTGGAGCGAAAGCTCTCGTCGTTGGAGAAGATGTCGCGATCGGATTTCAGCGAGAGGGTAATCTTGAATTCCTTCGGCGAGAGTTGCCTCGTCACAATATCTCCTTACACGTCGTTCCAACCTTTGAATTTAACAAAGAGCGACCGAGTTCTCGGCGCATTCGTGAGTTGTTATTTGCGGGCGATGTAGCGGGGGCGAGCCGACTTATAGGTTCCGCATTCACAGTCTCGGCGCGGGTTGGTCACGGCGATAAGCGGGGGAGAACGATCGGATTTCCAACTGCAAACGTAGCTTCGAGAAAGAGGCTCCTTCCAAAACGTGGAGTGTACTCCTGCAAAGTTCTGTACGAAGGGAGATCATACCCTGCGGTCGCTAATATCGGCATTCGGCCGACCTTTAACGGGCAGGGCGAGCGGCTGGAAGTTCATATTATCGGAGAGGCCTTCGAGAGTTTGTACGGTAAGCGTCTTCACGTAAGTTTTATTGATAGAATACGAGACGAAAAGAAGTTCAGCTCTATTGATGAATTGAAGGCGCAGATCGATCGTGACATCGCCGATACAAAAAAGAGCTTGGGCATATGACTACTCAATCGCAGATTCTCACGTATGAGGGGGACGAATCTCGCCTCGATAAGGTTTTAGTTGCGCACCTTGCCGCTCGTATGGCGTGTAGTCGTTCTCAAATCGAACGCTGGGTAGAGGAGGGGCTCGTGTCCGTTAACGGAAAGGTCGTTACCAAGCCCGCTCTTAAGGTATGCGCCGGCGACACGATTGAGATCGCTCCGATCGCTGAAAAGCCTACATACGTAACATCTTTAGAGATGCCACTTGAGATCCTCTTTGAGGATACGTATCTCCTTGTCGTGAACAAGCCCGCGGGTCTCTCGATGCACCCTGGGGCTGGAAATGTCACGCATACCTTGGCCAATGCCATAGTTCATCATGTCGGTAAGAATCAATTAGGTGTAGGTGTGTCCGATCGCCCGGGGATCGTTCATCGCCTTGATAAGGATACGACGGGAGTTGTGGTCGTTGCGAAAACAACGGCTGTTCATGCAGCCCTCTCAAAACAGTTCGCGGAGAGGACGGTTGGACGAAGTTATCATGCGTTGGTTTTTAGTACTCCCCGTGCGAATAGAGCGATTCAGGTTCAAGAGCAGGGGGAGGTGGTTGCTCCGATAGGACGCCATCCAACGAATCGCAAAATGATGGCGATTGTGGAGTCTGGTCGACCCGCTACCACTACATGGAGAGTGCTTGAGCGGTTTGCGCACGGCACCATGGTAGAATGTGTGCTGAAGACGGGACGCACTCATCAGATTCGGGTGCATATGAATGCAATTGGTTCGCCGGTGATTGGTGACCGGACCTACGGAGACTTCTCTAATCTCCCGAGAAATCTTCGTGACGCTGCACATTCATTCGGTCGGCAGGCGCTTCATGCCGCTAGCCTTGCGTTTTCGCACCCGATCACGGGAGAGCGGTTGTCGTTTTCGTCGAGCATTCCGAAGGATCTCGAAGCCTTGATTCGGATCTTTCGAGGATCGGTATAGGAATCGGGATCGGTATGAATTCGGACTTCATTGTCGTAGAGAAGTCGGGTCTCTCCTTTGTGGCGTATCGACCGTGGTGGGATGAAGGGATCGTTCACGGATCTACCTTGCGTCCCTTTTCGTGTGATCAGGTGTCTCTATCGCGGTGGGCTCCCGCGCTGTGCGCGGCCACGGGGACAACGCTTATTGCTAATCTTCGACAGACTCACGGATCGACCTATCTCGACACGAGAAGCTCGGGGACTCTCGACGTAGTTCTCCGCACTAGGGGAGATCTAGAGCGGTACGAGGAGGGGGATGCCCTGATAGCGCCACTCTCTCAGAATGTGGTGGGGCAGTCGGTGGCGTATGGGGTTTCTACCGCCGATTGTGTGCCCCTTATCGTTCGCGGAGAGTTCGAGTGGGCGGTCATTCATGCTGGTTGGCGCGGACTGGCGAACGGGATTATCGGCAAGGTGCTTTCAGCCCTGGACAGCCCTGTAGAGGTCGCTATCTTCCCCTGTGCGGGCTCTGACGCGTATGAAGTGGGCTGGGAGGTGATCGAGGCGATCGGCCCTTCAGCTGCTTATACGGGGCTCTCAGCGGGGATGGATAAAGCGCTGCTCGATACGGCAGGCACCGCGGTAAATCAGCTCAGGGGATACCTTGAGATCGACCGAATAGCGGTCTCTGGAATCTGCACTATTCAAGATGAACGCTTTCACTCGTATCGTCGGGACGGTGAAGGGGCTGGAAGGTCTCTCACCTTCATGGTTCCGGGGTTCTAGCTTTCTCATAACCTCCCGATTCCGCTCAGCCTTAGAAAATTTTTCTTATCGATTCAGTGTGGACCAGGTATACTGGAGGTTAGTGGTAGTTCAAGACGTATGGATTGCGGAGGAAGCGTCATGGAGAGTCACGAGCGAGAGCTGATTGAGAAAGCTCTTCCTACTAACTTCGAAGTTAAAAAACTCTACAAACAACACCAGGAATTCGAAGAGCGGCTAAAGAAGCTCGGTCGCCAAGTGTTCCTTACGTCGACAGAGGAAGCTGAGGAGCGAAAACTGAAACAGCTCAAGCTTAAAGGCGTTGAGCGGATGCTTCGGCTCGCGTCATCCTAAGATGCCGTTAAAGCCCGTCTCAGGGGGCTATTCTACATTACCAGAGAGATCGCCACATATCGTCTGGTGCCGGATACCTCGTTACAATCGGAGTAGCAGGGTCACCATGTGCGTGTTCAAGGACGCAGTAGAGTCCGTTCGAAAAAGCGATGCTAAAACCGGGATATAGTTCACGGCGGGGCGCGCTCTCGGGCTCGCAAAGTCCCGGTGTGGTTGGGCCTAAAAGTATATAATCAGGGGCAAATGTGAGGAGTGCCTTGCGTTGAGCTGGGCCTCCGGGCTGATAGGCTTCAAGCCCCATCTTGATAGTTTCAGGTGGATAAAGTCCGTCGTATCGACCATCCAGAGAGATCTTAAATTGAGTCCCCATTCGCCAGAGGACGTAGCTTCCATCGTTATAGTGAGTGAGTATCTTTCCGCCGGGACGTGAATTTCTCAGCCATTCGATGGCCTCCACTGGATACTGTGAGTAATCAAACGAAAATCCCCGCCCCAAAGCCGGTACGAAGAAGATCGCCCGGATGCAATACGCGGTTGTGAGGAGTATGAGCGCAGTGATGGTGGAGCGCCGTACAATCGCAAGGAGGCGCGGCAAACCCCTCTCTATCACCGCTAGGCCCTCTGCGAAGAGGGGGATTCCGTAGACCGCTATGCACATAGTGACAAGGGGCGCGAGCCGTTCGTGACGGATTCCCTCAATGCCGCTTACGACGATGAAGAGGAGTCCCTCCAGAGGGACCCTCCGAGAGGCGCGTAGGCCTAAGAGGACTACGGACACTAAGCCGTACACTATGAGCCCGTGCGGTGTCCATGGACGAAGCGCTCCCCATTCGCTGATCTCAGGCGGAAGGTGTGTGACTGCTCCACATATAAACCACAGGAACGATATTCCGTATGGATTGCACAGTGGTGCTAGAACGACGCCGAGTAGCGCCCCATAGAGAGGCAGCGACGCACGCTTCTCCCACCACATGATAGCAGCGAAGATAGCCATGAAAATTGGACCAATGATGAATCCTCCGTGAGAGTTGACCCACACAATTTCTACGAGCGGCAGGATCAGCAGAAGGGTATCTCTCCCTCTGAATCGCGCTCGAGCGAAGGCGAAGAGGAAGAGCGCATAGCAGAGAAACGTCATTACCTGAGCCCGAATGTTGGGAACCCACACCAGGAGCATGTCCGGGATGCCAAGGGCAATAAATGCTAGACCAACAGCTGTTGCGTTACCGGCTAGTCGTTGAGCGGCGAATATAAGTCCCAACGTGATCGCTATAAAGCAGCATTTAAGAATGAAGAGCCCTGAGTCGCCTGCTATCTGAGATGTCGTATAGAAAAGTATGCCCGGGATAATTTCATGGTCATGCCATACTGACTTCCGTGGGGTGTAAGCCCACGGGTCGGTAAGGGGGATCTGATCCGAGATATCGATTAAGCGTCCGAGGGCTACTCTCGTAAAGAGATCGAGGTCGGGTTCCAGGAAATGGGTAGTTGCTCCGCAGGCTGCTAGAATGAGCGCAATCGTAATGACTAATCTCCCTCTTCGCGTTGAGGCGAACTGCATGAACGAATCTATCGAGACCTCAAAGCGTTCGGTTAGGGTAGGGCGGCGCATAGTAAGAGGGACGATATCAGTATCAAAGGTTACTCACTACCCCCTGGGGCGGTCCTCCAGGGCGTCGAATCGAGTTGATTGGTATAGAGGGTACGTGGGTTACCTCATACAAGTGTTCTAGGAGTTTCTGCTCAACTACTCGTATCTCAGAGCGTCCAGGATCTCTATCCGTGAGGCTCTCCAGGCCGGACCAACCCCAAAAATCACTCCAACGATGCACGCTAAAAGAAATGCTGGGATAACGATCCACAGAGGCGCCCTCATAT
>JBIIEK010000009.1:0-35333 GCA_044237895.1 Bdellovibrionota bacterium
TCCTATATCGGTCGCGAGGATGAGGTAATTAATTTTGGTGGATTTAAGATTAGTCCTTTCGAAATAGAGACCGCTCTGCTGAAATTCCCAAATGTAAAGGACGCGGCGGCGATAGGGGTGCGTTCGAGAACCACTGGACTAACCACACTAATAAAGGCATTCGTCGTGCCTAAAGATGACAGTGTTGCTATCGATAGCAGTGAGATCCGACGACATTGCTTGTCGGATCTTGAGGCGTATAAGATTCCAGGTGAAATTGAGGTTGTAAGAGATCTACCTAAAACGGAGTCCGGAAAGTTAAAGCGGTTGGAGCTAAGGGAAATACGATGACCAGTACGAAAGCTAAGCTGTATACAGTCCTCTCTGATCATTTTCTTATCGCTGAGAGTGAGATTACCGATATTCTTGCGCCTGGGGATATCCCGATGTGGGATTCGTTGGGCCAGATCCAGCTGATGCTTCGTTTGGAGAAAGACTTTGCTATTCAGCTCTCCGTCGATGAGGTGATGTCAATTCACAACGTCGGAGACATGATTAAGGTTCTGGAGAAGAAAACTGGAGCGCCGAAACAGGACGCTGCTCCAACCGTGGTGGCGGATACGAGCCTCTCTATGCCCGCAGCTGTCTCCGTTGGTCGCGGCGCTATACAAAAACTTAAAGCTGAAGTTAGCGGGAATGTTTGTGTCATTCTCTCGAAGTCCCGGTACGCGGAATCGATCGCCAAGACTTTTGAAGGGATACTCTCGCAGGCTGCGGTTTCGTTCGTTTATCGTGACGCTGGAGAGCCAACCGTTGAGAGTATCTCGCGGGTAGCTGAGAGGCTTCAAGAGTGTAAGCCCACTACAGTGATTGCGGTTGGAGGTGGATCTACGATCGACACTGCAAAATTAGCGCTCGCTCTCACTGAGCTCGGTGCTGGCAGCCTCAGAGATCTGACGGATAGAGATCTGCCGAAGTCTTTGGGAACAGCACTAGTTGCTGTTCCTACCTTATTTGGATCGGGTGCGGAGGCGAGCTCCGCAGCGATCTTTCAAAGAGGTGCCAATGGCGAAAAGAGTATCCTGTTCTCTCATGCGCTGCTACCAAGTCGAGTTATCTTAGACCCAAACCTTGCGGGCGAGGTCGCCCATGAAAGTTTCCTTGCAGGGCTCTGGGACGCCTTGAGTCATGCTATCGAGGGATCGGTGTCGAGTCTTAAAAACTCTCTCGTGATGCCCTATGCTGGGACGGCGGTTCGCTCGCTCCTGAGAATGTTATCTGAGGGATCGTCTGTTAACGCTCTTGATGAGCTCTGCGAGGCGTCGTTTTTTGCTGGAGTAGTTCAGAACCACACATCGGTAGGCTTAGCGCACGCGGTCGCGCACCAGCTTCATCGGTATGGGATTTCCCACGGTATCGCGACGGGTATGCTTTTGCCCTCGGTTATCGAACTGAACCATAGTAAAGATGCCACTGTGTATGGTCCGCTCCTTCAGGAGGCTCGTGTTCGTTCTGTAAGTGAGCTTTCAGGGTTAATTCATTCGGCAGTTAAGGGGTCTGGAGTCGTTCCATCGACGACGGTGCTTAATACCCTTGTGAGGGAGAGGTCAGAGATAGCGATAGGCGCGCTCAATGATAGAACTATTCGCACCAATCCGGTCAGGGTAACGCAGCAGGATATAGAATCGCTCATCGAGCGAATGGTGAGAAGCTATGAGTAAAATTGAGGAGCTTCTCAAACAAGACCCCTTTGCGCTGTCGTTTGTGAACCGCGACGTGTTGTTCCTTGATGCTATGAAGGAGGCGTTCCTTCATCATATGGCCAACAATCCTCAGTTCAAGAATCTCTGCGATAATCAGAACTTCTCAGATGTCTCGGCTGTAACTTCGATTACGCAGTTGCCGTATCTGCCCGTGAAGCTCTTTAAGAAGAAGGAGCTTCATTCGGTACCCAAAGAGAAGATTAAGGTGACTCTCCATTCAAGTGCGACATCCGGTGTTCCCTCAGTAATCGGAATCGATGAGATAACCTCGCGGAGGCAGGCGCTCGTATCGATGAAAATTATGTCGAGTTACTTGGGGAGTCATCGTCGCCCTTTTTTTGTTCTCGATGAGAATCCACTTAAAGCAAAATCGGCTGAAATCTCAGCTCGTAGCGCTGCGGCCAGAGGATTTCTCATGTTCGCGAATGATATCGATTATTTTATTACGGCTTCGGAGGATACCCTTACCCTCGATATTGAAAAATTTGAGAAGAAGCTCGCTGCGTTTGATGGAAAGGAGATCTGTATCTTCGGATTTACCTTCATTCTCTATAAGTGTCTCGTTGAGGTTATGAAGAAGCAGGGTAAAAAGTTTCATCTGCACGAGGACTCGAAGATCGTACACATAGGGGGGTGGAAGAAGCTCGAGGATAGTAAGGTGGATAAAGAGACCTTCCTCCAGGATATCGCGGAAACTTTCGGCATGCGCAGGGAGAATATCATCGATTTCTATGGTTTTACCGAGCAGATGGGCCTGGTCTATGCAAGCTGTGGCGCCCAGAGTAAGACAACCTCTCTCTTCTCTGAGGTCATCATCCGAGACTTTCAAACTCTTCAACCGCTCGAGGATGGACGAGAGGGGCTCATTCAAATCGTGACGCCGATACCCAATAGTTATCCGGGTATCTCAGTTCTTACGGAAGATGTTGGGAGGGTGCTGTCACGAGAGCAGGATGCTGACGGTAGATGGGGAACCCAATTTGAAGTTATCGGTCGAGCTAAGAAGGCTGAGGTTCGGGGGTGTGGCGATGTAATGGCGGAGTCCGTGGCATAACCCTATGAAGGACGTTATTTACGATATCCCAGTTCGTGACTATGTAGCGTCCGGCGTGGGGACCGATATTACTGATGAGTTCCTCAGAGGGAGCGCCGGGATAGAGGATTACAAAGGAAGTACGGCTGCGCTGAAGGCTTCAGCAACACTGAGGAAGAGATCGGTCGAGGATATCCTAGAGTTTTTTGAGACCCTCGCTGTTTCGTGGATTGAATCGAGGAGTCCGTTTCTTGCGACCTATTCGAGTCTTGGGATCTCTTTTCTGCTCTCCTTCATGAGACGATCCAACCTAGAACCGATGGTAAAGGCATCGTTTAAGAACAACATTGAGTACCTCGATCGTTTTGTGCTCGATCCGGCGTTGAATAAACAACTAATGGCTCATCCTCGGGGTGTGGTGACTCACTGGTTGGCTGGCAACGTCCCAATTTTGGGAATGATATCCCTCATTCAGGGAATACTTTCGAAAAACATCAATGTTGTGAAGCTTCCGCGCCAAAATGGGCTCGTGCTCCCCTCGTTGATGGACCATATTCGCCGCCATAAAACCGCTCAGATCGCGGGAGAGGAGGTCATCGCGTGCGTTCGGCTCCTGTATTGTAATAAAGACGACGCGAAGGGCCAGCGATTACTCTCAGATGTCTCAAACGTGCGAGTCGCTTGGGGAGGACTCGAAGCGGTGGAGAGCGTTTTAGCAATTCCTAAAAAGTATGGTGTGGAGGATGTTATCTTCGGCCCGAAATACTCATTCTGTGCCATCGGCAGGGACTCTCTCTCAAAAGAATTAGTGGATGATATCGGACTTAAACTAGCCCTCGATGCCTCAATTTTCGACCAACATGGATGCAACTCACCCCATGTGGTTTTTCTTGAGCGCGGTGGATCTATGCAAGCCCTTGAATTGGCCGAAGCTCTCGCCCGTGGGATGGAGAAGGCGCTTAAGCGGATTCCGAAAGCTGAGGTGTCTAGTGGAGAAGCGTACAAGATTGTTGAGACGCGCAGTGAGTATGCTCTTGAGGGGCGGGTCTTTCAATCGAAGGGTACGGAGTGGACGGTTGTCCTCATGGATGGCTTGCGGGAGCTTCCGACCCCCTGTTTTTCACGTGTTCTATTTGTGACCGAGGTTGATGATCTATTTGATGTGGTAAAACTCATCTCGCATCGTAATCAAACTTTGGGGTTGTTACTTGACGACGAACGGCGCGCAAGTTTCGCGGAGGCGGTCACTGCTGCAGGGATTGAGCGAATTACGAATGTCGGAAAGATGTCGCTCTTTAGCTATCCTTGGGACGGTATGTTCCCTATGGAGCGGTTTGTTAGGTGGACCAGTTTAGAATAAGAGGATCTTCATGTCGCAAGCGAATGTATCAAGTAAGGCGCGCATCGGTTCTAACGTGAAGATCGGTGATTT
Organism: Bdellovibrionota bacterium; assembly: GCA_044237895.1. Taxonomy (GTDB): domain Bacteria; phylum Bdellovibrionota_C; class UBA2361; order UBA2361; family OMII01; genus OMII01. The sequence goes on from JBIIEK010000009.1 coordinate 4,208, forward strand.
TACCGTTGTTCACGACAATGTTGAGATCGGTGATAACACTATCATCGAATCCCACTGTACGATCGGATACCCCTGTAAATACGCTGAAGGTAAACCTTTAGTGATAGGGGAAAATTCTCATATCCGCAGTCATTCGATATTTTATGAAGGCTCGACCTTCGGAGCCCGATTACTCACGGGCCATCACGCCTTTGCCCGAGAAAAGTGCATCGTAGGTAAGAATTTGCAGCTCGGCACTAACGCTGTGCTTGATGGATACTCGACGATTGGTGACTACGTTCGGCTGCACTCATTGGTGACAATCGCCGAGGACGCTGAGATCGGGAACTTTGTCTACGTGCTCCCTCGAACCCAATCGCTTAACGATCCGTTTCCCCCATCGATGATTCGAAGGGGCATTAAGATAGGTGAAATGTCGGTTGTGTCGGCGGGCTGTTTGCTGTACCCGGGCGCTGAGATCGGAATAGGCTGTTTTGTGGCAGGCGGGAGTCACGTGAAGCTGAGAATTAAAGATTTGAGCTGTGTTGCGGGAGTGCCCGCGAAGGAGTTTGCGTCTTTGGAAAAGTATATTCATCCCGAGTTTGGGCCCTTCCATCCCTGGATTAAAAGAATGATCACCAAATATCCGGAGGAGAGCCACGCTGAGATCGAGAGATCGATAGCCCGAATTGAGCAGCTGATGCAGGAGAATCGCGGGTAGCGAGCTCGGGAGTGGGAGAGGGGTTCCTTCTCTAACGTATGAACTCGCGCTGCGGTTGTACGTCCTTCCGTTAGGGCCGAGCCAAGGGACGGGGGCCTTAAACGTTGTAAGAGCTGTTCAGAGGGGGTGCGGCCACCTCGACGGGGCCTCAAAATACCACAGAGGGAGGCCATCAATTCGGTAGCGAGCGAACCAAAACAGGGATAATCTACCCAAAGATCTGAGATGATGCAGGGATGAAGATGACAGGAATACTAGATGAAAATACCGTGCTCGTAGAGCATGAGGGGCCGATTGCGACGATTACTATCAACCGTCCAGAGAGCCTGAATGCGCTGAATCCCGACGTTCTTCAGGGGGTTATCCTGGCACTTGGAAAAATAGCCTCAAACCCTGCAATTCGTAGCGTTATAATCACAGGGAAGGGACCGAAGGCGTTCGTTGCCGGAGCGGACATACGGTCAATGAGCAAATTAGGCCCCCGTCCTATTGCCGACTATGTGGAGTTGGGACAACGGGCTATGCGCGCTATTGAGACACTTGATGTTCCAGTTATCGCCGCCGTTAATGGGTTCGCTCTAGGAGGAGGGCTTGAACTGGCACTCGCGTGCGACCTTATTGTTTGCGCTGAGAGCGCTAAGCTCGGACAGCCAGAGGTCAATCTAGGAATAATCCCCGGTTTTGGTGGCACTCAGCGACTTATACAGCGATGCGGCATCGGGACTGCGCGGCGACTTTGCTACACCGGTGATCTCATTTCTGCTGACGAGGCTCGTGTAGTCGGTATCGCGGACAAGGTCGTTCCTGATGCTCAGTTTTGGGACGAGGTCAAAAAGATGGCGACGACTATCGCTTCAAAAGCCCCCCTTGCTGTGAAGGGAGCAAAGAAAGTTATCAATCAAGCCCAGGAGTCCCTTCTCCTCTCGGGGCTTCGTCTCGAAGTAGAGGAGTTTTTAAAGCTCTTCCAAAGTGCGGATCGAGAGGAAGGAATGGATGCGTTCGTTGAGAAGCGCGCGGCGAAGTTTACGGGTCGATAGGGTGAGGTTTTATGGTGTGGCGTGACAGCGTAGCGTTCGAGCTCTCCGAGGAGGAGAACTTCGCGTGTGATACTGCAAGAGCGTTCGCTGAGAAAGAGGTTGCGCCTCTCGCGGCGAAGATTGACCGTGAGCACTACTTTCCCAAGGAGCTCTTGCCAAAGATGGGGGAGCTTGGGCTTATGGGAGCTATCGTTCCTCAGGAGTACGGCGGGGCAGGATTGTCAACGCTTGCGTACGCTCTGATCATTGAGGAGCTGTCCGCGGCGTGCGCGTCGACTGGAATTATTGTCAGCGCTCATACGTCGCTCTGTGTTACGCCGATTCTTGATTACGGCACCGAGGAGCAGAAACAGTACTTTCTTCCCAAACTCGCCTCGGGGAAGGCTCTCGGGTGCTTCGCGCTCTCTGAGCCGAGCACGGGAAGCGATGCTGGCGCGATCTCGACGACCTACAAGAGAGATGGGGAAGATTTTATTCTGAATGGTACAAAGAACTGGATTACTAATGGTCCGGAGGCTGATGTGTGTGTGGTCTTTGCGTCTTCTGATACCTCAAAGGGGAATAAGGGTATCACGGCGTTCGTTCACGATATGAACCTACCGGGAATCTCTCGCGGAAAACGAGAGGACAAGATGGGTATCCGAGGTTCGCCGACTTCCAGCATTATGTACGACAACGTGCGATTACCAAAGAGTGCGCTTCTGTATCAAGAAAATAGGGGATTTACCGTCGCAATGACCACGCTCAATGGCGGGCGGATAGGAGTCGCTGCTCAGGCTGTGGGGATCGCCCGCTCGGCGTTTGATGACGCGCTTAAGTACTCTCAAGAGCGCAGGGCGTTCGGTAAGCAGATCTGTGAACACCAGTCGATCCAAAACTATTTTGCGGATATGGTATGTCACATCGATAGCTCCCGTTATCTCACACTCGCGGCGGCAAAGTTAAAGGATAAGAAGCAGAGTTACGTGCGACAGGCTGCTATGGCCAAGCTCTTTTCCTCAGAGACGGCGATGATGTGCGCTGTGAAGGGGATTCAGATTCACGGAGGGTATGGATATGTCACGGACTATCCGGCCGAGCGGCACCTTCGTGACGCCAAAATTACCGAGATTTATGAGGGGACGAGTGAGATTCAACGGATACTCATCGCAACTCAGCTTTTAAAAGAGTAGAGGCTCTAGCGGATATGACCAAATCGTCGAAAGGCCAAGGCCCATTTGCTAAGAGCTCCTCCTACAAGGAGTGGCGTGAGAGCCGGTATGCATCTCAGGTGGAGCGCCGGAAAAAGTACTCATCTATTAGTTTTCGAGAGCAGCCAGATCTTGTGACTCCAGAGAATGGTGGCACAGTTGAATATGACTCTGAACTGGGATACCCGGGTGAATATCCATTCACCCGTGGTGTCCAGCCAACCATGTATCGTGGGCGACTCTGGACGATGCGTCAGTTTGCGGGGTTTGGAAGTCCCGAGGATACCAACAGGCGCTTTAAGTACCTCCTGGAGCATGGGCAAACGGGTCTCTCGACGGCGTTTGATATGCCGTGTTTGATGGGCTACGACCCAGATCATCCTCGGTCTGTTGGCGAGGTAGGGCGAGAAGGAGTCAGCGTCGCGACTATTGAGGATATGGAGACCCTCTTCGAGGGGATCGAACTCGATAAGATTACTACCTCGATGACGATTAACTGCACCGCGACTGTCGCGTTTGCCTTCTACTTCGCCTTAGCAAAGCGTAGGGGGTTACCTTTTGATAAGATAGGCGGCACGATTCAGAACGATATGCTCAAGGAGTTTATCGCTCAGAAGGAGTGGATCTCACCGCCGAAGCCCTCGGTTAAGTTAGTATGTGATGTGATCGAGTTTTGTGCTTCATCGGCGCCAAAATTTAATCCGGTTAGTATTAGCGGCTACCACATCCGGGAGGCTGGAGCGACGGCTGTGCAAGAGCTCGCGTTCACGATAGCGGACGGCCTTGGATACGTTGACCATTGCTTGGGGCGTGGCATGGATATCGACACGTTTGCCCCCCAGCTCTCGTTTTTCTTTGATGTTCACAATGACTTCTTTGAGGAGATCGCCAAATTTAGGGCGGCTCGCAGGATGTGGGCCCGCTTAATGAAGGAACGCTATGGAGCCAAGACTGATGCGTCCTGCAAGTTGCGCACTCACGCGCAAACAGCAGGAGTGAGCCTCACTGCGCAACAACCGATCAACAACGTGGCGCGGGTCGCATTGCAGGCTCTTGCTGCTGTTTTAGGTGGCGTTCAATCGCTGCATACGAACAGCATGGATGAAACCCTCTCGCTTCCGACGGAGGACGCAGTGCGCGTAGCGCTTCGGACGCAGCAGTTAATCGCCGAGGAGAGCGGAGTCACTAATGTAGTGGACCCCCTTGGGGGCTCGTATTACATCGAGCGGTTAACGAACGAGATTGAGTCCGAGGCGATGGAGTACATCAAGCAAATAGACGCTCTCGGTGGTATGTTGAGGGCCGTTGAGGAAGGGTTTCCGCAGAGAGAGATATCAGAGTCTGCCTATCAGTTTCAGCTGGAAGTTGATGCTGGTGAGCAAACCGTAGTCGGTGTGAATAAGTATCAGGAGGGAGGGGAGCAGGACATTCCGACTCTGAAGATTGATCACGCCGCTGAGCGGGCGCAGATTGAGAAGATTACGGCTTTCAGGGGGCGTCGTGACAACGTTAAGTGGAAAGACGCGATGGCTAAGATAGAATCCGCGTGCAAAGAGAATAGAAATGTCGTGCCGGTTCTGATAGATGCTGTTGATGTTGGAGTTACTCTCGGGGAAGTGTCTGATATCTATCGACGGGTGTTTGGAGTGTATTCGGATCCAGGTATGTTATGACAACAACTAATGCCGCCTCACGACCTATTCGAATTCTCATCGCAAAGGCTGGTTTAGATGGCCACGACCGCGGCGCTAAAGTCATCGCGCGCGCTCTCCGTGATGCCGGTATGGAGGTGATTTACACCGGATTGCACCAAACCACCGAAAATATCGTGCGCGCGGCTATTCAAGAGGATGTCGATTGTATAGGGCTCAGTATTCTCTCTGGTGCCCATATGACCCTGTTTCCTGAGCTTCTTGAGAAGCTCAAGAAGGAGGGGGCCGATGATATCTCGGTCTTTGGAGGAGGGATTATTCCAAAAGACGATATCGTTGAGCTAAAGAAGTCGGGTGTGAAGGAGATCTTTGTTCCTGGCACTCACACACAGGATGTGGTCGCGTGGATACGGGCCAACGTTATCGTCAGTGAATAATTCTTAAAACATGTAGGACGCCCTTTAGTAGGCGCCAAGAAAAATGAGTAAGGCTTTCACTCGTGATGGTGATGAAAATAATACCGAGGTTGACACCGAGGTCGATGCCTCTGTGCCCGGTGGTAAAAACTACATCACCCCCGCGGGAGCCGAGCGGTTACGGGCGGAACTGAAGAAGCTTCGTTACGAGGAGCGTCCGATAGTAACCAAGACGGTTACCTGGGCGGCAGGTAACGGGGATCGGTCCGAGAACGGAGACTACCTTTATGGGAAGAAACGTCTTCGCGAGATCGATAAGAGGATGCGATTCCTGGCGAAGCGACTTGAGGCTGCTGAAGTCGTAGATCCCCTAGCCATTAAAGTCGATTACGTTCAGTTCGGAGCGACCGTTCAGATACGCTTTGAGGATGACACGGAACGGACCTATTCGATCGTTGGTGTGGATGAGGTTGACGTCGCCAAGGGCCGCATCAGTTGGATGTCTCCGCTCGCACGGGCGCTCTTAAAGGCGAGGGAGGGAGATGTGGTGACATTTCATTCTCCTAAAGGTCAGCAAGAGGTAGAGGTCTTGTCGGTCGTGTACAAACAATTGCCGTAGAGGTGGTTTAAAAAATACATTCTGCTCCGGCTCACGAAGTGGCAGCCTGCATATCGTCGGCCGGAGCAGAAACTATTTTTGAAACCACCTCTGGGAATCTAAATCTGGACGATCGGTTGCCGGGGATAGCACCTTGCCCTCAAGAGATGATAGAACCCCACCATGTCGTCCAAACACCCGCTTCTGTCCGCCGCTCTCGTTGTTGCGGCCCTAGGCTACTTCGTAGATGTCTACGATCTCGTGCTCTTTCTGGTCGTAAAAAATCCCTCTTTGCAAGACTTACAGGTCCCCCCGGAGGCTATGCTTGAGACCGGAACGGTGCTCTTGAATTGGCAGATGTTTGGGATGCTCCTTGGGGGAGTTGTCTGGGGAATCCTCGGAGACAGAATTGGACGGACGAAGGTCCTCTTTGGTTCTATTCTTATCTACTCGCTCGCTAATATCGCAAACGCTTTTGTATATTCCATCCCCGGTTACGCCGCGCTTCGCTTTATCGCAGGCATCGGTTTAGCGGGTGAGTTGGGTGCCGGAGTTACCCTCGTGGCGGAACTTCTGCCGCAACGGCTTCGCGGATATGGTACGACGATTATCGCTGGCGTGGGTGTCTTCGGGGCGATTATGGCGGGCCTTCTCGGTGATTTTCTTTCGTGGCGCGCCTCGTACATCGTTGGAGGTGTTCTTGGATTGCTTCTTCTCGCCCTTCGAGTCTCGGTTGCTGAGTCGAAGCTCTTCACCTCAGTAAAGGGTAACGACAATACCATTCGCACGATCGTTACCCTCCTTAGTTCGCGGCATCGATGGAGCAAATACATTATGTGTATCGTGCTCGGGATCCCCATTTGGTACATCATTGGAATATTGCTCGCGAACTCACGAGATCTTGCGTCGGTACTGCATGTACCTGAGGTTCCCAAGACCGGTATTTGTATCGCGCTCTGTTATGGAGGGCTCCTTATAGGGGATATCGCCGGAGGTCTCCTCAGCCAGTACTTAGAGAGCAGAAAACGGCCGATAGCTATATTCCTCATGCTGAGCCTCGTTTTGCCGCTGTGGTTTCTTACGCGGGAGAGCCTTTCCTTGAGAGGCTTCTATCTGAGCTATGTGATGCTGGGAATCGCGGGAGGATACTGGGTGCTCGTCGTGACGATGGCGGCAGAGCAGTTCGGTACTAACGTCAGGGCCACGGTAACGACCTCGGTCCCAAACTTTATTCGGGGAGCGATCGTGCCTGTAAGCGAGGGGTTTCTCCTCCTTAAACCGAGCGTTGGTATCATTAACGCCGCCATGTATGTGGGTATCTTTGTGGGGATCCTTGCGACCGTTGCACTGGCGACGTTAAAGGAGACGTTTTCTCAGGATCTCGACTTCGTTGAAGAGTAGATCCTGTGAGGCCGGGCAGGTTACAGAATTTTGATTCGCCACTCTGATACTGGCTCGACACCGTGGTCCCGAAGCATTTCGCGTTGCTCCATGCACTTGATTGGTGATACGACGATCACCACTACGGCGTTGCGAAAGCGCGCGCTGTTCTCGCAAGTTTGAATAAGTTCTTTGCCGACAGTGCTCCAATCACGGGCGTCACGTACAACGAAATCATCGACGAGGCAGACTGGGCCACCTGGGTCGTAGACGGGAGGGGCCTGGGTTATAAGACCCGTGATGAACCCCTCAATTTTTCCGTCCTGTTCATATACTAGGGTAATCTGATTTGGGTTGTTAATCAGGCCCTTCATGTAGGTGGTATGGGTCGGTATTATCCCCTCTTTTTTTCGCCAGAAAACGGGAGAATAGGACTCAAGGAGGTCTCTAAAGTTGCTACTTAGGGCGGCCATGTCTGCCGCGTCGGCTTCTTCTGCTACTCGAATCATGGTGAGAGTGTATCGAGAGTGGGGTACTCGGCACCACAGGTTTTTACGACCCTGCGGCGGATATTTTGAGCCAAAAAAGGCCTCGAGCGACCGAATAGGGCGATCCGCTCGATGGATCGCCGTCCCCATCTTTAAAGCTTTGGTGTGCTGTTCAGCCTCGTTGGAGGTAATGAAAAATCCTCAATCTATCATGGTGGATACCTCCGCGACTTTTGGGGCCCCGTGATCTGTTTCATCGATCCTCTCAAACCGACCCCGATGCACCACGTTTCTCGCGAGCCCGCTAGCTATTTGAGGAAGTGCCTCCTCATGCTATTTTCTCCGGACCCTCATAGCTCTTGAGGGGTATGGAATCCCGTAGGGAGGGTTAGTACGTGGCCTTATCGTTTCATGACTTACGTTTGCGGCATCAGGTGCTCCGCTATCGCGGATATTCCCTTGTGCGCGCGGGCGATGAAGTCACGGTCACGTTTCATATCACTCTCGAGCCGGGCATTGAGTTTCGACCAACCCTTTCCTTTATTGCCTCTGAGATCGACGAGGACCGCCTTGCGCCGTTCCTTACAAATATCGGAATCGTTGAGCTGATCAGCTACTGGAAGGCTGCGTGCCCAAAGAAAGTTCTCCTTGAAGGCGTTGGGCTTTCTCATGAGCAAGCTGCGTGGTGGCGCGACCTCTTTATTCATGGCCTCGGGGAGTTCTTTTTTCAGAACGACATCGACCCAAGTAGCCCCGATTTGTTGACTATTGAATCGAGCGGTTCGCCTTTGCCGCGATTATCGCCGACTCTAAGAAGAGGGGAAGGGGGCGATTTGGTGCTCGCCGCCGGCGGGAAGGATTCATCCCTCACTCTCGAGATGCTAAAGAGCTTTGATGCTTCGAGGCGACGAGAGGTCATGATACTTAATCCAACGCGCTCAGCTGTGGAGAGCGTGTCTTTAGCTGGATACAGAGAGCCTCATATCGTCCGGCGGATGATTGATAAAAACCTGCTTGATCTAAACGCCAAGGGCTATCTCAACGGGCACACGCCCTTTTCGGCGTACTTGGCATTTCTTGGCACTATGCTCGCTGACATTCACGGGTTGAATTCAGTTGTTGTTTCAAATGAGCGAAGCGCAAGCGAAGAGAACGCGGTCTTTCATGGTTTGCCGGTCAATCATCAGTACTCAAAAGGGATACGATTTGAGAGGCGTTTTAGAGAGTACGCTGCTAAGGAGCTTCCGGGAAGCGCGTCGTATTTTAGCATCATTCGCCCGTTGTATGATCTTCAGGTCAGCGGACTCTTTGCGAGCTTCGCGGCCCACCACCTCTCCTCGTTTCGTAGCTGCAATGTGGGTCAACGAGAGGACTTGTGGTGCGGTCGGTGTCCGAAATGCGCGTTCGTGGCGTTAACTCTTGCGCCGTTTATCACAACCGCTCGCCATGCAGAGATCTTCGGGGAAGGTCTCTTTGAGCGAAGAGAGATCGTGGAGGCGATTGAAGAGTTAACCGGTTTGCGAGACCACAAGCCGTTTGAGTGTGTGGGAACTCTCGGAGAGAGTCGGGACGCGTTGGTCCTTGCCTTGAGTCGTTACGAGCGGATGGAAGATACCCCACCCTCTGGGCTTCTGAGGATAGCAAGCGCCTTACGAGTGAAGGGGCTTCTCCCCACTATTGATGCAGCTAAGGGTACGCTTCGATCGTGGACTGATGAGCATTTCCTCCCGGAAGCGTATGGTGAGGCACTTCGCTCTCATGTGCTGGAGGGGCAGTGGTAAATTCCGAGCTAAGAGGTGGGTCGTTTCTTATTGTCGGATACGGACGAGAGGGGCGTAGCGTTCGCCAGTTTATCCGTTCCCGCTTTCCTACGGCCTTAATCGGTCTTGCGGATCGGCAAGGATTTTCTGAGACGGAGTCCTTCGACTCTCACACGAAGCTGTTCAGTGGCGATAGCTACCTGAGCGAAGCGGCCGCTTTTGAAACAGTTATCCGATCGCCAGGAGTGCGTATACAAGAGATCGCTCCACATCTCGGACCCTCTGCTCACCTCACGTCTGCTACGAATATCTTCTTTGCGGAGTGTCCCGGAAAGATTGTTGGTATAACCGGTACGAAGGGGAAGAGCACGACCTCCTCGTTAACAGCAGCGATCCTAAAAAACATTTTTCCTGATGTTCGTCTCGTTGGGAATATCGGCATACCCATGCTCGATTACCTAAAGGATGCAGATGGTGAAACGCACTTTGTCATCGAACTTTCGAGCTATCAACTTGAAGACTTAAAGCGTAGTCCCCATATCTCTATTCTGCTTAACATCGTACCTGAACATCTGGACTATCACGGTGGATTTGAAGCGTATTGTGCAGCGAAGCTGAATATCGCTCGCAACCAACGGGAGGGAGATCTCTTCATAATTAACCAGTCTTTCTCGTTGCTCTCTGACCGTACAAAGAATTTCCCGGGAAGGCGCGTCACTTTTCGAGAGGTTGACGAGGAGGGCGCTCTGGTCGTTGTGCGTAATGGAGCAATATTCGCTCAAACGCTGAGCTCTGAGCCCCTGATACAGGTAGCGGATCTCCCTATAAAGGGCCCTGGCAACCTGCAAAACGCTCTGGCGGCTATTTCGTGCGGAGTGATCCTTGGCGCCTCGCCGAATGAGATTCGAAAGGGGATCGAGGGATTCGCTCCCCTTGAGCATCGGCTTGAGTTCGTCGCAGAACGCGCCGGCATTCGATTCTACAACGATTCTCTTTCAACTATTCCCGAAGCCTTAACCCATGCACTAGAGGCCCTAGGTGGAGAGGTTGAAACCGTTATCGCGGGAGGTTTTGATCGCGGTGTGGATATGGCTTCACTTGGCCCGGCGCTTGCTGTTTCTAAAGTAAAGACCTTAATTCTCTTCCCTACAACGGGGGAAAAGATATGGGAGGCTGCTGTCAGCGCAGCTCCGCAGCGAGAGTATTCTCGAGTAGATGTCCAGACGATGGATGAAGCCGTGCAGGCGGCGTATGATTGTACGGCTCCAGGACGAACGTGCGTGCTCTCTCCGGCCTCCTCCAGCTTTTCGGTATTTCGCGATTACCGAGATCGAGGTGACCAGTTTAAGAACGCGGTTCGACGTCTTGCTCCATCTCGGCGAGCGGTAGGAGTCGCGGAGTAGTCGGGCCGCGTAGAGTTAACCGACTAATCCGAGCATCGTCTGTAACTTGCTTTGCAGGGCTTCGGCCGAGAACGGCTTTACCATAAAGTGTGAGATTCCGGCGTGAAAAGCCTCAATGACGTTGGTCCTTTCAGCCTTGGCGCTGATCATGAGAAAGGGAACCTTCTTATGTAAGGGGCTCCGCTTCAACTCTCCGTGGAACTCCAAACCTGACATAACCGGCATCGTCCAATCAGAGATGATGAGTTGAAAATCTTCACACCGTAGTTTTTTAAGAGCGTCTGAGCCACTGCGAGCTTCGACTACATCGGAGTATCCAAGTAGTTGGAGGGTGTTTTTGAGGGTGCTTCTCATGCCGGAGAGGTCGTCTACGACCATTATTCGAATATCTTTTCTCTTCATGGTGCTCCAAGTGTAGCGAGATGTTGGTATCGCCGGAGGAGGCCCATCATACCGATAAAGCCCTGCCGTGCGTCGTTGCTTTCATGGTGAGAGTCGGTGTTTTTCAAGGCTCGCTTTATAAATCACCGCACAAAATTGGCCCGCTGTGAAAAAAGGTGTTCGGCTAGGAGGGAAAGCGAGTGGATGCGCAATGTTGGGTGTTGCGAAAGACGGAGTTACGCGAGCCTGTGAAGCGCTAACGACCGTCAAGGTAGTCGCGGTTGGTTAGGAGTTTTTCGTATTTTTGATGGTGATATGAGGGGCGAGAGGTCTCCAGCGTTGGATGCTTTCTCGGTGACCTAGAAAAACTCAAAGTCCTCCCGTCTGGAAAAAAGAGGCGGTTACGCGGGGAGGCGCGTAACCGCCCGAAACGAATGTACCGAATTAAGCTGCCGACATCTGGAGGTCTTCATCTTCGAACCTCGAATCGATGACCGCCTTATTGCCGGTGTAGTCTTCATAGTAGCGTTGGAGCTTTTTGCGAAGCATGATGCGCGAACGATGAAGTCTTGATTTAACGGCCGGGATAGAGAGATTGAGAATCTCCCCGGTCTCTTGGTTTGAGAGTCCGTCTACATCGCGGAGGACGAAGACGGCTCGGTATTGATCTGGTAGTCGGTTAACGGCGCTCTGAATAACGCCCTGCATCTCATGGGACACGGCGACGTTCTGTGAGTATGTTCCGCTGAAGGCATCTTTATCGATGCAGTATTGCTTAATAGCGGGGGAGAGGTCGTCCATGGAGACCGTTTGGTTTTGCTTGCGTTTACGGAGCTTCATGAACGCTGCGTTTACGACGATTCGGTAGAGCCAGCTTGAGAAAGCGGATTGTCCGCGAAAGCCGTCGATCTTTCGGTATACAGTGGTAAAGACGTCCTGCATTACCTCTTCAGCGTCCTCTTGGTTTCGAGTGAATCGTAAGGCAAGGCTCATGACCTTTGACTCGTATCTTGAGATGATCTCCTCGAAAGCCTCAACTGCTCCAGCTTTGAACTGATTTACAACCTCTACATCGGTAAGTTTCTTATCCTTCATTGTCTCCTCCCTAAGTTTCGTTTCGGTTGCTTGAGTAGTGCTCAACCAACGAGGTGAGGTTCTCCCATGAAAGAGCAGGGTGGTTGTCACAGCTCTAACCCAGCTTTGTAAAAAGATTGTGTCAGTTTGGAGCGGATCGGAGACAAATGGGGTAAGTAGCGAAAGATACGCGAGTATTTTCTTGATACTTTAAGTGTTTTGAAGCGTATTTCTCGGCTCTTTTTTGAAAATAATCGGATTCAAGGTGATTTTTTCTTCGCTTTGTAGGGATAGTTTCGGCGATGAAGGTGGTTTTTTAACACAAACGCGCCTGATTAGGCGGCGAGGGTCTTTGGCTTTTCGCCGCGAATATCCCTCACGGAATTGTCGGGATTTAAAAATACAACCTTCGGCTGGTGAAGATGGGCGATATCCGCCGGAATATGCGCGAATCCCGCGATGATCACCGAATCTCCCGGATGCACGAGGTGCGCTGCGGCCCCGTTAACGTGAATTTCTTTGTTCGCTGCCTGCCCGTCGATAATATACGTTTCGAACCGTGTTCCTTGCGTGATGTTCCATACGTGGACCGCTTCGTGGGGGAGCAGGCCTGTGAGTTCAAGGAGATCGCTTGGTATCGTGATGCTACCCTCATAGTTGAGATTAGCCTCGGTCACGGTTGCCCCGTGCAGTTTTGCCAAGAGTAGCTTGCGAAAAGCACCATTCATATCGAGACGTTAACCCCCTCATAACCTAAAGGTCAAGCTCAAGTGCCTCGGTAAATCTGCCGATATAGTTGAAGCCAGGAGAGTGTCAGGGCTTTGAGGCCCCTTTGGAGGAGAGTCATGTTCGACGACCGTTATGATGAGCCGCAAGTACTTGTGGTGGATGATGTGCCGGCAACCCGAGAGCTCCTTTGCGATATGCTGAAAGAGATGGGCTTCTCCGAAATCGCTGAGGCTGTGGATGGTCGGGACGCTCTTGAGAAGCTCAAGAAGCATCGAGCTCAGCTCATTATCTGTGACCAGGTCATGGAGGATATGTCGGGATTGGACCTTCTCTATCAGATCCGGAATCATCCCTATCTCGTTGATATCCCCTTCGTAGTGGTTAGCTCGTGTGGTGATGTTCCCGTTATCGATACCGCTCTTGAACTTGGCGCGGACGATTACATCATGAAGCCGATTAGCTTCAGGCTATTTAAGAAGAAGATCTTTGATACGTTGCGCCGACGTGCGGAACGGCTTCATAACGCCGGCTAAGACGATTACTCCATCCCGCCTAATTGCTTCATTGCTTGCTTAAGGGCCTCAGCGCTCTTTGGATCCATCTGCTTCATCGCCTCAGCCATAGCTTCGTTCGCATCTCCGTCTTCCGGCATCTCGGCTTTGAGGTTGTTGTTCTTAAACTGTGATGCGGCAGCCTTTACGTTTCCAACAGCCTCGTTCATGTTCATCTTTATGCCATTAGCCATAATGATATCGCCTGGCTTCATGTCTGATCCGCAGGCACCGGTGTGTTTCGCGGATATCTTGGTCGTAGACGTACTTTGGCCCATGAGGGGAGGGGTGTATGTTGATACGATCTCGCCGAAGTAGCTCCTCTTGAAGTCTCCGGTGAACGTAGCCTTCGATTTGATCGTGGATCCGAGCATCTTGCACTCAGAGTTTGATTCGAACCCTGAGGCTGTCTGCTTGAGCTCTTGTTGTGAGCAGGTGCCATTCATCGATTTGCTTATATCGGTGCCCATTTGCATCATCTTGGCATCGGTCGCCGAATCGATGCACTCTTTCATGACTTGGGGGGAGGCTGAGTTGCCGCTGGTAACAGAAACCTCCCACAGCCCGGGCTCGCGATCAGGAAAAGAGTCCGCAAGAGCTACTGAGGTTGTGAGGGGAAGTGCCAGCGCTAAAAGGGCTATAGTTTTTTTCATGGGGCTCCTTACGAGTGATTCTACGGAAATGGTGCCTGAGGACTCTAAGCTCAGCAAGACTAAAGGACGAGGCTGTTTGAGTTTGTTGACTATTTCGCGTTATGAAGGAGCTCATGCAGCTCCCCAGAGTTGAGGAAGACGAATTCATATCGAGCAAAACGTATTGAATCGCCCTCCTCAAGCAGGACTCGTTCTCGCCCTAGCCGCGTCCCATTCACGAAAGTGCCATTTGAGGAAGCAAGGTCTTGCAGATAGTACCCATTGCTCTCCAGTTTAATGACTGCATGCTCACCTGAAATGGCGAAGTCTACCATCAGGATGTCGACATTCGGGTCTCTGCCTACGCGAAATATCTTCATGTCGGATGACGAAACTCCTGAGAGAGGTTTTCGGAACAAAAAGATCGATTGTTCGATGCTTCCACCCTGAACGAAAAGATTAACCATTGAAGGGGAGAATACCTGGGTTTTCTTTCGCTTGCCTGCAGGTGCCGAGGCTTGTTGCATCAGCTCGCCGTCTCTGATGGCGGATCCTACCAGCGCAGGGCAGTGAACGAGGTCTGTGAACTCCTCTTGGGTCGTCGCGGAGGCGAGGCGCGTGAGTGTTTGGTAGCACGCTTTTCCAGGAGTCCTAAGGAGGTCGTCCAGAGACTTAATGAGTCGACGACGCTCTGCTGACGTTATGGCACCGCTTGCGCCAGGGCGCTTGGACCCAGAAGTACCTGCCACTAAGGTTTTGAGCCATCCAAACATATCGATCACCCTACTAAAAAAGATTAGCCCCTCGCTACTCCCCAACAGCATTGATTCCATCGGTCATCATCTCGTTCACCTCATGGATTAGTCGAGAGCAGCGTGTGCTTGACTACCCGTTCGATGGAACTAACAACTAAAGCAAGATGCCCATAGAGCTCCTCGTGGATCGAAAGGGCGACAGTGCTGTCCCCCGCCTTACTTGCGGCTTCGATCGTAGCGGCAGTTTGAGCCGCTCTCTTGGCTCCGACATCAAGGAGGAGTCCCTTAAGGGAGTGAGCGGGAATAACAGCGGAGGGGAGATCTTCTTTTTCTAGAGCCGCTTTTAGGTTGGCTAGAGGAGCGTTATAGGCCGTCAAAAAAGAGTCTAGGATCAATTTTGTTCTTCGCAGAGACTCCCCAGACCGTTCGAAGGTATCCACAAGGTCCAGAGGACATTCATAACTACTAGGCAGTCCGGAGCCGTCTCGTGAGAGATCTTCTACAATTTTAAGTATGACGTGGTCATTCACGGCTGTAGGTGATTGTGATTCAAAGGTTAAAAGCTCACTAGGATCTAAAAATGATTTCAAGGCGTCATCAAGACTAGCCGGTGTGACCGGCTTTGGAACAACGACTGAAACACCGCTCTCATACATGGGTCTTCGTTGCTCGACGAGGGCATGCGCGGTGATGGCGATAATCGGAGTCGGCCTTTTAATGTTGTACTTTCGTTCTAGTTCTCGAATAGCTTGGGACGCTTGCATGCCATTCATACGGGGCATTTCAACGTCGGTGATAATGATGTCATAGCCCGCACATCCGGAGGTGGCGTATGCCTCTTTTAACTTCTCAACGAGTTCAAGACCATCATTTACGGTGTCTGTTGAGTAGCCTGCTTCTTCGAGCATCTCTTTAAGAATGAGTTGGCTTGTTGGAGCATCGTCAGCAACGATGAGTCGATGAGAAGAGGATACCTTTGATAGGCAAAGTTGTTCACTCTTGGTGATATTCGCCTGACCTTCAATGCCCGTGCTTATAAGGTTGATTATTTCATCCGCGGAGATAGGCTTAGGAACTCGAGTAATACCGCGGATCTCCTTGAGTATCTCAAGAGATGTCAGATCAGAATCGTTTGCCGATACCAGGATCGGACATTTGATATGGCTGGACAAATTCGTAAGTGCCGCAAAGATCCCCGTGGATCGATTCTCCGTGCTCAGGACTGTTATGAAGTCGGGGCTGTGTCGGGAGAGGTATTCTTCCAAGGCTGGTAGGTTTGTTTCGTCTGAGATAACGTGCGCGACACAGCCAAAACGCCGTAGAGCGCTAGCCAGAAATTGGCCGCTGATCTCAGCTTCGCTCATGATGAGTGCTGAGAGGTTCAAAGGTTCTCTTGTTTCGGTGATAGGCTCAGGTGAGATCAGTGGTAAGGAGAGAGTAAAGGTGGTGCCGGTGCCGAGGATGCTCTCTACGGAGATGGCGCCGTGGAGTTGCTCTACAAGCTGTTTCACGATCGAGAGACCAAGGCCCGTGCCTGCAAACCGCGCTTCGATAGAGGCGTCAGCCTGTTTATAAGGCTCAAATATCTTTGAGAGCCGATCGGAGGAGATTCCTATACCGGTGTCGGCAATAGTGATGAGTAGTTGGGGAGCAATACCGTTGTTCTCAAGCTTCACGGAGAGTGTAATAGAGCCCTGGTGTGTAAATTTTGCCGCATTTCCCAGTAGGTTTACGAGGATCTGCTGAAGGCGAAAGGGATCTCCGACCAAGATTGTTGGGACTCCCGGTTGAACATCAAACAGTAATGAAAGTTCAACCTTCTCCTCGATTTTATGAGAAACGCTCCTTAAGGAGCCTCTTATTGTATCGCGAAGAGAAAATTCGATGTTTTGTAATTCGAGAGATCCGGATTCAATCTTTGAGAGATCTAGAATGTCGTTAATAGTAGCGAGGAGGGTAGCGGACGCCTCTCGAGCGGTCTGAATGAGGTTGCGCTTGTATAAGGAGTCCTCTTTTTTAAAGAGTATGCGGAGAATTCCTGCCAAGCTGTGTATCGGAGTTCGAAGCTCGTGTGAAACGTGCGCTACAAAGGCACTCTTTGCCGTATCTGCTCGAATGGCTTGATTGCGAGCCTCTGTGAGTTGCTCGGTTGACCGCTCAGTTGTCTCCAAAAGAGAGTTGAAGGTTTCGGTAAGGATAGAGATCTCGTCATGCCCGTCTGCGGGGACTCGCATCGAAAAATCTTGGGTCTTCGCAATCGCTTTGATTCGGGTTGCAAAACGTTCAAGACGTCCGATCACCGCTTTGTTGAGAAACAAAAGAAGGATCGCGTTAGCCACAACAAGGAAGAGGGCCATAAGGATGACCATTACATTTCGCGAGTTCAATCCCTGTTTGTAGATCTCTCTAGGGGAGGTAAAGCGAACCGTAAGGATCGGAGTATTCTCAATATCTACTATCATTCGCTCGGCAGAGATCTCTGTATCCGTAGAAGTGAGTGTCGCGCTTGGTAACGCGTGTGTGGATGATGAACGCGAGATCGGAATAAACTGGAGTGGAAGTTTGGTTCTTTTAGCTATTTGAGCTTGGAGTGTAGAGGAGAATGCTCGAGTAAAGATGAGAAATCCGTTCGAAGGGCTCTTCCTTTGATTATCAGTTACGGGTGATACCGCAACGAAGAGAGGTACTGAATCTACGACCATCATTCCCTGTAAGGGATTCGGCGTTGGATTATTCAAAAAATGGGAGATCGCAGGTTGGGTGACAATGGTTGAGTGCACCTTTGGATTGAGAGGAAGCACCTCGTTCTTCTCCGTAGAGATTTCAAAGCCTCTCACGAGGTTTTGCTTTGAATCTAGTATCGCTATGTGCACAAGCTCAAAGGGGGAGAGCGCTTCATAGTTCATGTTCGATTCAAGATATTCAGGATTGTGCCCCGCTAGAAATGTGTAGGTCTCATCCCACATAGCCCAGTCGGTAACGCGAGACGTAAGGTCGTCTCGGAACACCTCTAGCTGTTCGAATACTCGAGACATGTTTTTATCAGTTCTATCCCGCTCGATGTGATCAAATTCCTTCATGAGGACGTGCGAGAAGATGAGATAGGTAGCGCCTATAACGGCTACGAAGAAGCAGCTGATAATGAGTGAGGTTTTAAATCGAAGCCCCATGACCCAGGTCCGAAGTGAAAAATAGATCTCCGCTATTCAGATCGGTGGCTGGGCTTAGGAACTTGAAGAGTTATCCGAAGCCTGGAATGGAACATCCAGTATTCACATAGTTGAATAGAGCCCTGGAGAATAGAACGGCGTGTGGATTGGCTCGGTGAGCTTGTTGTTGGGAAAGTTGGGGAATGTGCATATAGTGTCGGCTTAAAGGTCTTTTATGAGCCTCAGCCCAACCAAAGAGATAACCCGCATGAGAGGGGATGCATGATAGCCAATGCGCAAGGGGTCCTTCCTGAGTCTGCGGACCGCGGCACAGAGCTGCCATCACCTCAGCCTGAGTCGCGAGGTTCGAATTGGATCCATCCAAGCCTTGAGGTTCGAGAGACCCCAGCTTGTGGATATGGCGTATTTGCGCGAGAGGCTATTCCTCGAGGTGCCATAGTTTTGGTCTACGGAGGTGTCGTTATCACGGAGGAGGAGTTTAATGCCCTCCCTGAAGAGCTTCAGCACTTTCCCTTTAACGTTGCGGACGGAATATTCCTTGCTCCTAGAGATATGAACGACCTCGGAATAGGGGAGCGTGTTAACCATTCATGTGACCCTAATATCGGCTTTTCAGGGCAGATTAATCTCCGTGCTTTGCGCGATATTTCGAGAGGAGAAGAGGTAACGTTCGATTACGCTACCTGTGTTGCTTCGGATGAAGGTGCGTTCGTGATGAAGTGTGATTGTGGAGCGCCGACATGCCGGTTGATTATTACCGGGCAGGATTGGGCGTTGCCAGACGTTCAGAGGCGGTTATTCCCCTTCTTCCAACCTTTCTTGCAAGAGAAGGTGCGTGGTGCCGGGTTGGTAGGATTTCACGGCGGACCTGAGAACTCTGATCGTATTGAAGAGCGGAAGCTCACAGCTAGTAGACTGCTGAGGGCGATCTTTGCTCTTCCGACATTGATAGTAGGCTTCGTTGTTACCGCCATTACGAGGGAGTGGATGGCGATACCTATCTGCATTCTGGCGGGCATTCCAAGCACAGTCGTAACGGTCTCGCTGATGACGTTCCTTGGACCCTTAGTGCGGGAGGCTCAGTTGTTCGCAAGCGAAGCGACCTTTATCGCCGGGTTTTCTCTTATCTCGAGCATCGTCGGATACAGTACGTACATTGCGTTATACTATGTCGGGATGTTGTGGAAGGAGCGAAAAGAGTGGATGTCGATGGGGCGCGTCGATAAGGCGTCTCTTCGGAAAAAGTTTCGAATTATAAAGTATGACTTCATTGCGCATCTCCCATCAGATCTATGGATGATGCCAGTCATTGGCGTTGCTCAGGGAACCCTGATGGTGGCGGGTACGTCTCAGGTATGGGCGATCGTCATCGCGCACACGCTCTCCGATGTCGCCTATGCTATAAAGGAGCCCCTCTTCTGGCATGGGGCCAAGCAAGCAGTCATGTGGAGAGACCGGGCTCGTAGTCAGCTTTAAAGGTTTTTCCCAATAGAGTTAAGGCCTCGTATGCAGGCGTCTCGGTTAGAGCGGCCATCTACCCAGGGTAGAGAGGTGTTGCTAAATACCTGGTACCGCTAATGGCGATTAACCCCATCCCGAGTAAGAAGCTCGTACGCATGCCTCACTCGTACAACGATGTGATTCACTCTTGCCTGCTCTACTGGGGATGCTCGCATATAAAGATCTGGATGGTACCGCTTTATTAAGCGACGATATGCGGCGCGAATCTCGTCATCGGTAGCAGAGGATTTTATCCCAAGGGTCGCAAAGGCTTCGCACAGGGCGTCGTGAATGGGATCGATCGTTGAATCGGAGAATTCCTCCTTGGTCCAATCCTTTCCGCACCACTGGTCATCAGAGGAGTCTGCGGTCCCTTCATCTTCAAACATCTGCGTCGGTCGCTGTGGATTTGCCCTTGTGTTGAACTGCCCTTGCGGGATGCGTCTCGTTCGAGCGGAGAGCGCGGCGTGTTTTAACCTGCCAAGGCCAGAGTTAATTCCCGTTACTACCAGATTAAGAGTCTTCAGGGTCGCCTTTATGATCATCGAGATCATCACGAGGCTGATACAATTTACAACTGCGAGGATGATGAACGGCCTCAGGGAATTTGTCAGAGACGACGGCCCATCGGAGAGCTGTTGACGCTGGATGTCGAGTACCGTTGGGATGACTAGATTGGTAAAGTCTCGGAGAGCCTCTTCTAGATTCATGGAGCGATCCTCTAAGCGCCTAGCCTCTATTGTACCGCCTATGACAGAGCTGTCGGCATTCCTTTTCGACCTCAGTGTCGGGGAATTACTATCAAACACCGTGCCATTTTCAATAGGCGGGACTCAATGAGGCCTTAGATCAGTTTTTTGGCACCTAACTGCCTGAACATAGGTTGTGAGATCGTCACGCTGCAATCGCGAGAGTGTCAAAGTCCACTCCGAAAGTGGAACCTGTGTGCCAGGTACACGGCACACGTTGTCTTGAGATCTGACAGTATCCCAGCCTTCTTAGGACTCCAGGATGTACGAGAAGATAAGAGGGGCCACTATTGAGGCATCAGACTCGATCACGAATCGTGGCGTGTCTCCACTAAGTTTACCCCAAGTGATCTTTTCGTTTGGTACGGCCCCGCTATAGGAGCCGAAAGAGGTTGTGCTGTCGCTAATCTGACAGAAATATGACCACTTAGGGCATTCACGTTGAAGGTCTTGATGAATGAGTGGCACGACGCAGATCGGAAAATCTCCGGCGATCCCTCCTCCTATCTGGAAGAAGCCGATCGGGGAGGTCGCCGAGTTTTCAAGATACCATTCGATCAGGAACCCCATCTGCTCGACGCCGCTTTTAACGACGCTGTATCGAGAGATATCTCCGGTGATGACGTGAGAGACGAAGATGTTTGCGAGGGTCGAGTCCTCCCATCCAGGTGAGAAAACAGGGATGTTTTTCTCCTTGGCTGCAAGCACCCAAGAGTTCTTCGGATCTATCTGAAAGGCGGCCCGCACCTTTGCATCGTCCAGGAGCTGATACATGAACTCGAAGGGGAAGTAGCTTTTGCCCTCCTTGTCCGCTTTCTGCCAGAGCTGAAGGATCTCTTTCTCTATCGCTCGAAATGCCTCGTCTTCAGGAATGCAGGTATCCGTCACGCGGTTCATCCCTCGATCGTAGAGCGCGATCTCGTCCTCGGTTGAGAGTTGGCGATAGTGGGGGACTCTCTCGTAAAAGTTGTGCGCTACCGCGTTGAAGATGTCCTCCTCTAGATTGGCTCCGGTGCAGCAGATCGCTTGAACCTTGTCCTTCCGAATCATTTCAGCCAGGCTGATACCAAGCTCCGCGGTACTCATCGCGCCCGCCATGGTTATTATCATCTTGTTTCCAGCTTTGAGCTGAGCGTTGTATGCCTCGGCTGCGTCAACGCACACAGCGGCATTAAAGTGGCGGAAATGATGACGCATGAATGCTTTGATACTCATGGTGTTTATCCTTGGTTTGCGACACGTTTTGTTTCAGCTGGGGCAATGCTTGGTATGAACGAAGAGTTGGGAGATTCCCACAGAAGATAGGTGTATCCGCCAAGGCTCTCTTTGTATCGTTGCATGAATTTAGCGGAGTCTTCTGCACTCATAGTACCTCCCCGCACAGCTCGATCGATGGAGTTATTGATGCCAGATAGAAGCTCTTCGCCGGTATATTGCGCGTACCCCAGCACCTCTTTGATCGTGTCCCCCTCGATGATGCTCGTGATCGCTGGAATTCCGTCTTTGTCGAGTTCAACATGTACGGCGTTGGTATCCCCAAAGAGGTTATGAAGATTTCCGAGGCATTCCTGGTATGCACCCACGAGAAAGACCCCGATATAGTAGGGCTGATCTCCTCGATAAGGGTGAAGGTCTATGTAACGTTGTACTCCACGGAGGTCGATAAATTTGTCTATCTTGCCGTCGCTATCGCACGTTAGGTCTGCGATGACTGCTTTACGAGTCGGCTGCGATGCTAAGCGGTGGATCGGCATAATGGGGAATAGTTGCTCGATCGCCCAATGGTCCAGGATCGACTGGAATACTGAAAAGTTGCAGAAATATGTATCCTTCAACATGCCTTCAAGAGCCTCAAAGTCCTCTGGTACGTGCTTTAGGCTCTGCTTGAGGTTGTTAATACGGGTGAAAAGGTATCGAAGTGTCCGTTCGGCGAACGCCCGATCTTCTAACGAGATGTTCCCTTGAACAAAGCGTTGCAAAAGCTCTTCCCTGCTGGAGAGGGCATCGCTGAATGTTTCATGGCAGTTTTTTATACTGAGATCGTTGTAGAGGTTTGCTAACTCCACGAGCTTGGCATCTCGGGTTGAATCGATCTCAATCGACTCTGGAGGATCGGGAACCTCCGCAACATCCATTACTTCGGTAATGAGCACCGCGTGGTGAGCGACGAGGGCGCGACCGGACTCGCTGATGATGTTCGGATGGGGGATGTTCGCTTCATCGCACGCCGAGGCTATCTCCCATACCACGTCCCGAGCATATTGCTCTGTGGTATAGTTCATGGACGAGTCAAAGTTAGTCCTGCTGCCGTCGTAGTCAACGCCGAGCCCACCTCCAACATCTAAGAACTCAAGGCCCGGACACTCTTTGCGAAGCTCTGTGTAGACACGAGCGGCCTCTTGCATAACCTTTTTAATCGCGTTGATTGAAGTGATTTGGCTCCCCATATGGAAGTGGAGAAGCTTAATGCAGTTTTCCATGCCGCGAGCTTTGAGCTGTTTGACGGCCTCGATAATTTCGTAGAGTGCGAGTCCGAATTTCGCGTTCTCGCCTGCGGATCCCGACCAACGGCCCGCCCCACGCGAAGATGGATTCATGCGGAGTCCGATCTCGGGAGAGATTCCTGTAGCCTCACTCGCTCGTAAAATAGTGTCGAGCTCATAGAGCTGCTCAACGGTTACGATGGGACGGAGTCCTAAACGACTAGACATGAGAGCCAGTTCGATGAACTGATAGTCTTTATACCCGTTACACAAGAGAAGTCCGTTCGGTGCGTTGTGCACCGCCAGTACAGAGAGAAGTTCGGGTTTGCTACCGACCTCCAGGCCAATATTTCTGCCGTTCGCGGATTTTCGGACGCTTTCTACGACGCTGTGTTGCGTATTTACCTTCACGGGATAGGTGAGGGTGTAATTCCCTTGGTAGCTAAACTCCGAGATGGCTTTATCGAAAGAGTCGTAAATGATCTTTGCGCGTTGTCGAATGATCCCGTCAAAGCGGATGAGGTGAGGGGGCTTTACCCCACGACGCACGAGGTCCTCCACGATGTTACATAAATCGATCGAGCTTCCATTGGAGTTTGGAGATACTGCAACGTTGCCCTTTTCGTTGACCTTGAAGAAGCCTGCTCCCCATCCCTCAATACGGTAGAGATCTGCGCTGTTAGAGATCGTCCATTGGCTCATGGTTTTACTCCTCGATGGGGTTAGTTAGAGCGGTATATTGGTTTGGTCGTCGGCTGCGGAAGAACCCCCAGCCTTCTCGAGTGAAAGCAGAATGTTCTAAATCGATCTCGGCAATTAAAAGTGCGGGCGTGTCCGCTCCCTTCGCGAGGATCTGCCCAAACCCGTCGCATATGAAGGAGCCTCCCCAAAATGTCGCGTCCCCCTCGACACCGACCCGATTCACGGGGCACACCACAATGTTGTTGGCGATAGCGTGGCCGCACTGAACGGTCTCCCAGGCATGCTGCCAATCTCCCTCAACCTGGGCGATCCCTTCGACTCGAGCGATCGCTGTTGGATAGAAGACTATATCTGCGCCCATGAGCGCCAAGCTTCGAGCAGCTTCAGGAAACCATTGGTCGTAGCAAATCAGGACTCCAACTTTCGCGAATCCAAGGTCGAATACTTTAAAGCCTTGGTCTCCCGGTTCGAAGTAATTCTTCTCGTAGAACGATGGATCGTGGGGGATGTGCACCTTTCTGTAGGTTCCGCATATCTCACCGCGCTTGTTGATAATGAGCGCCGTGTTGAATCGCTTTTTCTCTGCCGTCTTTTCGTATACTGAACCCGCGACGATAGCGATATTGAGGGTTTTTGCCTCATGAGAGAGAACGCTACCTACCTCGCCTGGAAGCTCTTCCGCGTAATCCACGGAGGTCTGAGCATCGCGGCAGAAGTAGGGGGTTCGGAAGAGCTCCGGTAGGCAAACGATATCGGCTTTTTGGGAGGCGGCTTCTCTTATGTAGGCAACCGCTGTTTCAAGGTTGGCGGAGGCGGAGGAGCTCATGGCAAATTGAGCCAAGGCTACTTTTACTGGACGGATGGGCCATGGCGGTGGAGTTGTGTCGAGTTTGTTCACCTTCTCTGGAGATCCTCTTTGATGTTCTGCCCGCTGGTTCTCTCCAGCTCATATATCTCTCTGACTCACTACCTCCAAGAGCCGTTCGAGAATGCGAATGAAACACTAGCAGTAGTATAAAGCAATACCCTAGTACATTGCACAATAAAAAAAGTGCGAGGCAGAGTTGTGAAGGCAGCGTTAGGAAAGTGGGTGACTCGCTTACTCCTTGGGGGACTCTTCGCTCTTTGTTTCCGAATAGGCTTCAGAGCCGGGTTCGTTTTCGTTTAACGCCGAAGAGGCTTCGGTTATTACGAGCATTGGAGTCTCATGATGATCGACAGGCTCACTCGTACTAGCAGGAGCCTCTTCGCTGCGGAGGATTGAGGTCGAGGTATCGACTGGCGCAAGGAGAGGGGTGCTGACAACGAGTCTCTGTGTCGATGTGTCCTGTGCCCTCGTTGCTGTCGCGAGCCCTCTGCTCTTCGGTTTCCGGATGCATGTGGCGAGGAGTGCTGCAGCAAAAGTAAAAAGTATGGGGTAAAGCGGAAGCAAGTATCGTGGGAATTTTACTTGAAAATGCCCCGTAGCGATGAAGAATACCCCTGCAAAAACGAGCGGAATCATCTCTGGAGTAAGGGGCTTGGTAGCGAGCTCGCCACGAAAGATCTTATCAAGAAGATCCACAAACACCCGTCCGAAAGCGACCAAGACTCCGAGGGCTACAGCGATGAAAACAGGCCAGCCCATCGTGTACCAGAGCATCTGCTTAAGGTGATAGAGATAAGGAAGCGTGTGCTCATATTGAACAGTGTATGGCGGGCGCCAAATGCCCCTGACCATATTGGTTTGCTCCTGAGTTTGTCGCGAGAAGGTTTGGAAGTCGAGGATGGCATACGGCTCAGCGAGAACGAAAACGAGGGTGCCGATGCTTAAGCAAGCGAAGAGTTTCGAGAGCGCCAAAGAGTGCTTCCTCAAGAAGAGGGAGATTGCGAGCAGGAAGGGTACTGAGAGCGGGATAAGGAACGCTTGCTGCGCGATTCTCTGTTGAAAAACTCGCGGATAGCCTTTCCAGTACGTAAGAAAAAGAGCTACCCCGAGAGCTGAGAGGCCTCCTACGACGATGGCGAAGATCTTGGTGAATCGTACTGTACCTCCGGTGGCAGGCCACTCTTTAATCACGGCGAGGCCAATGACGAGCCCAAGAGGGGCTAGTAAGAACACGGAGCTGATCTTTGTTGCGGTTGCTAATCCAGCGCAAATTCCGAACACGAGAAACGAAGCGAGGTTGCCTCGTTGGTGTGCTTTAATCAGAGCGATGATGGAGATGAGGCTGAAGGTCGTAAGGGTGATGTCAGAGGTAAAATAACGGGATAATTGAAGGTGAAAAACGTTGCATCCCATTAAAAACGCGGCGATGAGCCCCACGATAGAGCGTCGATACATAAGAAGCGCAAGGTAGTAGGAGAGAGCGACGGTGATAGTGCCCATGACGGTGCAGAATATTCGACCGGAGTAGAAGAATCCGTCGTAGGTTACTGCCTGTTTCCAGAAGGGCTGAAGAAGATGGGCAAACCCCCATGCCGCGTAAAAGGAGACGCTTCCGTACGCGAACGACTTCGGGTTCATGTGATTTCGGGTAAGGGACTCAGTGACCTGAACCATATGACGCTCGTCCGGGTGAAACCCGATGCCATGAGGGATCCCCGGGATACGGATAAGGGCGGAGCCGATTACAACCGCGGCGAGGATAAGGAGGTCCCAGCGTTTAGAGATTAGCCAATGGGTCGGGGCTTGAGGTGGGGTGGTCGTCATTTCTCAAAAGTACCTCTAACTTGAGTCGGGTGTATAGGGGGCAATCAGTGCAGATCTCCCCTCGCCAAAGTCGTTGGAACATTTGAGAATGGACCCGTATGAAACTGGCTACTCACATTCGCCGAATCCTCCCCGTTGTCCCCCTCGTTTTTGTGCTGGGCTATGCACTTGTGTACGCTTTGGCTTGGATACAGCTGTACTTTCAGCCCCATCCTTATTTTGCCGCCTCGAAGTGGATGTTCGAGAATATGCCTCAGGGAAGCATTCTCGCGGAGCCTCACTGGGACGATAAATTACCACTCTCGATTCCAGGCAAAAATGCCCCTGTATTTTTTGTGATGGAGGGGAGGGATAATGAGCTGCCTGTCTATGAGCGCGATACCGTCGATAAATTAAACCTTGTCTTAAAGCGCCTGGCGCGAGCCGATTATATAGTTTTTCCTACCCCCCGTACCCCTGACTCCATTCCGCGGGTCCCTGAGGAATATCTCTATACTGCGCCACTTGTTCAGCTCGTTTTCGCGGAGAAGCTCGGATTTACACTAACCAAATCGGTGAAGACTCGCCCATCCATCTTTGGACTAACCTTTAACGATGATTTAGCGGACGAGAGCTTTTCTGTGTACGACCACCCAAAAGCTGTTATTTTTAAAAATGTGGAGAAGCTCTCCGTTGAAGAGCTGAAAGAGCGAGTCCTTCATCCAGAGCGCTACGAGCCCCTTCCTACACTGGATGATATTCTGCTTATGGACCAGGGCGGATGGAACAAGACCGCTACCGTTCGGGATCCCCTTCCGGCCCAGGTCGGGAAGACCTTCGTTTTGATAGGAGCGATGGCGCTTAGTTTCTGGGTGCTTCTGGGATCGCGTCTCTCGCGACTTCCGGACAGTGCTTTTGGTCTGAGCTTCTTGGGAGGTCTTGCGCTGTGCGCGGGACTTACTTGGATCTTGGTCTCACTGGGTGTGGTGCCGTTCACACGGGCTGCCTGTGTGCTCGCGATGGCCGTGGTTATGCTCGCCGCCCTGGTTCGTTTCGTGGCACATCGGGATCTGCGCCGAAAGTTTTTCGCCATCTTTCAGTCCCATGGATGCTATGCGCTCGCCTCCGTGCTGGCAGGTTTTGTGGTAGTTTTTTCGATAAAAGACCTCTATCCGGAGTACTTCTGGGGAGGCGGAGAGTTCGATCGTTTCTACCTTTCATTCTTCGCTCGCAACGATACGATACCATCCGGGTCCTCCTGGAACCCGGTGGGTAGTGGATTTTCCCCTTATTTCGGACATTTCATGTCGGGATGGTTGGTCAAGCTGCTCGGCGTGAGCGGCCCTTTCGCGTATGAACTTTGCTTTGTACTGATCGGTGGGTTGCTCGGGGGGCTGCTTTACACGGTCATTACGGGGATAATCCGTAAGCCAGTATTCGCCCTCATCTTCGTTTTTGTAGCGCTTATTCCAAGTGTGAGAGGCGTGCACAAGTTTCATCATGGATATGAAGGGGTTCCGGCAGCTGAAGCTGAGATGAACTTTAAGTCCTCGCGAGAACAGCTGGTCTCCTGGCTGATGGTAACTGTAAAAGGCGCTCCACTCGTTATTGAAGCGTGCGATGTTGCGCAGCCCTCAAAGGCAGCGCTCCTCGCAGGGCTCCCTTCGCTTAAACCGATCCCTGATGCGGTGGAGGGGAGTGAGGCGTTCAAGCAGAATCAATCTCTTCAGGCCGCATGTTCTCTCCAAGGTCCCCAGTCAGTTTTCGACGCCATGATGCGGCTCGGGATTGAGGTGCTGATTGCGAGTGGGGAGGGGAGTATTCCGCCCTCGCGGCAGGCCGCCATCGAAGCTCTAAGCGCAAGGCCGGATCTGTTCGCCAAGATCTACGATCAGTCTGGTTCCGTCGTTTTGGTTCCGGCCTTCTCTAGCTACTTTCCGCGCTCATATCAAAAAACAGGTAAGCAGGAGTAGACCTGCTTACTAGAAGAGGCCTCGTGTGTGACCGAAGCCGTCGTATGGCCGTTGGGGGCTACGCCTCAGCTAGGCCTTACTCCTTAAGTGGGCTCTCCCCGCGTTCTTTAGCTCGTGTCGCGTGCATAGTGGTGGCATTTTACAGCCATCCGTCTAGAATACTGGAGCACCTGAGGTGGACGCCCACTTGGCGTGTGCCGTGTGGGGTTTAAGGAGATGTTCTAGTGCTTGCAGAGAATTTTGAATCAGTAGGTGAGTTGACGACGGTGCCAGTAATGCAGCCGCTCGGGGCGCAGGCTATCCCTCCTAGGTTCTCGCTCGTGTGGTGGGTTGCCACGCTCTTACTTCTCTCGATGGCGGGGCTGTTCTCGCTCTGTACTATCTTTATCGACCTTTATCCGTGGGTTGGTGCGGTCAGATCTTTTGCGGAGGCTGCTCTGGTAGGAGCCTTGGCCGATTGGTTCGCGGTTACTGCACTCTTCCGCCATCCGCTTGGACTTCCGATTCCGCACACTGCAATCATTCCGCGGAACAAGAGCCGTATCGGCAAGAGTCTTGGAATGTTCGTCCAACGTAATTTTCTCTCAAAGGAAGCGCTTGAGGGGGAAAGCCTCAACATCACTGGTGCGATAGCTCGCTGGCTAGAGCTCCCCGCTAATCGCAAGAATATCGTGAGTAGAATTACGAGCGTGCTTCCAAAGATTATCTCAAGTCTTGAGGAGCGAGAGGTTAAGGTATTTGTTGATCAGCAGGTTGAAGAGTTCATCCGCAGAGTTGATTTCGCTAAGGCTGGCGCAAAACTTTTTAGAACCCTAACCGCAAATGGCATGCATGAGCTACTGCTGGATGAGGTTGTTGAGCAGTCCCGTGGATTCTTTAGGGCTAATCAGGAGTGGTTTAGGCGAGAATTGAGAGAGGCGAGTCCCTGGTTCGTTCCTGACTTCGTCGATCGAAAGATATTCAATTCGATCGTTGAGAAAACAGAGGACACTTTCTCGAAGGCGCTTTCCGATAAAAACCACGAGCTGCGCAAGCGCCTGCACGGCTCGATCCTTATCTTTGTTGAAAAGCTGGAGACCTCAGACGATTTTCAGAAGAAGGGTGAGGCACTCAAAGAGGTGCTCCTTTCAAGTGAGATCTTTAGAGGGTACATCAGCTCCCTGAGGGACGCCTTCTTACAGAGCGTGAAAGCGGATGCACAGAGCGATGCTTCTCTTTTGGCCGCAACTATCGATAGGATCCTGCAGAACTTCGTCGCCACGACAAAAGCGTCGCCGGCGTTGCAACACCGACTCGACACCTTTATGCGGAGTGTCTTGCGGTCAGCGTTCGGGGAGCAAAGCAATCACGTCGCTGATCTGATCGCGCGTACGATCGAAGGATGGGATACGAAGACCCTGGTTTCCAAACTTGAGGAGCAGGTGGGAAATGATCTGCAATACATCCGGATTAATGGGACCCTCGTTGGAGGCCTTGTAGGGCTAGCCCTTCATTACATCGAGAGGCTCCTCTAAGTAAGGGTGAGCTGTGGGTGTGTGGTCCCCGCGGGGTATCCTTCGATTTCCTTGGGGAGTGCGCGAATAAACGGGCGATTTTGGTATCTCTCGTTGAGGGGGAGGATGGTTATGCTCCTGAAAAGCCGATGAAAAATCAGAAGAGGTGACTCGTCATTGACTACTGCCGCAGATGCTCTATACGTGATGGATGAAGGTGCCTTAGATATGGCGAGCTTAACTGCCCCCCAACACAATCTTGCGGATATAGGTGGCCTTGGTGATCTGACAGCCAAGCGAACTAGCTCGTCATTGGAGAGTCGCTCAATAAACGCGATTGACGAGCGTCGCTTCGGTGACGGCTTTGTTCGACCGGCGTATGAAGATTTCTGTTTTTCTAATCTTCCTGGCCTCTTCGAAAAGCTCATCCTTGGTTCCACCTCAAAGTCCTCATTTCCCAAAGAGGTGTGTGACAAGCTGGGGGGATACGACCACGTAATCTTCGCCTTCGTGGATGCCTTCGGGTGGGAGTCGTTTGAGCGTTTCCGTGATACCTCTCGATTTCTTCGGGCGGTGGAGCGAGATGGACTGATTCTCAAGAGCACTTCCCAGTTTCCCTCTACGACCGCGGCTCACGTGTCGACGATACTTTCCGGTCTGCCCGTGTACGAACATGGCGTGTGTGGATGGGATTATTATGAGCCGCGAGTTGGACGGATGATTAAGCCGCTTGTGTACTCGTTTTCCGAGGATACGCACCCAGGCACCCTTCAAAAAGCAGGTCTCCCTCCCGAACAGCTTTTTCCTCGTGGAAACTTCCTATCGAATCTGCGCGCCCGCGATGTCCATGTGGAGCTACATGGTCCCGCGGCTTATTATCCATCTCCATTTAATCTCAGATATTCCCCGATTCATTCCATATGCGGGTACTCGTCTTTGAGAGAAGGGGTTCTCGGAATCGCTGAAAGCTTGATGGCAAAGCCAGGGCGTAGCTATCACACGTTATACGCGGATGCCTATGATTCAGCTTGTCACGAGTTCGGGGTTGGTGCGCCTCAATCAGATGCGATTGCTACAGAGATCCTTAGGTCGCTTGGATCCTTCCTTAACCATTCTTTCCCCCTCCGCTCGCTCCTCGTTGTCTCAGCCGATCATGGGCATATGGCGACTCCGGCACATCAGAAAATCGCCATAAACACCCTGGTTCCCGGGCTCGAAGATCTTCTGAAGTTGGATGCTCGTGGTGAGCCGATTCGATTCTCTGGTGGTAAACGTTACCTCTTTCTTCATCCTAAGGATGCGTACCGGGATGCGCTTGTTCAAGAATTACGCGCAAGACTGAACGGAGCGGCAACAGTAATGACCCTGCCTGAGTTGAGTGCTGCGGGGTTGTTGGGGCCAGGCCCGCTGAAAGATGTCTTCGCTGAGCGGCTTGGTAGCGTCGGTGTCCTTCCGCACGCAGGGTACTCAGTGTATTGGCATGAGCCGCCCATGTTTGACGACAGAGGGGTCTCTGGCCATGGAGGCGTATCCCACCAGGAGATGGAGACGCCAGTGCTATTTCTCCCTCTTTGCTAAAAAAGAAGCCGTCCCGATCATAACGAACGGAGACGGCTTCTTCTTTGTCTGATAGGGTCGC
>JBIIEK010000260.1:0-2666 GCA_044237895.1 Bdellovibrionota bacterium
GTATGGTATATAGCCAACTATGTGGAAGTAAAGGGAAATAGAGCGGCTTTTTGATAAAACGAGTGGTCCTCTACGCCTTAATCCGGTTTGGATGGTGCTAGGACCTCGCCAGGTAGGCAAGAGTTCTTTGCTGCGACATATGGCAGAACCGGGGCGGATAATTGTCGATCTCGATGACCTGACCGTTCGTGAAGCAGCAAATCGTGACCCGGCTCTTTTTGCTAAAGACCTGCGGCTGCCTTTAACAATCGATGAGATTCAGTACGCACCTGCCCTGCTCAGTCAGGTCAAGATTCTAGCCGACCGGGAGCGGGCGCCAGGTAGTATCTGGATTACAGGCTCACAGAACTTTGAAATCATGAAGGGTGTCAGAGAAAGCTTGGCAGGGCTGATCTGCCCCCTCAGTTAGTACCAGCGGCAATTAGAGTTTCCCTGGCTGTTTCCTTTTTAACATATTTATAAAGGGCTGTCCTCCGGTCCCGTGGGGTAGTAGTAATCCCCAAGGAGCTATGGGGTCTTTCCTCGTTGTATTCCCGTTGATAAGCGCGTAGCTTTCGCTGTGCATCGGGTACTGAGATGAACAGCTCCTGGTTCAGACACTCTGCCCTGAGAGTGCCATTAAAAGACTCGCAGTAGCCGTTTCGATAGGGCTTCCCAGGCTCAATAAACACCATCTGAACCTTGTGAGTCAGCGCCCACTGAGAGACAGCGGCGGAGCGCATCTCTGGCCCGTTATCGGCTCTAAGGTACTTAGGGTATGAGCCCCTCTGGATAGCGATGCGGTCCAGCGTCTCGGCAAGACGGACTCCACTGAAGGAGTGTGAAGCTTCAAGTCCGACGGACTCACGCGTAGCATCATCCACTACGGTGAGGATTCGGAAAGCTCTGCCATCAATCAGGGCGTCTGAAACAAAGTCCATCGACCAACAAACATTCGGCGCCTCCGGTGTCGGGATAACCAGCCTAAGGCTCTCAGGGGTCTTCCTACGGCACTTTCTTCGTAGCGCCAGCTTCTCCTCTCGATAGATTCGATATACTCGTTTATGGTTCACCTTGTGCCCCCGTTGCCGAAGTTTTCGCCACACCATCCGATATCCATACGCTCGCTTCGTGTGAGCGATGCGCCTAATCTCCTGTCTGATCTTGCTGTCATCCTGGCGCCGCTTCTTGTAACGCAGCACCGTTCGAGATAGTCCTACAAGTCGTGCCGCCCGACGCTCGGGGAGTTCCTTGTGCTTCACAAGGAACTCTACCGCTTGTCTCCGCTCATCGGGCGTTGTCGTATTTTTCGAGTAGAGCCTTTAGTGCGTCGAGATCAAGCTCCTTATCCGCCACTATCTTCTTTAGGCGCCGATTCTCCTCCTCAAGCGCTCTAAGCTTCCGAAGCTCTGACACCTCTAATCCGCCGTACCTCTTTCTCCAGTTGTAGATCGTTGCATCGCTAACCCCGTACTTCCGGCACGCTTC
Source organism: Bdellovibrionota bacterium (assembly GCA_044237895.1). Taxonomy (GTDB): domain Bacteria; phylum Bdellovibrionota_C; class UBA2361; order UBA2361; family OMII01; genus OMII01. The sequence goes on from JBIIEK010000260.1 coordinate 1,468, forward strand.
GGTCAGCTTTCCGCTACTCTCCACCTCCTTGAGAATCTTTACAATTTGCTCCTCTTTGTACCTCTTCTTCATCGTTTCCTCCTATTAAGGGGAAACTCTACACCATTCTGGTACTATTTGGGGGGAGCAGATCAACAGCTCTGCGCGGAGTGTATAAGTGCTCAAATAGTTAGTGGGTGAACTGCTCTTAGTCAGGCAGCAGTTAAGCCGCGCGCGGTCTGAGTAAGATTTATAATCCATCACTAGTGTCCGGTTTGCTTCAGAACAATTTCAATTGGTTAGGAGAGCTACCCCCTTGTCTGAGTCTTCTACGTCACGAAATGACAAGTTTGCCGTGATTCACTGCGAAGCTCCTAGTTGAATTGTCAACTGGGGAAATCATCCACTTTAACCGAAGACCAATTCAAATCGATCCCTCGTCCAAATCGCCGATTATGCAACTAAATCAAATTGTGGAGCTGGAATCAAAAAAAGTGAACCGGACACTAGTGAGCAGCGATAATCTTTCGGCTAATAGGCACATAGCTGGTATGCTTGTGGAATGGGTGGTCAGCCCTACGTTTGTAGTGATCTGTGGAGTTTCGATGTTGACCGATCAAGGGCCCCAAACAAAACACAACGGTTCGTGTGGATTCATAGCACGGCGTCCCCATCAGTTGAGTGCGCTACCAAGCTCGAACTTGGGCAACGAGTATTTCACTCCTCTGCACCACGCGGCTGAAAACCGTGCGAATCCACCCCACGATGAGCTCGCAAGTCAGGCAGTCACAGCTGGCGGCGCAGATCGGCGCTACGCTTATGCCATTACTGGTTTACAAGTGCGAATCGTTGTAGGTGCGGTAGCGCTCCTCTCTGCGCATGCGTGGGCGGTGAGTGTTATATTACCCCAGGTAATTTTAGCCGCACCGATCTTGGTGCTCTCAGCGACTATAGCGGCGAGCGCGTTTTGGCTACAAGACCGGCCGGTGCCAGCAGGGAGAGGGGAGGCTCAAAGCATCCTGAATCAGCTCTTCAAAACACAACCGGACCTTGCGGCGCACGAACGGGTCGTTAAATCATTAGAACGCCTCTCGGCCAAACTTGAAAAGCGATTAGACTTTGATGTCAGAACAGAAGAGGGAGATCCACATTTTGCATTTCTAACCGACAGACTATTTCAAAAAGACGTATTGGGGATGGATTCTCGCGGCGTTCATAAG
>JBIIEK010000035.1:0-21257 GCA_044237895.1 Bdellovibrionota bacterium
AAGAGGGCTCGAACACGATCTTCGGATTGATCAACCTTTTCTCAGGCGGAGCGCTTGAGCAGTTTTCGATATTCACCCTCGGGATATCTCCGTACATCACGGTCTCGATTATCATTCAGTTGATTTCGCCAAGCATTCCTTATCTTGAGAACCTAAAGAAGGAGGGGGATGCGGGCCGAAGGGTGATTACCCGCTATACTCGGCAGTTCACGATCCTTCTCGCGTTGTTTCAGAGCTTCATGATCTCTCGAGCTCTTGAATCGAAGGGGCTTGCGACTCCAAGTCTCTCTTTCGAATTGATCACGATGATTACGCTGACTGCAGGTACTGCATTCGTTATGTGGCTTGGAGAGCAGATTACCGAGCGTGGTCTTGGTAATGGAACCAGCATTATCATCTTTGCTGGTATCGCCGCGCGAATGCCGTCGGTGTTTGGTTCGACGATGGAGCTTGCTCGAACGGGAGAGGTGTCTCCGTTCGCGGTTCTCTTTCTCATCGCCTTCTCGCTCCTAACTATCTATTCGATCATTTACGTTGAGCGTTCTCACCGTAAGATTCCTATCCAGTACCCTCGCCGGATGGTCGGAAAGCGTATGACCCAAGCCCAGACGCAGTACCTTCCCCTCAAGGTAAACATGGCTGGAGTTATCCCTCCGATCTTCGCGTCAGCGATAATGATGTTGCCCGCAACTATCGTCACGGTATTCCCTGAGGCGAGTATGTCTGTGTTTGGTAAGCTTTTTACGCCGGGAGAGTGGGGATATGAGGCTATTTACGTCGGATTAATAGTGCTCTTCAGCTATTTCTACACCGCGGTCATCTTTAATCCTGCTGAGGTCGCGGAAAATTTGAAGAAGAACGGTGGATTCATTCCGCTCGTTAGGCCAGGGCAGGAGACTGCTGATTACCTCTACGGAGTTCTGAATCGACTCACTCTCTGGGGGGCGATTTACATCTCGCTCGTTTGTGTTGTTCCACAGCTGGTGTACTTCAATATGGGAGCTTCGGCGTTTGGATACGTTTTTGGTGGAACTGCTGTGCTTATCGTCGTTGGCGTTACGCTCGATACGGCGGCGCAGATTGAGTCGATGTTGGTGGCTCGCAACTATGAAGCGTTTATGTCTCGTTCGTCCAAGGATCAGTCGGCCGTTGGTATGGTTGGATATAACCGAAGCCGACTCGTTCGACGTTAGCCAGTGCTGTTGAACATAAATAGGGAGAGGTCGCTATGCGAATAGTTCTTTTGGGCCCGCCGGGCGCAGGAAAGGGAACTCAAGCAGCAAAGCTTATAGCTGCGTTTGGCATTCCGCATATCTCAACAGGCGATATTTTGCGCGCTCAGGTTGCGTCAGGTTCGCCCCTTGGAAGAAAGGTTAAGTCGATCCTTGATTCTGGGGAGTTGGTGACGGATGAAGTCATCATGGAGGTCGTGATCGATCGTATCTCTCAGGCTGACTGCAAGGGAGGGTTCCTCCTTGATGGTGCCATCAGGACCGTAGCGCAAGCCGAGCTGTTGCAGGAGCATCTCTCGAAGGTGGGAGCTCCCCTTGATCGTGTCGTGCAGATTAATGTTCCAGATGCCATCCTCCTTGACCGTATCCGCAACAGGCAGGGGGCGGTGGTGCGTGCAGACGATACCGCTGAGGTAGCCGCCAAGAGGCTGCAGGTCTATTGGGAACAGACGGCGCCAGTTGCAGGCTATTACGAACACGCAGGTCTGCTGGCCAAAGTTGACGGGGTAGGGACCGTTGACGAGGTCTTTGAGCGGATAACCAAAGCCGTTTCCGCCTAATGAAGGGGTGGGGGCTCTCTCTGAGAGCCTACGAGGGGAAGGCTAGAAGAAGGCTTTCCTCGGCTTTAATCCACCGGAGGTTGTCGCAAGCCGCCTTTTGGGCCGCCTTAGGGGCCCCCGTATCGGTTCCGAGAAAATACCGGGTGGCAGGCTCACCTTATTGGGGGTGGAGGGCTTGTAATGGGGGTCGAAATATGTAAAATTCGCTGCTCTTTATGCAGGACATCTGCATGTCGCGCGTTGCCCTTTTGGCTTGATGCGACGGGAAGAGTTGATATAAGTAGCCAAAAATATTGGCACTTTAGAGATAGGCACCGCACGTTTCGTGGTGTTTATTGAGCTTTTGGGAGTTAGAGTTGTGAAGGTCCGAGCGTCTGTAAAGCCGATTTGTAGCTACTGTAAAGTTATCAAGCGGAAGGGCAAGATCTACGTGTTCTGTAGCCGTACGCCTAAGCACAAGCAACGACAGGGTTAATGTTAGTAGTAGGAGTTTAAGTCATGCCACGTATTGCAGGTGTTGACCTTCCGCGTAATAAGCGAGTCCTTCTTGGGCTCACATACATTTACGGAATTGGTAAATCGAAGTCGAAAGCAATCCTCGCTGAGGCGGCTATCGACGAGTCCATCAGGACTGACAACCTCACTGAAGAGCAGGTTGATAAGATCAGAAAGATTATCGAGCGCAGAGAGAAGGTAGAGGGAGATCTCCGACGAGAGATCACCGCTTCTCTCAAGCGATTGATGGACCTTGGTTGCTACCGAGGTCTTCGTCATCGTAAGAATCTCCCAGCACGTGGTCAGCGAACTCGTACGAACGCGCGAACACGAAAGGGGCCGCGTCGTGCTCCGATTGCAGGTAAGAAAGCTGCAACGAAGACATAATTGACGGCTAAAGACTAAGGTATTTGACACGCTTGTAAGGAGTTGTTTGTGGCAGAGGTACGTGGAGCTAACACTGCGGTTAAGAAGAAGAAGGTAAAGAAGAATGTGCCGGTGGGAATCGCGCACGTTCACGCAACCTTCAACAACACGATCGTAACTATTACGGATCCAGCAGGAAACGTAATTGCGTCGTCGAGTTCGGGCGCTAACGGATTCAAGGGATCTCGTAAGTCGACCCCGTTCGCCGCGCAGGTAGCTGGTGATTCAGCCGCTCGCAAAGCAAAAGAGGCAGGTGTTCGGACAGTAAGTGTTCGCATCAAGGGCCCGGGTTCTGGACGCGAGTCGGCTCTCCGGTCGCTCCACCTTGCTGGTCTTCAGGTTACGTTGATCAAAGATATCACGCCGGTTCCTCACAATGGATGCCGCGCACGAAAGAGTCGTCGAGTTTAATTAAGAGAGGCGTTAGGTCATGGCAAGATATTGCGGTTCAGTTTGTCGCTTGTGCCGACGAGAGGGAGAGAAGCTCTTCCTGAAGGGTGAGAGATGTTTCACTGGAAAGTGCGCTGTTGAGAAGCGTGAAGGTGGTCCTGGTCAGCATGGCCGTGGTCGTCAGGCATTCTCCAACTACAAGATTCAGCTTCGAGAGAAGCAGAAGGTTAAGCGGTCCTATGGACTTCTTGAGGGCAAGTTCCGTAACACCTTCGAGATCGCTGCAAGCACCAAGGGTGTAACTGGTACTGAGCTGCTCGTTCTTCTTGAGCGACGCCTCGACAACGTGGTGTACAAGCTTGGATTCGGTTCGTCCCGTCGGCAGGCTCGTCAGATCGTTAATCACGGGTTGGTTTTGGTAAACGGCAAGCGAGTTTCTATCCCATCGTACACGGTATCGCCGGGTGATGTGGTAGAGGTCGCGGAGAAGAGCAAGAAGAACCCGTTGGTCATAGCGGCTATGGAAGCTGCTAAGTCCCGAGTTATTCCTGAGTGGCTCTCGCTCGATCAGCAAGCAGTTAAGGGAACTGTTAACTCAGTTCCGACGAGAGAGCAGTTGCCGCCAACCATTCGCGAGCAGTTAATCGTCGAATTGTATTCACGGTAGTTAGAGTTCCGCGGTCCTTTTCGTTCCACAAGGGCGAAGTGAATCGCGGGTTAATGCATCATTTAGTAATAGGATAGAGACATGAAGAAGATCAGTCTCAAGGACTTAATCAGCCCAAATCGAGTAGAGGTAGAGGGAGCAGCATCAGATAGCCGTTATGGCAAGTTCGTTGCTGAGCCGCTTGAGCGTGGCTTCGGAATGACGATCGGAACAGCCCTTCGTCGTATTCTCCTCTCGTCGCTTCAGGGCGCTGCAAACACCTCTATTCGAGTTGAGGGTGTTTCGCACGAGTTTTCAACGATGCCTGGTGTTGTTGAGGATGTTACCGAGCTCTCATTGAACTTGAAGGACGTTGTTCTTCGGCTTGATGACAAAGAGGAGGCTGTGCTCCACCTTGAGGCACAAGGCCCATGTCAGGTAACCGCTGGTATGTTCCAGGGTGACCCGGCTGTAGCAGTTCTTAATCCTGAGCTTGTTATCGCAACGCTCGGTGAGGGTGCATCTCTCAAGATGGAAGTTTCCGTAAAGGTGGGACGTGGATACGTTCCAGCTGAGAAGAACAAGATTGAGGGCGCTCCTGTTGGAACGATCTTCATCGATTCTATCTTCTCGCCAATTCGCCGAGTTAACCTCGCTGTGACGAACGCACGTGTCGGTCAGCGAACGGACTACGACAAGCTCTCGATGGAGATCTGGTCGAACGGCAGTATCGATCCTCGTGCGGCGGTAGCTCAGGCAGCGCACATCCTCGTTGATCAGCTTGGCATCTTTGTTGGCGATGATCTCATCGTTGAGCGTGAGGAGCCGAAGTCCGAAGAGCCGTCGAAGCGATGGAACGAGAACCTCTTCCGACGTATCGACGAGCTTGAGCTTAGCGTGCGGTCGGCTAACTGTCTTGAGAACGCTGACATCAAGTATATCGGAGAGCTCGTTCAGAGGACCGAGGCCGAGATGCTGCGTACGAAGAATTTCGGTCGCAAGTCGCTTAATGAGATAAAGGAGATCCTGTCTGAGATGGGCCTCTCCCTTGGACTAAAGCTTGAGGAGTTCCCTGCTCGCAAGGATCTTGATCAGCTTAAAGAGCAGACTGACCACTAAGAGCAGGCCACTAACCTAAAGGTGTAGAAGTATGAGACACGGAAAAAGCCTAAGAAAGTTTAGCAGAACGTGGAGCCACAGAAAGGCTCTCTTGCGAAACCTCGCAACTTCGTTCTTCAAGCATGAGAAGTTTGAGACCACTGTTGAGAAAGCTAAAGAGCTTCGACCAGTAGTTGAGAAGCTCATCACGCTCGGGCGTAACGACACACTCGCTGCTCGACGTCAGGCGTACAGCTATCTTATGGATAAGGCGGTTGTACACAAACTTTTCGCTGATATCGGTCCTCGTTGCGCTTCGCGTAATGGCGGATATACCCGCGTAGTTCGTACGCGCGTTAGACCAGGCGATGCAGCTGAGTTGGCTATCATTGAGTTGGTAGACAAAGCTGGCAAAGCTTCGGCTGAAAAGAGCGAGAAGCCAGCCAAGAAGGCCGCTGCTAAGAAGGCGCCTGCTAAGAAGGCTCCAGCTAAGAAGGCTGCTCCGAAGAAGAAGGCTGCTGCTGAATAAGCAGGTCTGCCTGATTGCTTCGATGTGAAGCCATGAAACACCGCCCCTTAAACCGGGCGGTGTTTTTTTATGCATGCGCTCTATACGGCCTTCTTATGCCCGCTGTGGCGGTCTTGAATGAGGGTAGGGGGGGTCTCTGTAAGGATCGTGAACTTTCCCCGTGTGGAACGGCACAGCAGCCTTATCACTCGATTGCGGTTTGGGCAGTATCCGATCATAATCCCCGCTATGGCTTCCACTCGAGTAGGTAATGAAATCAAAGAGGTCCTGGCTCTTGGTAAAGAGGTAGCTTCTGCTATCGTTGACCGCTCGGGAGACGCGCTTGATATCCTTGATCGCTACGTGGAGGCTTTTGCCAAGTGGGAGGCTACCTGGAAAGCGAAGCTCAAGGGCTCTGAGCCTCTGACAGGCAAGGAGAAGGAGGCTGGACAACGGATCGCAGCCCAGCACGCTCAAATTTTAAGACTTACCGAGGAGATGAGGGCAGAGGTTGAAGCGTCTCTGAAGACGCTTCACGTCAAGGGTAAGGGCTTAAAGAGTTATATCGACCAACTGCCACAACGAATCAGCACTATTAAACCGAAACAGGGATAAAGAACGATGATGAGAGTGAGACTTGTAGGGCTTCTTCTTCTGTCTGTGACCTTGACCGCTTGTGGGTATACCTTTCGGGGTAGTGGAAGCGTTCTGCCGCCGGATGTTAAGTCTATCTTCATCCCACTGGCTGAGAATAACTCTACAAAGATCGGCTTGGCTGAAATTGTGACCGAATCGATGCGCGAGGAGTTTGATAGCTACGGCGCAGTGTCGGTTGTTGATCGCCAGTCGGATGCGGACGCGGTTTTGAAGGTCACCATAGCGAATGTCAAGGAGACTACCTCTACGGTTAACGCCGCAAGCAACACGGCTGTGCAGATGGATACCACCATGTTCTTAGCCGCAGAGCTTAGACGAGTGACTGGGCCAGTGTTGTGGCGCGATAACGCAATTCAGGTAACGAAGGCTTACGGAACTAACGCCAGTGTGGTTGTAGAGAGCTCCCCTGATTTCGCCAGTGGTTCTATCTCAAGCTCAGACCTCTCTTCGTTGAGCACGCGAGAGATATCTCGTGGTCAGGAGGCCTCGGCCCTGAATACTTTAGCAAACGACGCTGCGCGGATAGTTTATGCCAAGTCCGTCGCGCCAGATTTCTAGAGATAACCCCAAAAATAGTTTGTAGTTAATGATGTAGAGGTAGATATGTTAGAGACGTCCGTCGATGAAGTAGCAAGCGCACTCGTCAATGCCAAGAACCTGAACGCTGCTCTTAAGAGCTTCTTGAAGCGAGAGGGGAATAGCGCGCCGCACGTTGCGACGTTCGCGAAGGAGTTTCGAGGGGTCGCTGCGAAGGGAAAGGCGGAGCCGATCCGTTTCTTTGTTGAACAGAACTACCCGCGTCGCGCGGTTTATTTTCTTGGGCTTGCTCGGTATGCGTATCCTGAGCTTGTAGAGAGAGCGGTTGGTACGATCATTGAGCGCTATGCCGCGGAGTTTAACGCTACCTACGAGAAGACTGAGTCAGGTATTAAAGTTACCGATAAGGCGGGGTTTTCAAAGATCGTAAAAGAGGCCCTCGCGTTGATTGATGAGAGCATCTCGTCTGCACAGGCGCCTTCAAGCAACTTCATGCGGAATGCGATCATGGCGAGCGTGTTCGAACCGGATGTTCTTGAGGAAGTTATCAAGATTGTAAAGTAGTTTCTGTTAAAGGCGAGCGCCTAACTAACGCACCTGGTATGCGGGAGAGATTAGGGTGACCCTCTCGGCGCGGTGGTGAGACGACGTAGAAAGGTAGTGGTCGGCCTCCCTTGGTGCAACTCAGCTGGATAGGATTTAAGATCCTGAGCGGTGTTGCTCCGGGGTGGAGCCTTTGCACGACAAACGGGCAGGATTAGTTGTGTCGAGCGGAGGGGGTCGTTTATGGTAAGACGACCGACTCAAGAAGACCCTTTCAAGAAGGCTGTAGAGAGCCCCGATCCTTAAACGTAAAACCCTTAAACGAAAAAACCCCGGCCACCTTTCGGTGCACCGGGGTTTTTGCATTGCAAAAGTCAGCTTACTTAGCAGCCTTGTTAGCTTGCTTAGCGAGACGGCTGATCTTTCGAGCGAGGGTCTTCTTGTGGAAGAGGCCCTTCTTTGAAGCCTTTGACATGAGCGACTCAGCTTGCCGAGTTGCTTTGAGAGCTTCGTCTTTCTTGCCTGAGGCAGAAACTGCGGAAGCCTTCTTAAGGGCGGTACGAACCTCTGCCTTCGCAGAACGGTTTGCATCGCGGCGCTTGAGGCTTTGACGGTGACGCTTAATTGCAGATTTGTGATTTGCCATAACTGCTTAACTTAAAAGTGGGGCCCCGCTACACACATTTCAAACCGGGATCTCTCCCTAATGAGGCCTTCCAAAGATGGGAGGTTATAGCACGGGTAGCTGAATGACTCAACTTCGGGCGCGAATGCCATGGGGATAATTTTCCCCCTGTTTTGTCGCCCTTAGTGGGGCTGCGTGGCCCTATCTGAGGAGCTAAAGCCCTATAGATGGCACCCTTAGCGTTTCTTAGGTCCAGCTACCCGCGGGAAGAAGTCATCAGACCAAGCCTTTGTGGCCCCGGTCTGCCCCTGATAATGGCCCTTTCCGCCCTCTCCGTATGCCACGTCCGGCGGACTCTCCATTCCGAGGAATACGAGCTGCGCTATGCGCATCCCGCGAACAAGCTCCCTAGGATAGGGGCCGAGGTTCTGAAGTTCAAGGGTGACTTGACCGGCGAAACCACAGTCGATCCAGCCGCTTAGGCTATGATTGAGCCAGAGACGTCCGAGGGAGCTCTTTAGTTTCAGATCGCACACCACATCACGAGGCATCTTTATGTACTCTTGCGTGGTCGCAAGGATTACTTCCCCTGGAAAGAGAATGATTGAATCAGACTCTATCTCTTCGGGGTCGCGCGTTGGACAAATCCAGTGATTTCCGACGGTAACGTCGTAACTAGCTGGGTTAACTTGCTCAGGGTTGAAGGGGTAGATACCCCCTGTCTCGCCGAATGTACGAATCCAGTGGTCGGGCTTAATCATTGTAGGTATCCTTGTGTAGGTACTTGAGCCTCCCGTTCCTTAGACTATCTGCCGATAAAAATAAAGCTCTCCTTGCACTCAACTTCAGTGTCGTCTTTTCGGAGTCGAGTAGGGTAGAGGCGATCGTTTTTCGAAGGGAGGGAGAAACTTTCGCGGTTTTCAACAACCCGTTCGTCACAAGGTTTGAGCATGGAGCAGCCGAGGGCTCTTTTTGGAGAAGTATTGCTGGTTGAGGACGAGCCGGCGCACGCGCTTCTGATCGAGCGTGCATTGCGAGGGCTTGTAGTCGCCATCTCTTCGTGTGGTTCAGTGGCCGACGCTAAAGCGCGCCTTAAGGAGCGCTCATTCGATCTAATTATCAGCGACCTGAATCTCCCTGACTTGCGCAGTAACGCTGTGGTGGTAGCGCTTCGAGAGGTAGCTCCAAAGCTTCCACTCCTTGTTCTGACATCATCCGCTACGTTAACTGACGGTGTGGCAGCGATGCGAACTGGAGCGAGCGACTTTCTCGTTAAGAATTTCGACGCATCGTTCCGCGATGTTTTACAACTCTCGCTCTCAAGGATCTCAACGGCGCTCGATGTTGAGAGGGAGAGGGCGCAACTCGCGCGCGATAGAGATCTCCTTCGAGAGGCGATCGAGAGTAGTAACGACGGATTAGCCGTCGCTGACCAGAAGGGTAATGTTCGATATTGCAACTCAGGGTTTGAGGCGTTCTTGCAGAGCGTAGGTGTCACTTCACGAAATGTTTTGGAGATCCCTCCAACCAAGATTCTGCGTGGACACGAGGTTGTGACCAAGCTGAGTGAGCGATTGAGTAACTTAGAGCCCGGTGGTGTGTGGACCGTCGAGGTTATTGACGCGCAGGGAGACGAGTGTGCTTTTGATGTGACGGTTTCCGCGGTGCGCGATCGGGGTTCTGACCCGGTAGTGCTCCTGTGGGTTCGGGATATTCGGGATAGGAGGCGTCGAGAGCGCTTCCAGAGGGAGATCCTCTCAACAACGACGCATGATCTTAAGGGACCACTTGGTGCCATCGCGGTGTCCTGCGATGTGTTGCTTCACAAGCCACCGGTTGATGAACGGGCGCACGCCCTTGTAGAGCGGATATCGAGTTCCGCCAATTCGGCAATCCACCTCATCGAGGAGTTCTTGAGCTTGCGGCGTATGGAGGAGGGCGCTTTTGTGCTCCATCCGAAAAATAATGACGTGCAGCCGATCGTTGTGAAGGTAATCGACTCGTTCCGCTTATCAGCTAAGACGCGGGGGGTTGAATTGGTGTGGGAGTCCCCCCGGGATGAAATCCTGGGATGCGTTGATCCCCTTGGCTTGGAACGGGTACTCTCGAATCTGATCAGTAACGCGATTAAATTCTCGCCGAAGGCGAGTCAGGTCCGTATCTCAACCGTTCGATCCGGTGGAGGTATCGCGCTTAGTGTTCAGGATTTCGGAACGGGAATGGAGCCCTCTGACGCGCAGCGCCTCTTTAACCGGTACGGGAGGCTCGCTTCTTCTTCCCAGGTTTCTGGAACCGGTCTAGGGCTCTTTATCGTTAAGTGTATCGTCTCCGCGCATGGAGGTTCGATCGATGTGACCTCCGCGATTGGAAAGGGTTCGACCTTTGAAGTATTCTTCCCGGATTCGCCCCCGCTGAATGAACGGGGAGAGGTGCTATGCCTAGACTTCGCTTGAGGGTGAGGGCTGAGGCACTGGGAGGCGGTTTTTTGATAACACCATTCCATTTGTCCAAAGAATACTAGTCCTTTTACGAGCGGGGGCTTCTAGCCACTTATTTTTTCATCCGTCCTTGTGTATACATGGTCCATGAGTCCTGATCGCGCATCAAAGGACTATACGTTTTTCATCGTGGGAAAATGATCGTTCCAAACATCAGAGCACAGTGGGTCAAAGCGGTGGCGTTCGGCGCTTTAATGGCTGTCGGACTCCTTACGGAATGCGTGTTCGCTACACCGCTTGAGTTGTTCGATCAGAAACTTGAGGTCTCCTGCGGTAGCGAAGGTGATTGTCGAAGAGCGCTCCGCTCGGGACACACGCTCGGTTCGTATGTGGGAATCTCTCTGCGTGGAGAGGGCCGTTCGTCAGGTTCCTTAACTGTAGGGAAGGGTAGGTTAACGGTGAAAGCTGAGGGGGCGGTGCTTCGGGGTGTCTACCTCAGCTGGGATAGTGATACCTATCCAGAACAGCTCTCAAGCTCTGGTTTGGGATGCTTCGATCTTCAACAGGATGGAGCGTCTGCCATTATCCTTCAAGACTTTGAAGTCGAAGGTGACTGTGGTGTTGCGAAGGATGAGGGTAGTTGTAGTGTTTTAGTCGAAGCCCGTGTGTACGACGCATCAGACCCCACAGGACAGACATACTCAGCTTCTCTTCTGAAGATTCCGGATAAAAAAGAGAAGGGAGACCTCCTTATCCCGTTTTCAAATTTGATGCGAAAGGGACCACGAGGCTCGGCGCGGTTGTCGTGTGCGGGGGCGATGACGTTCTTTGTGCAGCCGATCGGATACTCGCAGTTCGATTTTTCTGTCGGCCTAATTTATACGAATTCCCAACATGGGCTCACTCCAGTTCCGACAATGGCTCTACCGCCTACACCTAAGCCGGTAGCGAGTTCGATACCCATCGCTGTTTCGACACCACCCCAGTCGACTAGTCCGAGCCCTGGCTCCGTGGCAACTCCTGCTGCAGCGCGAACAGTTCTGCCGATCGGCACGCCGTCGGTCAGCAACACAAAGGTGGGTGTCCCTGTTCCTCAAAGCCTGAAGAGCTCTCCCGCTGTACCAAGCGTGACGCCGAGGGTTCCGGCAGTAAAGGTTCCGGCGCTCTCTTCGCCGACAGGAGAGCCTGCGGTTAAGGCGGCTGCTCCGATGCCCTTAGCAAACGAAGAAGAGGCGGTTTATGGGGAGGTGATTCGGTAGCCGGGTGGGGGGGCTGCTCCGTCCTTCGTAGTGTTCGAGTTCTTGCGAACCGAGGCTGAGCATCCTTAACCATTGGAGATGTATCCGCTCTGATACACTCAGGATTATTTCGGTTTTTCCATCGAAGTTGCATGTAGCCTATGGAGATCCGCAACGGATCCCCGTGCGTGTGACCCTCCGAGTGCTCGATTCTCAAAGCTTCCATACTGGTACAGGGCAACGGCCGCGCGGGGCGTATAGCTCGCGTGGACTGGGGTGTGCGGGGCGTGCTATCGTTTTGGGGCTATGCCAAAAGAGTTTAATATCCCCCGTTCCTATCGTTCAGATATAATCGGGGAAATAAAAAGAAAGCGTTCCGCAGAGGATTCTCGAAAGGAGGATCTGAAGGCAACGATTCTAGACCTTGGGCCGGTCGTATTTCATATCGCTCGTTTCTTCGGATTTTGTTACGGCGTTGAGAATGCGATCGAGATCGCTTATCGAGCTCTTGAAGAGAATGTGGGGAAGAGGATCTTTCTCCTAAGCGAGATGATCCACAATCCGCATGTGAATTCTGATCTCTTAGGGCGAGGTGTTCGCTTCCTTCAGACTGCGGAGGGAAAAGAGCTCATCCCTTTCTCTGAATTGCGCGCTGATGATGTAGTGATCGTTCCGGCGTTTGGCACAACAAAAGAGATCTTCGATGCACTCACCGCACTTGGCATCGATCCGCAGAGTTACAACGCGACGTGCCCATTTGTGGAGAAGGTATGGAAAAGGGGCCGGCAGCTCGCTCAGCAAGGGTATACGATCGTTATTCACGGTAAGCACACCCACGAAGAGACGCGTGCTACATTCTCTCATATCCGTCTGAGTGGCCCGAGTGTGGTCGTGCGGGACAAGGATGAGGCGCTCGTGTTGGCTGAGTACGTTCGAGGCGCGCGACCGATAGAACAATTTGAAAAAGATTTCGCTGGAAAGTTTTCTGCCGGATTTAAGCCAGCGGAGCACCTTGGTCGGCTTGGTGTGGTTAATCAGACAACCATGTTGGCTGAGGAGACGCATGAGATCGCGGGCTTTATGAAGCAGGCTCTGATTGATAGGTTCGGAGTCGACGCGATAGCGGACCACTATGCAGACACCCGTGACACCCTTTGTTACGCAACGTCAGAAAATCAGCGCGCCATGAAGGGTCTCCTCCAGGACGAGGCCGATCTGGCGATAGTCGTCGGTGGATATAATTCCTCGAACACGTCCCATTTAGTTGAGCTGTGTGAGGGTAAGGTGCCGGTGTACTATGTTAAGGACGCTGGAGAGATCATAAGTGCCGAGGAGATTCGACACCTAAACTTCCCTCACAAAGACGTCATCACAACGACGGGATGGCTGCCGCATAAGCAGCCCGTGCATATCCTTATCTCGGCCGGGGCTAGTTGTCCCGATGCCATGGTTGAGGCGGTGATCGGACGGGTTGCAAGTCTGTATCCCACAACCGTTGCGCTCGAAGTTGCGGCGGCCATCTAAGAAAATAACCTGCATAGAGTTACTCTCCGTCGAATCCTTCGGCGATGGGCGTGGTATGGCGCTACATCCACGATGCTTTCGAAGGAATCTCAAGGGGGCGAGTTTCTCGTAGTCGCCAGACATGGAGTAAGTCCTCTCTCTGCGAGGTCTTATTCGTGCATACTTTAAGGGGCGTCCATGGGTTGCTGTGAGAGGTGGTCGGGAGCTCGACGTCCTGGCGAGCTCCCCTGATAGTGTGAAATCGTTCGCCTCAACCTCCGCATTCCGGAGTAGGCATGCTTAAAGAGCGGATTGCATACTTTTCGAAGGGGTGAGCTTTTAAAAGCCTCAACCTCTGCTCGAAATGATGAGCACGCAATCGGCATCCGTAGGAATTGCCGGATCGTTTTAACATCGTTGGGGCGAATTTCATTGGTGTGAAGGCAGATTGTGAAGACACCCGTCATCATCTTACGAGGCGTCCACAATTGCTGTGGGATGAACGTGAGTCCAAAACTCTTGAATGGATAGAGAGCTATGCCATCCGAGACCGCGGTGAAGCCGGTGGCACGCAAGGCCCTCAGTGTAGTATTGTCAAAGGAGTGCTTAGGCGCGAAGAAATAGGTAGTGTCGATACCCTGGTCGAGAAGGAGGTTTCTCCCCTTCGTTATTCGAGAGAGTTGCTCGGGATACGAGTACCCAGCGAACTCAGAGCGACCGACGGTGCTTTCGCGAGCACCGTTAAGGAGCGATCGACTCGATTGTGGGGCGAGTATATGTTGGTACCCATGTTGGGCGAAATCGACCATGTCCCGCTCACCGAGTGTTCTCATGATGTCCCAAAAGTGGGGATGAGGGTCCTGCAATTTCAATTTTGGATCCCCGTTTTCCGGGACTACGCCAAGAAGGGGTTTAACGCGATGTCGATTCAGTAAGTTTAGGACAGCCCAGAATCGGTCCCAGTCCATGGTAGGAGTAATGTCATCCATGCGGAAGATGTATCGAGCCTCGGTCATCATCTCCTCCGTGCAAATGGTAGTAACACGCGCCCAAGATGGGATTGGGGTACGAAGCCGTTGTACTCAATACGGGAGTCTCCGCCGAATTCTAATTTGAATCGGGCGATATCGTTCTTCTCCGCATCTCTATCGTCTATGGGTATACCTCCAAGGTCGTAGAGGAGAAAGCCGTCGCTCTTAAGCGAGAGGATCTCGAACCAATGAAGAAGTCTGTTCGCTCTGCCGATCTTATTTCTCTCGCCGCTGTCGTTGATCCCTCGAAAATGAGATGCCGAGTGGAGGAGTCGTACACGCGCTTCGCTGGGATCTTTCACGTACGCATGTGCAGCGAGGAGGTTGCCATCCGGATCTGAGATCGAAGAGAGGATCAGGTAGTTGCTTGCTGCAAGGGAGCGAAGCTTCGCTTTGTTGCATGGGGGAAGCCCTTTTTGGACTGCAAAGGTATCGTAAAAGTGAGCATATAACGTGGCCTCGGATACGGTTGGATTTATTGAAAGCCGAGGGATGAATCCTTCACGCTCTGCGCGATTTATTTTGTAGCGGGTGTTTTTAGAAAGGGACTTGGAGATCTCCTCTGTCGGTGCGGACAGATCTATCACCTGAGTTTTGAAAGGCACAAAGGTAGGCCAGGGTGACTTCGCCTGCACAAAAAATTGGAGTGTCGCGGTCGAGGCGTCCTTTGAGGGTTCCTCCGCAAAGAAAATATCATTAATTTTTATGCCGAACTTCTTTCTAGTTATTGAGATCATGAGTTTGTAGTCTCTAAAAGTGAAACCGGATGTGTTGAAAAATCGAGGGTTGTATGTGGGGCGATGGGTTCGAATACCCGGTAACGTTTGAGTCCCCCGCAGACAGAGAGATCCGTGCGAGTTACGAAGGGGGTAAACCCAGCTCGTGTACATCCTTTAAGAGAGGGCACGTTCGTGGTCTCGACAAAAGTTATGACCTCGATGGCTCCATGAGTGGCTAGAAGATCGGCGATCTTGCTCATGGCGACCGCCATGACTCCCTGGCCTCGATAGTCGGGATGGGTATAGGCATTTTCGAGGAGCCTCTCTCCCTCCTGTAAACGAGGAAAACGCCCCTTGAAGAAACGAGTAATAAAATCGTTGTGAGAGGAATCGAATGACCATTGAATAAAACAGGGGCGACTGCAGCTCTGGTCTATCGCGACGAAGGGTTTGAGAATGTTTTGAGTGAGTAGTTTGCGACGAGCATTAATCTGTTGGCCCTCGCGTCGATTGCTCGCGGCGATATGATGAGGAAGTATGAGAGGGATGTCTGAGTCCATTAGTTCTCGAACCGCTATCGGGATCTTGCCAGCGGGAGGGGGCCAGCTGGTATGAAGATGTCGTTTAAATCCGAATGACGTTCTTCGAAGCGCCACGGCATTGATGCCACGCTCAAAAAGGCTTCGTAGACCTCGAGAATGTAAAGTCGTCGGTGTTGTGCTTGAAAGGTGAGTGTTCAAGATGTCTCCTGATTGAATCTCCCAAGTATCGTGAGTTCTGGGCCCGGTAAATGAGCTCTGACAGGTACGGAGTGGGAGGTTGAGCGCAGCTGGAGAATCATGCTTGAGGATCGCCAAATAAAGATCGCTTAATTTTGCGCAAGGGTGCGGCTCCCTGAGTGATAGTTGCGTGCAAAAGACGGCCTGTTGCTGTGGGTCTAAAGATGTAGATGTTGTGATGTGAGCGAAACGAGAGCGTCCAAACTCGTTTCCAAGGAGCGCTTGGCCCTAGGAATTCATAGGTCGATACTCCTTGAGAGGAGAGGTCTTTAATCACTCGTTCAACAAGGATTTGACCAGGCGAATACCGCCCGAGCTCCTCGTTGTAGGCCACTTTTGGGGCGTAGTATCGGCCTTGCATCTGAAAACCGAGATGCATGGAGATCGGGGTTCCGTTTCTCTCAAGGGAATAGATCTTGAGGTATCCACGATTCGCTGCCTCTGCTGCGACGGAACGGTAAAATTGGAGTGTTTGTGCGGAGGACGCAATAGCGCTCCGATTAGTGCCTTTCCACCCCTTCATTTCTAGTGAGAGGAAATCCTCAAGCGCGGATCGATTCAAGTCCGAGTGCGATGTGAGGGTGAGGGGATGTTGCTCTGCTAACTTTCGGTTCTTTGAGGTAAGTCGATGTCTAAAGGTCCGCGATGCGGCAGGACAGTTGCCGAATGGATCTCGTGGATTCAGCTGCATGAGCGGCATGTGCCGGGTGCTCCACGCGCAACCAAGGAACCCGTCAAGAAGCGCCTCTTGGAGTATTCGGTGGAAGGCCCCGTCTTCAGGTACATCAAGTATTTCAAGAACTGTCCATTCTCGTTCACTCTTCAGGGACTCCCACATAGAGGAGGTAACGACACTCGCGAGAGAGGGGTCGTGAATGACGTCGAATCGTGAAGAGTGGATTCCGGATAATCCAGAGAGGGTTTTAGCTGGGATCTTTCCAAAGAAGTGTTTTTTATGAACCACTGGTAACACGCCAACGATCCGTTCACCGGCGTGAGCGGTTATAAGATGAGAACGCTTGCAGTCGGCGAAAGCGCGAGCATAAGCGTCGAACCACTCCGGTTGAAAAAAAGGCTCTCCGTAGGGTCCATCCGTCACGAGGGCTCGCCACCGTTCTGTAATAGCGGGTGGTACCTTTGTGATGTCGTGGTGCCAAACGGTTGAGATTCGTGGTGCCGGGCTCTGAGCCGTATTGGAGATGATGCGGTGTGCTGTTACGGTCATAGGGGGCGTACCTTGGTGTCTTGGACCTTACCGGACCGAAGCGGGAGAACGTATGACGCGACTTTGGCCCCTCCGCAGGGCTGGCTGCTCTCCCTTAAGGGGGAGGACGCCTTGAGAGGGCACCTTGAGAAAGGGGGGGGGAACAAAAAAACGGCTCTCTCTCCCCACAAAGACGCATTTGTGCCACACTCAACGCCTCGAAACCTTATTAAGGAATAGGTGCCATGAAATCGCTTGATGTGTTCGGAGTTTGCAACGGAATCGTCGATATATTCTCGGATATCACCGAGGGTGACTTCAGTGGACTCGGCTTTGAGAAGGGCACTATGCGCTTAGTGGAGCCGGCTGATCAGCAGGCTCTTTTAGAGCGAGTTGGCGCGAAGAGCCCAATCATGCGAAGTGGTGGTTCCGTCGCGAATTCGATGATCACTGTGGCGCAGCTGGGTGGTAAGAGTGCGGTATGTTGCCACCTTGCGGATGATGAGTACGGGCGTTTCTATCGTGATGAGTGTTTGTCGCTTGGAATCAAAGTTCCAGTTCCTCTGGCGACGCAGGGAGCTACAGGCACCTGCGTGGTATTGCTCACACCTGATGCTGAGAGAACGATGAGAACCTCGCTGGGAGCGTGCACGGCGCTAGCTCCTGAGCATATCGATCCAGCGGTGATAGCGGATTCCAAATGGCTCTTTGTTGAAGGGTATGTTTTCTCAAACTCTGACGCGGGTCGTAGCGCTATCAAAGAGTCTCTCAGAGTCGCTAAAGAGTCCGATACTAAAGTAGCGGTGACGTGTTCAGACGCGTGGATCGTTCACGGATTTGGGGAGCATCTTAATGAAGCCCTTAAGCACGCGCACCTTATCTTCGCCAACGAAGAGGAGTCGAGCGCCCTTTCAGGAACCACTGACGTCCTGTCCGCTGGCCGAAAACTTAAGGAACGTTTCCCTCATGTAGTTCTTACAGGGGGATCCCGTGGCGCGTTTATCTGGTGGGAGGGGGAGGAGCTTCACGTTCCGGCCTTCCCGTGTGAGCCACGTGACCTAACCGGAGCAGGTGATACCTTTGCGGGAGCTTTCCTTTACGGAATCACTCGTGGGCTAAAGCCTCAGGATGCAGCTCATCGCGCATGCTTCTTAGCTAAGCACGTGATTGGGCAGGTGGGCGCCCGACTAACGGGGGATGTTAAGAACCTCTGGTCCCTGGTTGGATAACGCTGCCTCGCTCACGGGGTTTGCGGGAGGGGTGGATGATGTGAAGCGCCTCTTTAGACGCTTTGAGTACTGCGCTCTCTATACCGGTAGTGCTGCATTTTTCAGTGTTTTTGGGTCTTTTTTGGGGCGTAAATACTCGGAATTACTAGGCCCTGTTTGCTTAGTGTTTTGTTGCACTTTAGCATGTCACACCAGTACCCTGATCTATCCATATCTCTATAGGTATTAGGCGTATTTTTGTACCCGCGGGTGGCACGTGGTTCGTCATCGTTGTAGCGACGATGAGAGGGTGATGGCTCCCCAGGACATGCGAAAAAGGAAGCATGGGAAATTTTCAAGATAGCCGATTCTTTGGGTTCTCCGGACGGACCATTTGGGTCACCGTGGTGATCATCGCGGTTGTTGTTGGGCTCTTCTTCATTCCCGAGACCATTAAGTTTGCGCTGTACTCAAAGAAGTTGCCAACGACAAGTCGCTCTTTAACCGATTCTAAGAAGCTTCCTGCCAAGGCGGAAACAGATAGAGCGGCGCTCTCTCCAGAGGCGCTCAAAGCGATTAATTCAAGCGTGTCGGGTACGCCAGCCCCAGCGAAGGCTGTTCCAGCAAAGAAAGCTACCGATACCGATGAAGGAGATCGGCCCGGACTCTTTACTGGATGGAACTTCCGAGTGAAAGCCGGTGAGGCGGGAGGGGGAGGAGTTCAGTTTCCCTCAGGGCTCTCGCTTGAGAAGATAGGAACAAAGGATTTTCAGGCGTTGGTTAAACGGAGTCGCTCGGACGTGCAGCGATTTGTGAGCAAGAATGCTCCTAAGAATAAACAGGTTGATGAGATCTCGTCGACCTTCCTGGACCAGTTGGATCTCGCAAGTCGGGATAGTGCCAAGGGACTCTCTTCGAATGCTCTATTGGAGGGATTACTCGACCTTCACATAAGCACTATCAAAGCGCTGGCGCATTCCGGCGCGGATCGTGGAGTAATTATTGAGTGGCTTAAGCTTCCGATAGTGTCGTTTATTGATGATAAGGTCGGTCTCGATGGCTTGGATAAGGTGAAGGGATACTTCGCCCCTCGCATGATTCTGAGCACGGCCAAGGTGCGCCAACGTCGAAGTAATGGATGGGGAGCAGATGGACGCTCTCCCGCTACGTTGCAAGCGGAAATTACGGTTCGCGGAACGGACGTTGAGAAGATTGAACTCTTTAATAATGGCAAGAAGATCTCAGAGACTGGTGGAGCTCGAGTTGGCTCTGACGGCCTGAAGGCGGTGCGTATGCGTGGAGATGCAAATGGCGTATGGACTATCGTCGCATACGATAAATTTGGAGCTCGACCTTATTGGAAGAGCTATGCTTTTTACCCAAAGGCTCGACGATTCCGACAGGAATATAACGGCGAGTATCTGATCGGGTTTAGTAAGAACAGCGCTCCGAACTCACTTGATAGATTTTTTATGGTTGGAAGCTCAAAGCTTCGCCAACATTCGTCCGACTCAACTATCTCGATGTTTTAATAGAGCCCTGGCAACGTCCGTAAGGCGCCTCACCTCGTGTTTTGATGAAGAGGTGCAGGTGGCTTTATACGGCGGTTGCCTCGGAGATCCGAATCAATTCCATCCACTGCTCAAGTTTGATGCTTGCTCCTCCAACGAGAGCGCCGTGCACCTCTTTGAGCGCAAGGATCTCGGCGAAGTTTGATGGATTGACACTTCCTCCGTACAGTATTGTGGCTGTCCCGGGGAGGTTGTGCGCGCTCCAGACTTTTTGGATAAACTGGTGAGCTCCGCGAATATCATCAAGCGAGGCGACCTTGCCTGTTCCGATAGCCCATACTGGCTCATACGCGAGAACGAGCTTATCCGTCGATTGTTTGTCTACTGATGAGAGGATGGGCGTTAGCTGCTCCTCAAGGACCTTCTCGGTGGTGCCTGCAACCCTCTCAGTCTCCGTCTCGCCGATACACGCTATGGCGGTGAGGCCCGCGTTGATCGCAGCGACTGTGCGCCGAGCTACCTGCTCCGACGTTTCCCCAAAGTAGGTTCGTCGTTCTGAGTGTCCAGTCAGGGAAAAGGTAGCGCCTAGCTCGGTGAGAAATGATGGCGCTGTTTCTCCTGTAAACGCGCCGGACTCGGCCCAGTGAACATTTTGCGCCCCAACGCTAATCAGGGAGCCCTTCAGTTCTGAGGCTACGATTGGGAGGCTCGCGAAGGGGGGAGCAACCCAGACATCCGTTCGGGACAACATCGTGATCGATTCTCGAAGCTGTCGGGCGTAGCTGCTGCCCTGCTTCGGGCCAAGGTTCATCTTCCAGTTTCCAGCGAGGAGGTGTTTTGAGCGCATAGGTACTTGTAGAGAGGGTCGGCGATCGTGCCGAGTTACGTTTAAAAAGAATGGGGGCCTCGTTTTCACGAGAGCCCCCACATCCAATGGGAACCTCGAATTAGAGGCTCTTAGCGATCATCTCAGTTACGTCGCACATGCGAGCAGAGAAGCCCATCTCGTTGTCGTACCACGCCACGACCTTCGCCATGCGCTTCTGAACAACCATCGTCGAGAGCGAGTCAACGATAGACGAGTGCACGTCTCCGGTGAAGTCGATCGAGACGAGCGGCTCATCGGAGAATCCAAGGACTCCTTTGAGGGCGTTTTCGCTTGCGCTCTTGAGGGCGCGGTTGAGATCCTCAACTGTTACGTCTTGGTTGAGCTCAGCGACGAAATCTACAACTGACACGTCCGGAGTCGGTACGCGAATAGCGAATCCGTCAACCTTTCCAGCGAGCTCCGGGATCACAAGACCAACGGCCTTTGCTGCTCCGGTTGTCGTTGGGATCATCGACATGGCCGCGGCGCGCGCCCGTCGTAGATCCTTGTGCGGGAGGTCGAGGATCTGCTGGTCGTTCGTGTACGAGTGGATCGTTGTCATGGTTCCACGAACGATTCCGAAGTTCTCTTGAAGTACCTTTGCTACTGGAGCTAGGCAGTTTGTCGTGCACGACGCGTTGCTGATGACGTGGTGTTCAGCAGGCTTGTACGCGGTGTGATTTACGCCGTAGGCGAGGGTGAGGTCGGGATTGGTCGCTGGAGCTGAGATGATCACCTTTTTAGCGCCGCCTTGCATATGAAGCTGGGCCTTCTCCTTCGCCGTGAAGATGCCGGTACACTCAAGAACAACCGAGGCGCCGAGGGAGCCCCACGGAAGCTTGGCTGGATCTCGCTCAGCGAGGATCTTGATCTGTTGGCCGTTTACAACGATGCAGCCATCTCCGGCCTCAACCGTTCCCGGGAAGCGCCCGTGGATTGAATCGTATTTGAGAAGGTGTGCCAGGGTAGCTGGATCTGTGAGGTCGTTGATTGCTACTACCTTGATGGTGGTGGACTTCTTGTTTGTGAAAAGCTGTCGAA
>JBIIEK010000226.1:0-4307 GCA_044237895.1 Bdellovibrionota bacterium
CCCGCAATAATTATGCGATGCGCGTGGACACGCGACATTTGCACCTGCGGCCGGCGAGGCCGCCGGCCCTCCAATTGATCCCGCAATAATTATGCGATGCACGTGGACACGCGACATTTGTACCTGGAGGGCCGGCGGCCCCGCCGGCTTGTCGGCCCCCCAATATCAAACCCTCTGTGTCGGCAACCCAGCCCCATTTAGATGATCAATGACCTGGGCTCCATGTATTCGATTACGAACCTCCATGACGACCGTAATGTCGACGTACCCCGGTAACCGCGCATAGAAGCGATCGTGATGAACCTGAAGTACGTTTGCCCCCTGGGAGGCAATGATACCCGTTATCTGATTCAACATACCCGGCCGATCCGGTAGCGATATATTGATCCGCAACAAACGGCCCCGCTCGCCCATATCTTGCTCAATAAGACGAGAGAGAAGATTCATGTCGATATTACTACCGCAGAGAAAGAGCACCGGCCTTTGACACCGATCAGGTAGGTGCCCCTCTAGGATGCCCGCGAGGCCGGCCGCTCCAGCGCCCTCAACAACCACCCGCTCCTGCTCCAAAAGCATTATAATCGCATGCGCGATGGCAGTTTCCGACACCGGCACGATCTTATCGACGTACGTATCGAGGATCGGCCCCGTTACCTGCCCGATCTGCTTTACCGCAATACCGTCAGCAATAGTCATTTGGGGAACAACCGACTTGCCACCCTCTTGTAACTGTCGGGCTCGAACCGCCCACTCAGAGCACACCCCCAGAATAAAAACATCGGGCCGCTTCGATTTGATAGCAGTCGCCACTCCAGCAGCGTAGCCCCCACCACCGACCGGAATCACAACAGAATCGAAGTCCGGAACTTGGTCAAGCACCTCTAGACCCGCAACACCCTGACCTTGAACGATGAAGTGGTGATCGAATGGAGGAACATAGGTGACGCCAGTGTCCCGCGCGAGTGCCTTTGCGTGCTCCATCCCCTCGTGCAGATTCTCTCTGTACGAAATGACCGCGCCGAACTTTTTGCACCGCTCTATCTTTACGAGTGGCGCATTGTGGGGAACAAAGATCTCACACGGAATCCCTAAACGTTGTGCGTGATAGCTCACCCCGAGCGCGTGATTACCGGCGCTTGCCGTACAAATCCCTTTGGCACGCGCGACCTCGTCAAGGCTCAAGAGAAAATTGAGCGCGCCACGTTCTTTGAAAGAACCGGTTCTAAATTTGTTGTCCCATTTGATGGTGATGTATTTACCGAGCTCTTCAGAGAGCAGAGTGGCATGAGATACCGGCGTCACCGGAAGGTGCGGCGCGATACGAGCTCGAGCGGCTTCGATCTCAGCCAATGTGGGCGCAGTCGACATACGATGTCCCCCTTACTACATATACTCCTACGGCATCCGTGCGCGCAATGTAATTGGTGTTAAGATGGCGGTATTGCAAGGTTTGACCTCCCTATTCAAGAGCACCGCTCACGGCCAATCATCTTCGCAAGGCCGTGAACCACTCACACCATCCGCACCCGCTTCCCGTCAAGAATCATATGGCCTATCAGACGCTCAAGAGCGTGCTCAAACTGGCAATCGGGGATACCACGTTTATTGTAACGAGAGAGAAGCTCAAAGTAATTTTTGCACCCCTTGTCTCTGATGAACGAGGGGCCATCGATATCGATAGGTGAGGAGATCTTGGTGGTAAGATAATGCTCATAATACCGCTCAAATATCTCTTCATTGAGCATGATCTCCCGCCAATACCGACCATCAGTATTAATATCCGTCAGCAGCGCATCTATCTCATCATGGTGACGATAGAGGGGGACTACATTTCGAAATTTAGTTATGAATGTCGTGCCAGCGACGAAGGTAAACGGAGTCGTTAATTTCTCTACGTCGTTGAAGAGCGAGTACTTACCAAACGTCGGGCGGTTGAGATCGTCTAGCTTACACTCCACCGAGAACTGCTCAGGAGCGATAGTGTCGTATTGGCGGTACTGATCGCAGAACATGACGCGGTGTAGCGTCTCTCGCCATATCTCATTGCTCTTGGTGTGGAGGTAAATAAGGTACCCATCTCGGTCAGGGTTCTCGTCAAAGAGTCGCTTCACTGATGCCATGAGTCCGCCGATATCAAAACCCCGGTTAGACCTCTCGTACGTTCTCAGCGGAGCCTGAATACTTTCAGCGAAGTGTCGCTTAACCTCCTCTTTTACCGGGGCGTCGGAGGCGAACTGAATAACGACCTCGCACTCGTGATCGTTCCTCAGCAAAAACTGATTAATGAGGTTGCTATAGTAGATCCGGTGGTCTAGCGAGTCCGTCGGAGCAACATAATACGACAACGCGACGACGTCCCGCTCCTTGCACGGCTTCTTCAGTAGCAGCCGGGGTTTTGAAAACTCCTCGCGAATGTAGTCCTGATTTCGGCGCGTCGCGTTAGGCGACTTGGTTAATGGCAACGAATTAAATTTTGCAAGAATCGTTTCGGGATCGTTCTTATGGTCCTCAATAACCAGGTAGCTTTCCAACTTTTCCTGTGGGTGTTCGTACGAGATATTTTTATCGAGAACCAATACCTTCTTATTGAGATAGAGAGCCTCGAGCACCACGATTGGACAGGGATCGCGCCTACTCGTCAAAAAGAAGTAGTCCATCTTTTGAAAGTGTTCATAGGGATTCGCGGTGAACGGTACTATGGAGAGGTTTTTAGTGGAGTACGCCTCAACCTCATCCGGCTTTCCGCCTACCCACACGAAGTTTAGATCTGGCCTCTTACGCGATAAATACTGAAACAGTTCGAAGTTTTTCCGCTCGGAGATAGGCCCGCACATTCCTATTGTTACAGCAGATGGAGAGAGAACGTCTTTTTCCTCCGCGCGCCCTGCGGACTCCGACGCATCAAGTTTTGCAAAGGTCTCCGGCGCAAGAAACGGCGGAAAGGTCTTTACGTTGCGTAGGCCAAGCCCAGAAAGGTCGTTATTAATCCGGTCCGATACCGCATATACTCTATCTTCTTGAAGAGTAGTGAGGTCCCGAAAAACGCGCGCATCGCTTATAGATTCATGCAAATGAAAGATCGCTCGATAACGGACGAAGAGGAACGTCTCAACACTCTTAAGAAAAACATTCAACGAATTGGAATAAATTAGGAGGGGATTAAAATAGGCGATCATCTCCCGCAGTCGCTCAACGTCGTTGTTGTAATACAAGCGAACGACACGATCATCTTTCTCCAGCGCCGAAAATGCTGGGTTCACGTAAGTATCAAGAAAGAGCACATTCTGAAATATGCTCCTTGTCGCTAGATACTCCGAGAGAGCCTTTAAGAACAAAGGGGCTCCGGTTAGGCTCGAGTCATGGTTAATAAATACGACGCAATTGTTTCGATAATGCTCGTACGGTTTAACATCGATGTCTGACAAAAGGCGCATCTCCTTGGGAGAAAGCCCCGTGTTGTAGAGGCGTTTTTCGCTCTTTCCGATAGTCAGATAGTGGGCAACCGACTCCCGTCCGGACAAATTCACCAGGTCAGGATTCAGCATCTGATAGATACTGGGGTCGAAATCCCTCGGAATTATATCCATCGAGTAAAGTGCCGCATCGTGGGGCTCGTTTGCGATAAAATGGGCATACGTCTCTTCCTCCCCCAATTCCTGAGTGGCTGGATGAAGTATCCGATACAGCTCAAAGTTAAATCCGCCCGGGAGGTCTATGACCGACGGTGTCTTCTGATCCACCAACCGCCCAACCTCAAGAAAGTGCTGTATCGCGACATCCACAGGATTTCTATCTTTGGTTGAGAGTCGGGGCCGCGACTTGAGATACTCCTGCCAATTAAACGAGGGATCCCTGAGAACCGAGGCAACTTCGACGATTCGCGGACAGAGGCTCGTAACCCGAGTCATGTCCGAAAGTGCGGCACTAGCCCTGGTGAAGGCGCGATAGGCTGCCTCAAAGCGACCGCTCTTGAGGTGAGTATCGATGAGACCAACAAATGCCCAGTCCGTAACCTCCACTTCTAACGAGCGCTCATAGAGGTGCACCTTTAGATCGGCCTCTTCAAGCACCTCGGCAAGCTTCAAGTAGGGCCACGCCTCAGGTGGGTGAAGAGCAACGGCCCGCTTTAGAAGCGCACGGGCTTCCACACGGTCACCTTGTTCCAAAGACGTCACTCCCTTCACAGCTATTGAATGCCACTCTGGTGTCATGATGGTTATCGCGCGGAGCCCTTGTTGTTGATATCAGAGAGTGCCTTTACCCGCGCCAATCGCCCCTCCGCGATTCCATGCTTGATGTAGTGAGCA
>JBIIEK010000188.1:0-5595 GCA_044237895.1 Bdellovibrionota bacterium
GTCATGATGGTTCTCGAGCAGAGTCTTTGTTTCTGTGGCCATGGGACGCTTTCGCGCGGGCCAATCGTCCCTCAGAGAACCCGTGTATAAGGTAGTGATCATACCCCGACGCGAAATCCCCAGAGTGTACAGCCCACGCAACGTCACGATGAAGATCGAGATAGAAATCCTCATCGAAGGTATCGGCGGTAATCAGAGGTTCTACCACCCTAGATTGAAGAGGGAGGGGCCGCTCACACCGAACCCCCCAGTGTATTCGCGAGATCTGATTGGGTCCAAGATTGTCATAGATCTGCATCTCCACCGGACGATCACGATTCAGATCAGAGATTATCGCCTTGCCTAAGATCGGACTGCGAACAATCGCGCAGCCAAAGCTATTACCCCCAACCGTTTCCGAGGATGCGCCCTCGCCCAGGTAGGCCTCCGGTGCCTGCCAAGCGAACACGGAGTCATGGGAACGTGGGCAGACCGCCGTTACGCTCACCGTATCGTAGGCAAACAAACGGAGTAATTGCTCGCACGCGTCTGACGGCGGAAGGATATCTTCCTCCACTATCCATAGATAATGTGTACGAACACGTTGTCGCAGCTCCGCGATAATTCTACCGTTCTGGAGCCATCGGTCACGCATGAGGCGCCGGTCGGATTCCCAAGCGCTTCCTGCAGGGGTCCATCCTCCAAGAAAATTCGGGAGCGACACATATTGAATTGTTGGATAGTCACAGCTACCCAACCACTGCCGAACAGTTCTTGAGAACGCCTCTGAACCACTACAATCAAAGAGAATCAGTGGAGTCCGCGCGTGATTCCACAACTGCCGCTCAAGAAACGAGCGGAATTGCTCCCATGCGTCGATTCGACCAGAAAGCGTTGTAAAGAGGGAGACCGCTTCGCTGGAGAGGTCTGCCCCGGTGTAGTAGTCATACCCATTCTTTCCAGCGACTCGCTGGGAAGAGAGATTGTGGTCATGCTTACGGTAAAAGTAGATCCCCGATTGTCGTACGCCGGTAAACCCGACTTCGATAATTGCGCGCCACATCCTCCAATCCTCGTGGCGATTAGCGGGCCCGTGTTGAGAAAAGGCGTTAGCAAGCTCCAAAGCGTGTCGCCGTACAAGAGCTCCAGCATGGATGAAGTTTACCTGATGAATATCCAGCCCTCTCGTATCAGGTGGACTCACTTCACGCCCGGTTATCCATCCACAGTACTCAACGTCAGAGTAAACTATTCCCACGTCACTCCGTTGAGAAAAGTGTCGAATCCCGGATTCGAGATACGTTGCATCGATATAATCATCCGCATCGATGAAGCAGAGGATCTCACCGGAGCTCACGCTCGCGCCAAGCCGGCGAGTGGCGAGCGGATCATTGAACTCGGCTCGAATGTAACGCACCCCCTTGGAAGCGAACTGCAGGGCGACCTCTCGCGTGGTATCCTGTGAACTATCGTCTACGACAACGATCTCATCTGGCCGCCTCGTCTGTTCGAGGATACTGGTGAGGCACTGGGCCAGATAACGGCCGTAATTGTGACACGGAACGATAACGGAGATTCGAAAGCAATCCATGATTGATAGAGGTGTAACGCACCCTTTCCGTGCAATGTTGTCGTACACTTACGATGCGTATCGCCCGTATCGGGGCGCTTCGTTAACGAGGGAACCAACGCACAAAAAAGACGCGGTTTGGGCACTCCGTGAGCCAAACTAACCCCTGCAGCTCATCTAAAAGCTTTATGCGACTTGTTTTTACGTACCACGACATAGCCCCCGAACCGTCCTCACCGTGGTGCGTCGCTCCGGACGTTTTCCGAGATCACATCACCGCGCTGATAAAAACAGGGTTTGAGCTCGTGTCCGTTAACGACATACTCGCGGAACCTGCAACCTCGGAACGGCGAATATGCGCCATCACCTTCGACGACGGAAGGTTAGGCGCGTTTCACTATGGCGCGCCGATCCTTGAGGAATACGGAGCGCGGGGAACTTTTTATATCTGCCCATCGTTTCTCGATCAGAGCAACATCCCAGCAGAGGAGCAGTACTCCTCCTTCATGACCTGGGAGGATGCTCGCGCACTCATCGCTCGAGGACACTGCGTTGGGTCTCACGGCATGAGACATGCGAGACTTACGCACCTCTCTGCTGAAGAGATCCACCGTGAACTCGGTGAGAGCAAGACGAGGATTGAGCATGAGACCAACAACCCCTGCACACACTTCGCGGCGCCATTCGGAGACTTGAGTCCTCAGGTTTCTGAGATAGCACGCGCGCTTGGGTATGAGAGCGTCGCATCTATCACGACTCGAGAACGTCTACCGGTGATAACAGGTAGCGACCTGCCCCGATATCAGGTGCATCAAGGGGAGGATTTTAAGGAACTTCTTTATGCTACTGGCGTCAGAGAGGGCCCGTGCGTGCACGTCGGAGAGTACATCGTTCGACAATCGACAGACTCAGACGATCCGAAGATACATCAACTCCTCAATCAGGTGCTCGATACACATCGAAGCCTCGGGGAGTATCGATGGAGATTTAAAGAGACTCCGTGGACGACGGAGCTACCACTAACGGCTGTCGTATGCGAACGAGGAGATACTCTTGTCGGCGTCTATCCGCGTATCTCCACTCAGTGGCAGTGCAACGAAAAACCGGTGTGGGCGCTCCATACTCTTAACCCGTGCATCCTCGATGAGCACCGGGAGAGCGGAGTCCTGCAAGCCTTGACCTCACTGCTATGCCCCCCGGTATCGAGCCCCATACAATTTGAATTGAGCTTTCGATCTAACCGAGCATTACTCGGAGAACCTCACGCGCTTCGATACCAATCGCTCGGAAACTTTACCGCACTCCGCGCCGGTATCGATGATGTGATAGTCGAAGGTGCTGACGAGAACTCTCAAATCAAATGTATCGACCGCTTTGACGATGAACACGATCGCTGGTGGCGATCCCACGGAGCAGCGCTCTTTCCGACGATAATTCCCCGTACCTCACGCTATCTTAATTGGAGATTCGCGGATCACCCATTCAAGCGATTCAGGCTTATTCAGGTAGTCGGCCCGAATGCCATCCTTGGGTATGCCGTCGTAGGATTCGCAATAGAGAATGGAAAGGTCTCCGCAACAGTCTATGATTTTCTCTGCGCGAAAGATCCCGGGGTTGTTAAATGCCTCATACGAGCATGCGCGGAAGCAGCGCGTAAACACCAGGCGCACTCTCTTCAGTGTTGGATGTTTCAACACACGCCGTACTATCAGCACTTTGAGGCGAGTGGCTTTGCCCCCGACAAAGAAGCGGATATCCACTTCGTCATCTCTGCGTGGGACAATACAGACTTCGAGAACCGATGCATTGCCTCGGCTCACGACTGGTATGTCACTATTGGGGACTCTGGCTTGTAAATCCTCTGAATTGAGCGCTGAGGGCCCTCCAAGCCCCATGACATTCCGCCCGAGTCGCGCTAAAACCGAGCTGTGGAACTCTTTGACCTCATCATCATCGGCGGTGGCATTTCAGGGCTAGGGCTCGCACGCGAGGCCTCGCTTGCTGGTCACTCAACGCTTCTTCTCGAAGCGAGGCGATGCGGAGAGGCAACATCGAACAACACCCTTCGCATCATCCACGGCGGATTCCGTTACCTTCAAAACTTCGACATTCCACGTGTCATCCGCTCTCTTAACGATCAGAGCGCGCTCATCACCGAGATCCCAGAAGCCGTAAAACCGCTTCCGTGCCTGATGCCCCTGGCTCGCTTCGGGATGAAGAGCCGAATACCGGTCACCTGCGCCACGATGCTCTACGGCGGTATCATGCGCATCACCGGCTCACCGCTCCCCTCTCCAACGGTCTTATCTCACCACACGATACAACGTGACGTCCCACTCCTTCGCGATCGAGCGCCATACGGAGCGTTGTGTTGGTATGACGGGCTCATGGTGGATCCAGCCGCTATCACGGCTCACCTGAAGAACCAGATCACAAAGCTCCGCGGAGAGCTCCGCGAAGACACTCCCGTTGAATCAATGAGGAGAGACGGAGCACACCTCATTGTTACCGCAACGACCGGAGAGGCGTGGAGCGCTCGTCATGTGATTACGACCCTCGGTCCCTTTCTGCACTCAATCGATACTCCACAAGAGCTTCAAGGCCCCCGCCCCCTCTGGTGTCGAGGATTCAACATCATCATCAATCGCCAATTAGACCCGACCTATGGCATTAGCGCAGAGAGCGCGGACGGGCGTCTCTTCTTTTGCGTCCCCCGTGACTCAGGCACCGCCATCGGGACGTGGTACATTCCGCATCCCGACATCTCCGTCCCTCCATCCGTTTCAGAGCACGAGATAGCGCAGTTCCTCAAGGCATTTAACACTGCACTTCCTACCGCTCAGGTCGCCACAAACGAGATATCGCATATCGATGTCGGAATCCTCCCGATGCACGGGTCAACCGCCAAGGGCCCGGACCTCATCGCTCACGAAAAGATCCACGAAAAGCACGGCTACGTTGAGGTTTTAAGCACCAAATACACCACCTTTCGCTCTCAAGCCCGTGCGGCCTTGGCAGCGGCAAAAATGGGCTAGTCGAGCCGCTGCTAAGAACATAAACTGCGACGTGTAAGAAGGGCTCCCTATTCGCTGGCGGGCCGGCAACTAGCACAAACGCTATGGGGCGAACGATGCGCCAGCGAGGCTTTGCCCCGGCTAGCCTCCGGCGAGACGGGCCGCTGACCCTCCAAGGAAATTGTATGAACTCTCGATGCATCGCTCTCAGTCTGGCATCTCTCCTCACCTTTACTGCATGCGATTACGAATGGAAG
Source organism: Bdellovibrionota bacterium (assembly GCA_044237895.1). Taxonomy (GTDB): domain Bacteria; phylum Bdellovibrionota_C; class UBA2361; order UBA2361; family OMII01; genus OMII01. The sequence continues at coordinate 4,821 of JBIIEK010000188.1, forward strand.
GATGAGCCGCCCCCACTTGTGATTCCAAACGCCGAGGAGCAAGAAGTTGCGCTCTCACAAGACCAGGGAAAGAAACAGGAGCCTCCAAAACCGAAATCCGATGCGCGGCCAGTGCTCGCGCCTGGGACCGCATACGCCGGGTCATCAAAAATTCCAGATAAAGCAAAGCGCCTCGAGATCTTAAACCTCGTTGCCACAAACGAAGCAACTATCTCCTCAAACACTCAAGAGAACGAACTCAATAACGTCTTTGATGGAGCCGACGATTCACTCCTTCGATCACCAGAGATAAATCCTGTCGATGTGACGGTCGATTTCAAAACACCGAAAAAGATCCGCGCCATCCGCATCCGCTCAACGTATTCCGATTTTGCGGTCGCGGTTCAGATCGACAACGGCGAGCGCCTGATCCTCGATCCGATCCCCGATGGCGACTGGGCACTCATGGTGTGGCCACAAGGGGTGACAGCCAAGCGGCTCTTCGTTCAAACGCTCCGAAGATCACGGGACAACTTCGTGCACCTGAATGAGATTGAGGTTTTGGAGTAGGGCGAGTTCGCATCGAAACATTCGCACCCCCAATCTGGAGGGGCACCGGCCCATCTCGCCGGAGGCTAGCCGAGGCGGTGCCTCCCCGGCTTGTCGCATCCCTCCAATCGAATTCCACGTTGAATTTGTACCTGAGGCCGGCGAGGCCGCCGGCCCTCCAATCGTACCCGCTAAATTCGTACGATTCGTACGTCCCCCCGATAATTATGCGATTCGCCTGAACTCG
>JBIIEK010000107.1:0-9905 GCA_044237895.1 Bdellovibrionota bacterium
TTTATCGGAACCGTCACCACAGAGCTCGACTCTTTTATCCCGGCCAATCAGGACAGCCAGCCTCTCGTTATCGCTAGTTCGGCGAATTCATCGGAAGCGCGCGCTCAACTGAGGGCCGCGAATCGCTAACGCGTTACCAACGGCTATTAACGACCTAACGCGCCAGAGAGCGAACTCTGCTGCTGTTGAAGCTTGGACATTAAACCCTCCAATCGCGCATACCGCTCCTTGAGAGCATCGGCGGTTCTCTGAATCTGCTTTTCTGCGTCAGCTACTCGACGATTAAGCTCAGTAATGAGGGACTTATTATTATTTACAGAGATATCTAAAAGTCCGCTAAACCGTGTGTACTGATCGATGGTCCCTCCGGTCAATGCAACCGTGTCGGCAAAGGACTGAACGATAGAGCTCACGCTGCTTGGCTCAGAGGATAAAGCCGATTGCAGCTTAGCGCTCTCAAACCTAAGGGACCCATCTCGCTGAGTTGTAATCCCAAGGTCCGAGAATACCCGAACGACCGAACCTCCGGACGCAACCGCTGAACCAAGAGCAGTCCGAAGAGCCAAAAGCGCATTATCATCTGTTCGCGTGCCCGACAGAGGCGCGAAAACGTTGGTCACCTCTTTACTGCTCTCATCGCGCACGACCAGGTTGTTCTCCGCGACGAATTTAACTATCTCGTTAAAGGAATCAACGAAGTCTTGTATCTTAGCGGTAGTTGAAGCCGCGTCCTCTTGAATCTTAACGGTCGCGGTAGAGCCTCCTCCTGATGAGAGATTCAACGTTACTCCCGGAATCACGTCAGATACAGAGTTCGTACCTCGGGTTACCGTTCCGATACCAGAGATCGAAAAAGATGCGTTAGTCGCAACTGACTCTGACGATGGATCCGTGTTTGGAAGCGCCGCGCCGTGAGAGGTCTCCGTGATGTATCCCTTTTCGACGCCCTCGTAGATGGAGTTAATAACGATCTTATATGACGGGCTCGACTCAGTACCGACGTTTACAAGTGAAGCTTCCGCCTTGGAGGATGCGTTATTAAAATCGGTGACAAATTGAGAGGCAGTGTAGGTACCATTGGTTACGACTACACTGACCGTCTCTTGATTTGAGCCCGTTCCGATCGTGAACGTCGCCGTTCTGTCGCCCACAGCCTCACCACCCCCGAGCGTATTTTGAAACGGCGTGGTCGTCGAAGAGAACGAGAAGTTATAGCTGAAGGTATGATTCTTCGCGAGCGTATTAACGGTAATATCGTAACTTCCATTTGAGGCCGCCGCAGTGGCGGTGGCGCTCACAACAGATTCACGACTACTCGAACCGGTCTTACTAACTCCGCCTCCGGAAAGTGAGGTAAATCCTTGCAGCGTTGACCGAAGCGCGTCGAGTTTGGTTCCCAATGACTCGAGGGCCGTGTTAGTCTCTTCGAGCTCTCCCACCTTTTTCTGATTAGGTTGCACTCGGGCCAACCGAGCGGAAGCGACCGTTGAGTCGATAATCGCCTGGGAATCGATACCTGACGCAATACCTGAAAAGCTTAATGCAGATGCCATGCCTCTCCTCTGATGGACCTAAAAAGCCCACTAGCTCGAACTAAAGTGTTCACTCACCGTTACGGTGCAGAGAGGGTGTCCTCAATCCTTTTGAACATCACCTACAATCCATTGTACGGGAAAAAAATGCCGGTGCTCTAGTGTTAGCGCCGTCCCTTACGTCCCTTTTTGCTTACCCTAACGGGTGTAACCGCCTCTTTTGATACCTTACACAACCAAGTGTGCAAGAACGGATCCAGGTTGGGACAAACGGAGCTTAAGGCTTTAGGGAGGGGCAGTTTCCGCTTACTACGAGCTTCTTGGAGGACGAGGGGAACAAGCGCTGGATTTGAGGACCACACCCCCTCACAGACCCGACCATCAACCTGCACCTCGCAAGCGCCGAGAGCACGCGCGCAGACAACGGCCCCCAAAGCATAGAAAGCTCGTGAGCTGTAGCCGCCAGACACCATATCGATGAGGGCCGAGATATGGGCACCCGGAGAACCCAAAACACTCTGCAAGAGAGCGAGGCGCGTTGCCAAAACAGGCGAATGAATCCACCGAGCGAGGTCTCTTGCACACGAAATAGAGAGCGGGGCACCAGTAACAATGGACAGGAAATCAGTAACGCTGAACGTGAAACAGAATTCGTCAAAGGCCTCATCAAAAGGAGTTACGTGGCACTGCATATCTGAGATACCTCTGACAAAGGTCTCTACAAGCGCAGCCTCCGTTGGGGTTACATTATCGATCTCCTCGCACCAGTGATGTTTCGATACGCTCGGTCGTTGAATCACAGGGGGCATATCTGCAGGTGAGGGAGATTTGATAATCGTCCTGGGGCTTGGAACACCGTCTAGGGATGCCAAAGCATTATCAAGCGCACGCGTCATGCTCACCAATCGAGCGCCCGTCATTGAGCGTTTTTTTGATAGGACGGTAAGGTCCATTCCCATGAGTTGGTGAATGGTAAATGATTCCTCAAACGGGGCAGCTGGGCACGAAGCATCCCAAAACTGCTTGAGCTGGATATCTTTCACGGTTGGAAGTTGAGGATGGATGCGTAGCTTCGCCAATCGCTCTCGGAGGTCTAATTCACACTGAACACTGTTGAAGGCAGGACTAGATTCGCTGGCGTCCTCGTCGGCCGGCTCTCCCTCACCAGACACGGGCTCATTATCACAACGCGGCTCATCACCTTCCGAGAGTGCATACAGCACGGTAGTAAGAACGCGCTCTTGTGCCGGGGTTATGTGCGCCAATTCCTGCGGTGCCTCGAGGGCTAGCACTACAAGCTCCTCAAACGTAAGGGTAGAGAATTCTCCTAGGGTTTTCGAGTCCTCTCCGAGGAGCGGCCCCACGTGCAACGACTTAAGAAATCCGAACCGAGCGGAGGTTGAGAATTCTCGAAGCGCTTCGACAAGAGCTCGTTGAGCTTGGTTTTGAGTTGTCATAGGAGCATCAAACAAATTCTTGAATCGTCTACCCCTAAGATGCACGCCTCCCATATTAGGGCGCTCGAGCCCGTCATTTTTATCCGCCCGGAGCGCTCCTAACCCACTACTAACACCCATGAAGTAGTCATTTATCGTAGGCAGACCGCCCGTTAATTGGTACACTAAGGGAAGGCCATGCCAAAAGCTCAACCGGCAGATATTCCGACCGCGCCACTAACAACCGCTACCGAGGTCAAGGATCATCCACCCCTTGATACAACCCACACAACGGTCATCGAGCAATCCCAACTAACGCTCACTCGCCCTTCGCCGCGTAAACCAACTGCTTCGATCGTTGAGGAGATTAACCGCTCCTTACCCCCCGGCATTGAGCTCTATCGATCCTACCGCTACCAAATGCCCCTGATGCGGAATACGTTCGACCTCGTGGTCCTTAAACTCAATCTCCCTAACCACATGGAAGGCAAGCTCACCGAGTGGCGCCGGGGGATAGAAGAGCGATACCCATCAACCACGATCCTTATCAAGCGCGTTGAGGTAGATCAGAACCTCCAGAATAATTTACGGAGCAAATTTCGCGGCTCGGAGCTCATCGGCCCATCCGCGATTCCCGTTCTCCAGGACATGATTAGCACTCTGTGTGGCAATCAACCTCCTCCGGTTTCCACCGAACATTTCCCAAAGCCAACTCGAGAGAACCTCCAAGCGGTACCATTTATAGCCGTAGACCGACCCACCACAGTCGACCAGGAGGATCTCGTCTACGGTGAAAAGAAAGCCGACGGGACCCTCGTCCTTCGCACCGCATTCATTGACATCACGGACGAAATTACCCCTGGAAGTGAGTCCGACAAGTACGCACTTCGAGTTGGAAATACTGTCTATGGTCGCTTGCGAGCTATCGCTCCCGTAGGGGCAGCGCTCTTTGGCGGAGCGGCATCCTTTCGAGTGGGAGAACCCCGCCCAGCCTGGGTCATAGAGTGCCGAATCTCGCCCTTTCATGAACGGACGGAGTTTTTCAAGGTAAGACGAGCAATGGTCGTAAACCACGCCAACCTCGATCCCTCCCAACCAGCCGATATCAAACGGAGCCCTGAAATCGCGAAGAATCTTTCAGCCCTAGCCGAAATTACCAACATCTTGGAGCATCGGCGAAATAGCAGATCTTCTTTTATCCGCATCGACGGTGACGGCGCGGCAGCGCGCATAGTTTCTGAAACGATGATTCACTCAAAGCGCCTGCTAGCGAAATTTCTCGGACAACATCCGACCGCTCCAGCTATCTATCGCGTGCACCAAAAGCCCTCGGCCCACACCGTCGCTGAGTGCGTAAAAGAGCTCAATGAACTGAAGATTCCCGCAGAGGTATCAGACTTCGAGTCGCCGCTCTCCTTCGCCGGCATTCTCAGGAGTCTAGAAGAGAACCCCTCCCCTCCCGCACGCTCTCTCTCAAATAAGCTCCTCGACATGTTCCTTCTTCGCACTCAGTATTCGCCCAAAAATGTCGGTCACTATGGACTACGTCTTTCAGAGTACCTTGAAATCAAACCGAGAGATGCAACCGGCATCGCAAACCAACACCAGCTCAACGCGATCTTTACCGGCGATAGACCGTTATCGGAGGCCGAAGTAGTTCGCCGCGCTACAGCCCTTAACGATAAAAGATGGAGCCGAGATGAGAGGATGTACAAGCTCCGCTTCCTGGAGATGCTCACGGAGAGGCTTAGAGAAGTTGGAAACACGTTCCTCGCCGAAGGCGCTCGACTCGGAAATGGCCCCTCCTACTTCCAGGTAGATACATTCTCTAAATGGGGGTTCGTTCGCGATCGTCAAGCATCGTATCTCGCGCCCGGAGATCTCGTAGCTCTTAAACTTGAGGGTTTTCATCTTCCGACTATGCGCTTTGAATTTTCTCTAACATCATAAGACCCCCCGCTTTTTAAGTGGTCGAAAGCGCTTCATCTGATCCATAGTACTAACGTTTCAGTAATTATTAAGAACCTCCCGTAGACCTATGACTATCACTTTCATTGACGTTGGAGCTCACGAGGGCCAAACACTGGAGGAGGTCATCAAGCCGCAGTATGGCTTCGACCAGATAATAGCGTTTGAGCCGATGCCGCGGCAGTTTGAGATCCTCAACGCCCGTTTTGGGGGCCTCCCTCGCGTTACACTCCTTAATTGCGGCCTTTCTGACCATGAAGGCTCGATGCCGATTTACGGAACAAACGAGCACATGGAGGCGTCGATCTTCAAAACAAAGCGGGACCTCGTGAAGCCTGAGAGCTCAACAGAGTGCTACTTTCGTGAGGCGTCCCCCTTTATCGACTCCTTAGATGGCACGATTATCATGAAGCTTAACTGCGAAGGGGCTGAAGTCGTCATCCTCAAGAACCTGGTCGAAAGGGGCGCAATCTGGCGAATCGCCAACGTTATGATAGACTTCGACATTCGGAAAATCCCGGGACAGGAGCACCGCGAGCGAGAGGTCCTTGAGAGTCTACGTACCATAGGGTTTGATCGCTACTCCTTGTGCGAGAACGTTATGCATGGAGCAACACATCAGGATCGGATAGCAAACTGGCTACATGCTGTGAAAGAGATTTGGGCACGTGCGTAACGAACCGCACCTTAAGGACCTCTTCGATACTGTGTACCTAGCTGCCAGCTTATGATTCGAGATATTCGCATCATCTCTTTTGCCCTCAGGTAAAGGATATCTATGAAAAGCCGGCTTCTCTGGCGCGTCGCATTGTGCATATTTTCCCTTGTTGCACCCACAAAGGCATTCGCGCAACAGACCGATTTTCAGAGCTGGACCCAGGTCACGGCTACAGTATCTCTCGATCCCGCGAAGGAATGGTTCGCCTATGCGGAGGCGCAACCTCGAATCGGCGACGACGTCTCACGGCTTGAACGACTCATTCTCAGGCCCGCTGTCGGTTATGATGTCAATGCGCAGGTATCACTCTTTATCGGTTACGGATGGACCCCAACATTTATGAACACCTCGTATCAGGAGGACTTCCGAAACGAGAGTCGGATTTGGCAACAGATACTCATCAAGCACAAGATGGTTGGACTTGATTGGCAGCACCGCTTTCGACAAGAGCAACGCAACATTCAAGACACCGGGGGCACCTCAAATCGCTCGCGATACCTCCTCCGTGGTAGCTATCCCCTTCCTGGATTCGAGAACTTTGGGCTGACCGCTCACAACGAACTTTTCGTCACGGAAAACGGCGTAAGTGGGGGCCCGCAGGGTGGGTTCGATCGCGACCGATTCTTCTTTGGCCCCTACCTCAAATCTGGCCCAGTCCGATACGAAGCAGGATATCTCGGTGAATACGCTCGCCAGTTCGGAAATGACTCTCGAATGATCGACGCAATCCTTGTCAGCGCGAACATAAACCTCTAGGCGACACACAGCTGGGCAGCTATCGGGAGCTTAAAAGTCGCGCACTAGCTACGCGCTGGGGTAAAGCTAGCAAGCTCCGAATACCTCAACTTTCCGCACCAGAATGTTCTATTGCAGCGCTGCGGATCCTTCGCCTCGCATGCCCTAGGAATCAGCTCGACACACTGTGAAGGCCAGCTCCCCATCCTTACAATCGACCGCTACCGTTCCACCATCCTTGAGAGAACCGAAAAGAATCTCATCGGCTAACTTGTTCTTCAGCTCTTTCTGAATAAGGCGCGACATCGGACGGGCGCCAAAAACTGTATCAAACCCTCGAGAGGCGAACCATTCTTGGGCCTCCTCCGAGACCTGGATGGAAACCTTTCGGCTTGCGAGCTGCCCTTCGAGCTCTTTGATGAACTTTCCTACAACCTGAAGGATGATAGGCATCGGTAATGGGCTAAAATATACCGTCTCGTCCAATCTATTTCGAAACTCGGGCTTGAAGAGGGTTTTTACCGCAGCATCCCGGAAGGTATTTTGCTGACCACTACCGAATCCGAGTGATGCAGCTTTCTCTGAGCCTGCATTGGTCGTGAATATCACCACAACATTTCGAAAATCGGCTTTTCGACCCTGAGAGTCCGTAAGGGCCGCATTGTCCATGATCTGAAGAAAGATGTTGAATATATCAGGGTGCGCTTTCTCAATCTCATCAAAAAGGATCACGCTGTAAGGATTTTTCTTCACAACGTCGATCAGCAAGCCACCTTCTTCGTATCCCACATAACCCGGAGGGGCACCGGTGAATCGCGCAACGAGGTGCTTATCGTTAAACTCACTCATGTCGAAGCGATGAAAATGAACGCCCATCTCCTTTGCCAGCGCTTTTGCTAGCTCCGTCTTTCCAACTCCCGTTGGCCCCGCGAAGAGGAAGCTGCCGATGGGCTTCGAGTCTCCTTGTAAACTTGCACGACTCCGCTTTATAGCTCGAGCAACCGCCTCGACCGCGGCATCCTGTCCGAAAACCACTTTTCTGAGGTTCTTTTCGAGATTTTTAAGAAGCTTCTCATCTGATGATGATACGTTCGTTATTGGAACACGAGCTATCGACGCGACAACCTTTTCGATCTGCTCCTCAGTAATGACTTTCTTGCGTTTCCCCTTGGTTAACAAAGAATTCGCGGCCCCAGCCTCATCGAGAACGTCGATCGCCTTATCAGGAAGGAACCTATCGTTCACGTACTTGGCTGACAGCTCCGCGGCTGCCTGGAGAGCCTCGGGAGAGAAAGCCGCTTGGTGATAGGCTTCATACTTCGGCCTTAAACCTTCCAGTATCTTGACCGTTTCTTCAACTGAAGGCTCCGGGAGATCTATCGTTGAGAACCTTCGACTAAGGGCGGAATCCTTCTCGATACTCTTCTTGTAATCCCCGTGGGTCGTACTCCCCATACACCGAATCTCACCCGATGCTAACGCGGGCTTTAAGAGATTCGCCGCGTCGAGAGAGCCGTTTCCGGTCGCTCCAGCTCCTACAATGGTATGTAGCTCATCGATGAAGAGTATCGATTTTGGGTGGCGTTTTAACTCATCCATCACCTTGCGAATGCGATCCTCGAACTCTCCGCGGAACTTCGTTCCGGCGACGAGCGTTCCCATATTGAGCAGGAACACCTCCGCGCCTTTAAGTTGTTCGGGAATCTCGTCCGAAGCGATTCGAGCGGCGATAGCGTGAGCCATCGCGGTTTTCCCAACTCCCGGCTCTCCAAGAAAAAGAGGGTTGTTTTTCTGTCGCCGACAGAGCACTTTGATCGTTCGACCGATCTCCTCCTCTCGACCGATCACGGGGTCAAGTTTTCCAAGCTTAGCGAGCGCCGTAAGGTTCTCGGTAAACTGCTCAAGCGCCGTGCGGCCTACGCGCGCGCTCATCGGATCGTCTTCACCATCTTCGTAGCGTTCGGTGGATACCTCCTCCTCATCTGAAACACTCTTGGTGATGCCGTGCGCGATGAAACTTAAGACATCTACCCGACCAATCCCTTGCTTGGCGAGGTAGAAAACCGCGTGAGAGTCCTCCTCAGAAAACAGAGCAACGAGCACCTCAGTTGGAGTAATCACGTCTTTTTGCGCCGAGCGAACATGCATGATGGCTCGCTGCAACACTCTCTGAACGGCTGGCGTCTGTGCAGGCTCTGATGCCGGGACCTTCGTTCCTTTTAACGGTATAATCTCAACGTGCTTATCGAAGAAGGTCTCAAGATCCTTGCGCAGCAAGGATAGGTCCGCCCCTACGTGATTCAAGATCTCCATCACCTGCTCATCGAACGAGAGCGCGTAGAGGAGGTGCTCTAGACAAAAGAAGGCGTGCCGACGCGAGGACGCCTCACGAAACGCCGCCTCAAGTGTAAGTCCGAGCTCTGTACTAAACATCTCTCCTATTCCTCCTCAAGCAAACAACGAAGCGGAAAGCCCTCTGCCTTCGCTCGTTGATGCACGATCTCGATCTTAGCCTCTGCAATCTGTTTCGTGAAGATTCCTGCGACCCCTCGACCTGACTTGTGGACGTGGAGCATGATCTGTACCGCTTCGGAAGGACTCTTCATGAAAACGGTTTCTAGAATATGAACCACAAACTCCATCGAGGTAAAATCATCATTCAGGATGATCACCCGATAAAACTTCGGGGTCTTGGTGCGCACCTCTTCCGCGATAGCGGTATCTGACGCATGATCTGTTCGAGATTTGCCCATGAGCCTTTAGCACCTGAACTGGTTACCCATAGGATGTCCTGACGGCGATTGTGGAACCACTTGTGCGGAGACAATCTCCTTATCCTATAGTAAGCATGATACGCGAGTTAGTTTAGATGAAACAACGACAAAGAGGGACTTCCATGAGCTTTCCTCGCATCCAATCACCATGGCTATAACCCGTTTCCCCCCTGTGCAAAAAGCAGACCCGGACGGCCTTCTCGCTATCGGAGGGGATCTGGAGGCGTCCTCGCTTTTACTGGCCTACCGAAACGGTATTTTTCCATGGCCCGTCGATGGGGAGACGCTCGCGTGGTTCGCTCCACCGCAAAGAGCAGTCATCTTCCTTGATGAGTTCCATACCTCCCGCAGATTGCGGCGAACTCTGGCAAAAGCGCCGTTTGAAAATCGAATGGATGGGAACTTTCTCGGCGTCATTACTCAATGCGCAGAACTGGCGAATCGCGGGGATCAGAACGGCACGTGGATCACAGATGAGATCGTCGACGCGTACCACGAACTCTTCCAACTCGGCTACTGTCACAGTTTCGAAAGCTATCGCGACGGAGAACTCGTCGGAGGGCTGTACGGCATTCAGATCGGAAAGTTCTTCGCGGCAGAATCGAGCTTCTTCCGAGTGCCGGATGCGTCGAAGTCTGCCATGTGTTTCATGGCAGACTATCTAAGACGGGCCGGAGTGACATGGTTTGACTGCCAAGTCCCTACACCTTTCTCCGTGAGTTTCGGCGCACGAGAGATCGAG
>JBIIEK010000010.1:0-34040 GCA_044237895.1 Bdellovibrionota bacterium
ACAACGGCGCGACAGGAGTGCGTCCCGGTGTTTTACAACTGAGTTGGGCTGGGTGCAACCCTTCGGTGCCCCCTAAAGATAGAGGTAACTCAGGGGTGGCGTAGGGCACCTTATTCATTGATATTATGGGGTCCAGCTCGTACACTTAAAGAATTATCCCCCTGATAGAGGTCACATGGCAGATACGCAAGGCCCTCCCGCTCTCCCCACACTCATCGAGATTAGCAAATTGGATGTGCAGATAGCGCTTCTCTCCGCTCAAAAGAAAAAATTAGAGAGCGAGCTTGTCGCACGGAAGCAAGTGATCGGTGCTCACGAAACGAAGAGAGGTGCGCGCGCCAAGGTGCTCGCGGACAAAAAACTGCTCTGCGATCGTGAAGAGAAGGGGACGAAGCACGAGCGCGAAAGGATCAACGAACGAAGGGCGGCGCTCAATACCCTCAATAACTACAAGTTACAGCAAGCTGCTGAGCGTGAGATCGATTTCGTCGCCAAACAGATCGGTCAACGAGAGGATCTACTCCTTGGATTAATGAGAGAGATTGAGTCCATGGAGAAAGACTTAAAGGAAGCTGAGGCTGTTATTAAAGGTCTCCAAGATGAGCTCACTGCGCTTGAGAAGGAATCTACGGAAGCGATTCAAGCAATCGATACGCAGTTGCAGAGTTTAAACGGAGAGAGGGGCGCGCATGCCGGTCTTCTTGCCGGTCAAAAATGCCTTGTGGAGTACAACCGAATAAAAGACCGCTTTCCAAGCAACCCAATAGTTGAGGTTCTCAATAGGGATAGCTGTGCGGGATGCTTCATGAAATTAGGCCCGCAGGTGGGAGTGCTGGTTTCTCGCGGAGATGTGGTAAAATGTCCCGGTTGCGGCCGAATGCTTCGGCTAGCGGCAGAGTAGTTTCTCCAGCAGAGAGGAGTTGAGTGCGTGATCGCTTGGGGTAAAACCCGAGAGGAAAGTCGGGACTTCGCAGGGTAAGTTGGCCGTTAACGACGGCGCCGGGAGATCGGCGGAAAGTGCCACAGAAAAGAAGACGACCTGTCCTCGCTTCGACGTTCGATGTGTTCAAACGTGGAAGCGGGGGCCGGATACGGTGAAACGGTGAGGTAAGAGCTCACCAGCACGGGGGTGACTCCGTGGCTTGGTAAACCCCAGCTGAAGCAAGACCGAATAGGAAGGCTTTTTACGGCAACGTAGAACGACGCGACCCGCGTCGAGCCTTCGGGTAGCGTCGCTTGAGCCCCCTGGCAACAGTGGGCCCAGATGAATGATCACACGGCTTCGCAAGGAGCTTTGAACAGAATCCCGCTTACGGCTCGACTCCTCCCTGGTGAAGAACAACAGTGTTGGCTCCAGGGTGAAAAGTAGTTGGACTACGAATTCTGCGCCTTGTGTCGGAGATAGTGATCCATAAGGACCAAGGCGGCCATGGTGTCGACGATCGGAACTGCGCGTGGCAGCACGCATGGATCGTGGCGGCCCGATGCCTCAAGTGTCGTTGGAGTTCCTTCCACAGTTACCGTGTCTTGCTCCCTAGCAATGGTTGCAACAGGCTTAAACGCGACTCGGAATGTGATCGTTTCTCCTGATGAGATTCCTCCAAGTACACCACCCGCGTTATTAGTTCGAGTTGAGACCTCCCCAAGCTCACTAACAATGAAAGCGTCGTTGTGCTGACTGCCACGAAGATGCACTGCGTTAAAGCCGAGGCCTACTTCGAAGCCCTTTACGGCGTTGATACTTAACATCGCCTTGCCAAGGTCCGCGTGAAGTTTATCGAAGACCGGCTCTCCAAGTCCTGCAGGTACTCCTCGAATGACGCTGCGAATGATGCCACCGATGGAGTCGCCCTCCGCCTGAACGGTTCTTACAAGATCGATCATTTTTAGCGCCACTGATGGCTCGGGACATCGAATGATGTTTGCCTCTATCTCTTTCGCGGTTACGTCTTCAGGAGAGACTGAGGTGGTGATATCTCCAACCTGCTCAACATAACTTAAAACTTCAATGCCTAGGCTCTCTTTTAAGAATTTGAGTGCGATAGCCCCTGCCGCCACTCGTCCCAAGGTTTCGCGGGCCGATGCCCGCCCACTGCCTCGATAATCTCGTAAGCCGTATTTTGCCAGGTAGGTGTAGTCAGCGTGAGAGGGGCGAAAAAGTCGTTTTAGGTGATCGTAATCCTCCGAGCGAACGTCTTTGTTGTACGCCAAGAGAAGAATCGGCGTTCCGGTGGTAGCTCCTTCAAACACTCCGCTCAAGATATGAATCGTATCTTCTTCCTTCCGGGGAGTCGTGATGTCGCTCTGACCTGGACGACGTCTGTCGAGGTGCTTTTGAATGTCGGCCGGGGAGAGTGAGAGCCCAGGAGGACAGCCGTCTACCACAACGCCTACAGCGCCACCGTGAGATTCTCCGAAAGTTGTGATGCGAAATATTTCGCCGAAAGAATTACCTGCCATCGAGTTCTCCGTTTGTTACGGGAGAGCCTATCATCCCAGGGCCTGCATGATCGAGTCGAGTTTATCAACCGTCAACTGCCCCGCTGCGGAGCGCCCACTGATATCTAAGGGGGCGAAAGCCATCTCATTTCCCCACATTGAGCCGAAGACGCGGGTAATGACCCCGTGCTTACCCATTCCAGTAATGATGCTCTTTTGTCCCGATTCTCGGAGATCGATAAGGAGTGAGAGAAGCCGAAGTGCGTCTCTCTGAGTGGTGCATTGGGTTGCTACTTTGATAATGTGAGCATTCCATCCCTTCATGCGAGATACGATCGATCGCAGCTCGGTGTCTGACGGGGTTTGCGAGTAGTTGTGGTAGGAGAGGAGCGTCTTTACGGCGGTGCGAGTCGATTGCAACCGGGTGATGTCGTCTGCTTGTACTGAGATGTCGAGGTCTACCAACACCTGCTTGCGGGCGAGGGTTGAGATGATCTTGAAGCGCTCCTCGGTGGAAAGCTTCATCGCCCCAAGATTTTGTCGCCGAAAGATCATCGCCAAGCGATTGGGATACTGTCCGACAAGGGATGCTGCGAATCCTGTATCCATGTCCTCAACATAATCAAGCCACACCTCAGCGTATCGGTAGCGAGTTATGTTCTCTTTCAGGACAGCCTCCACCTCCGCACGAGAGCGTTTGATGATTGGGAGGCAATATTTATTGTCGACACGAGCAGCACACATAGGAGTCGTATGGTATGAGTTGCAGGCTTAACGTTTTGTCCCGCGCTTATATCTATCCCAGACGCCCTCTGTGGTTTGCGCTCTGGGGATCCGCAGTATACGAAAAACGGTAGGACAGGTCACGCGCTCAAGGTGGAAGAAATAATATTTTCCATGACCTCTCGCGGGGCCTTGACTCCAGTGTGAATTTCGAACTGGGCAATTCCCTGTTCTAGGAACATCTCCGCCCCTCGAATAATTTTTGCTCCTGCCTCTTGTGCGTCTTTTAGTAGTGTGGTCAGCGAAGGTGCATAGATAGTTTCGAAGACGATGTGATGAGGATGAAGAGCCTCCGGCGGCACGGGAGACTCTTGTTTGGTATCGTACATCCCTAGTGATGTTGTGTTGATGATTATGTCGAAGTCCCGAAGAGCGTTCGAGTCGCTTAAGTTCCTTGCGGAACATCGAAACCGGTGAGCGAGGGTTTCGGCTGTACTGCTTGTTCGGTTGAAAATAGTCACCGATGCTCGCGCGTAGTGGGAAGCAAAGATCGCTGCTTGAGCTGCGCCGCCCGCCCCCAGAATCGCTACCTTTTTTCCTTCGAGGGATGTCGCTCGTTCTAGAGGTCTTAGGATTCCTAACCAGTCAGTGTTGTACCCAGTGAGCGAACCGTTATGATTAACGACCGTATTAATCGCGCCGATACTTTCGGCTGTTTGATCAATAGTGTCGACAAGGCCCCGTATCGATACTTTGTGCGGCATCGTTACTGCGAGCCCCTTAATGTGGAGGGCCCTCATCCCTTGAATTGCTTGGGGAAGGGCGCTCGCTTCTACGCGAGCAGCTGCCATAACGAATGACAGGTTTAGCGCAGCGTACGCGGCATTGTGTATCGCGGGGGATAAACTGTGAGCAACGGGATCCCCGATGATGAGGCAGAGTTCGGAATGGGCCGTAATCAGGTGGTTGCTCATCGCCGTTCCTCCACTATCGCGGAGATCTGTTGCGTGATGAGGTTAGTCGACAAGCCATCGGTATCGATCGTGATGTCGGCGAAAGAAGCATAGACCGGAGCACGTTCTGTGTAGAGACGTGCGGCCTGAGATGGATCTTGAAAGAGGGGGCGTGTGGAGAGGTCTCCGAGGCGTTCGCATACCGTTGCGAAGGTAGCTTTGAGGTAAATGACGAGCCCCGCGTGTTTGAGGTGGTCCATATTCTCAGGAGTCGTAATGACCCCACCACCCGTAGAGATTACAACTCGGGAAACGTTTTCTAGGGATTTAGCGACCTGAGTTTCAAGCGCTCGGAAGTGGGCTTCTCCCCGTTCATGAAAGATTGCGGGAATTGACGGGAGCCCCGAAGCTTCTACGATACGCGCGTCCATTTCGCACAGGGCAAACCCAAGCTTGGGAGCTAGGTTGGCAGCGATGGTGCTTTTTCCCGACCCCATGAAGCCGATTAATACTATTTTGGATGTGTGCGCCATGGTGAGATCATATCTGAGGAGCCGTAGCTCTTCAATCAGGACTACATTATGTCATCGCTACGGCGATACCGAATTCCTTGAGCATCACCCAGAAGTTCGGAAACGATTTCTCGACAACGTGGGGCTCTTCTATCTCAATGCCTGTACCGTGACTTGCGAGCATCGCAAAAGACATCGCCATGCGATGGTCGTCGTAGGTTTTGATTTGCCCGCCGGTTGGAACTCCCCCATGAACTACTAAATAGTCTGGTCCGGTTTCGCTCGAAATCCCTACCTTTGCGAGTTCGATGTGCAGGGCCGCGATTCGATCGGTCTCTTTGACTCTGAGGGTGCTCAATCCGCGAATCGTCGTGGTGCCTTTGGCACACGCCGCGATGACAGCGAGCGTTTGAGCGGTGTCCGGCATACTAGACATATCGATGTCGATCGCGGTCAAGGTCTTTGCCCCTGTCACGGTGATAGAGCGAGCATCCGAGGATACTGAGCACCCCATGCGGGCTAGGACCTCCGGAAAATGAATGTCACCCTGGGCAGAAACTGGATTAATGTTTTTGACGGTTACTCGCCCACCGGATAGCGCGGCGATCCCCCACAGGTATGAGGCGCCAGAGGCGTCTCCCTCGACCTGAAACTGTTGGGGTTTAAAGGTCTGTCCTGCCGCGCAGGTATACCGCGTGTAGTTATCGTTGAGGATCGTTACTCCGAAATCGCCAACGCTCTGGATCGTCATATCGATATACGGTTTTGATATCTGTTCACCCTGTATTTCGATTGAGAGCTTTCCGGTGTGAAGTGGTGCGGTGAGGAGGAGGGCAGAGATAAATTGACTGCTCACTGACCCGTTCATTTCAACAGCGCCGCCTTTAAGGTGAGCACGAGAGAAGATCCGAAGGGGAGGGCATCCCTCAGTTCCTTGGTACTCGATCTCGGCGCCAAGCGCTCTGAGAGCGGTTACTAACTCGTGAATTGGGCGGGCATGCATCCGGTCGCTGCCCCTGAGAACGACATCGATGCCTGGTATTCCGGAACAGAGAGCTGTGAGAAATCGCATCGTAGTTCCAGCAGGACCTACGTCTATCTCGCCGTGGTATGGTGTGAAGGCTCCTCCACGTCCCTCGACTAGAAGGGTTGAGCCGTTAGGAGTCTCCGTCTCTTCGATGGAAACTCCAAGGAGCCGAAGAGCGTGTATCATCGAATCGCTATCACTGCTCATCGAAGCGGATGTAATTGTTGTTGTTCCGGCAGCCAGCGATGCCGTTACGAGTGCGCGGTTCGTGTAGCTTTTCGACCCAGGCACCTCGACGACGACGTGGGGCGGGCGTAAGGGGGGAGTGAGGCGTGCTAGTTTCATGTGCAAGGGCCCCCCGGTTGAATTCGCTGGAGGGCCTCGTGAATTAGCTCCTCTGGGACCTCTACGTCGAATACTGCGACACCGATCGCGTTCAGGAGGGTCCACTTAACGCGACCACTGACATTCTTTTTATCCTTGGTGATCAGCTCTCGAAGTTTGTCAGGCGAGATCGGGAGGGGGAGTCGTGTCGGAAGGCCGGCGTTCTCAAGGCCACGCTCAATAGCTGATAGGTCTGCTTGTGATAGTTTTCCGAGCTTGTAAGAGATGAAAGACTCTCCGGCCATTCCTACGGAGATCGCCTCGCCGTGTGTCAGGTGAGGCCCATTTTCTAAAGTATATGACTCGATGGCATGCCCGATCGAATGGCCAAAGTTTAGAGTTTTGCGCGGGCCTTGTTCGTACTCATCCGCCTCAACCACCTGCTTTTTGATCTCGCACGACCGAAATACGATTGAAACGAGTTGCTCAGGGCTCCACAGAGTACAATTTTGTGCGGTTACCTCAGTGAAGTAGTTAGTATCTGCTATGAGCCCATGCTTCACCACTTCGGCAAATCCAGATCGAAGTTCGCGCTCAGGTAGCGTGCTCAGAGTGTCGATGTCTATGATGATCCCGCAAGGTTGGGAGATCGAACCTATTAAATTTTTCACCCCTTTAAAGTTGATTCCAGATTTCCCACCAATGCTAGCGTCTACTTGAGCAAGCAGGGTTGTAGGCACATGAATGAACGCTACCCCCCGCATGAAAGTAGCGGCGGCGAATCCCACCAGATCGCTCGTGGCTCCCCCACCAACCGTAAAGATGAGTGATTTACGGTCGAGTTTCCTTTCAACGAAGAAATTCCAGAGGTCGACGAGCCCCTCAATACTCTTCTGACCCTCGCCACCCTCGACTGTGAGGATGTTCGATGGAGGTAGTTGTAGAGCGGTTTGGATTCGAGCGGTCGCGCGAGGCGCTCCTCTATCCGCCACGACCACTACTGAGGAGTAGCGGTCAATCGGGATCAGCGTGGTGAGCTTCTCGAGAAGTTCCCGGCCTACCCATAGTGGGGACCGGGACTCAACTCGCGCGACATTTACCTCTAACGATCGCATCTAGCCTACCTCGATCTTTCGCAGGTCTGACATCAACTTCTCGAACTGAGGGAAGCGGAGCGCTTGAGGGCCATCGCTTAATGCTTTCTCTGGTTCGGGATGGAACTCGACGATGATTCCATCCGCGCCTACTGCTTTCGCGGCGAGGGCGAGCGGTGGAACGAGTTCTCGTACCCCCGCGGCATGGGATGGATCGATAAAGACGGGGAGGTGTGTCTTCGCTTTTAAAACCGGAACTGCACTGATATCGAGGGTTCCGCGCGTCGCGGTTTCAAAGGTTCGAATACCACGCTCACACAGGAATACCTGCTGATTTCCACCCGCAAGGATGTACTCGGTAGCCTGGAGGAGCTCTTCAATAGGAGCGCTCAGACCACGCTTCAGCATGACTGGTCGTCGGGTCTCGCCGATAGCCTTTAAGAGGCTGTAATTCTGCATATTTCGAGCTCCAATCTGTAATATGTCAGCCTTCTCCGCTACGCGCTCGACGTCCTCGGTCGTCATCACCTCTGTGATAACTGGCATGCCGAACGCTTTGCCGGCTTCCACGAGAAGGTCAAGCCCTTCATACCCGAGCCCTTGGAAGCTGTAAGGGGATGTTCGAGGTTTGAATACCCCTCCACGAAGTATCCGAGCGCCGTTATCTCGCGCCTCTTTTGCGCACGCCATGATCTGGTCTCGGGACTCAACAGAACACGGACCCGCGATGACGAGGAAGTTGCCATCGCCGATTGAGACTCCGCCCACGTTGATGATCGTGTTTGAACTCTTATGTTCACGACTGGCAAGTTTGTAACCTTTGTCCTTTCCGGTGCTCTTGGGGGGGGACTTTTCAGTGACCTCAATGTGCACCCTCTGAGAGGATTGTTCTCCTTTCGCAGTGCTCTCGACCTCGGTTTCGGGAACAGGGGTAGGAGTTATGTCACACGCGGGGAAGCATCCCAGGACCTTGATGAATCGAGCGAGCTTAGTGACCTCACCGATAGCCTCCTTAACATTTGCGGATTCAAGGTTCCCAAGAAAATCGATGTAGAACATCTCCTCCCAAGAGTTGCCGGGTATTGGGCGGCTCTCAAGTTTCGTTAGGTTGATGCCGTGCTCCTTGAAAACAATCAGGGTATCGACGAGCGCTCCTGGCTTATTCAAAGTGTTCATCACGATCGACACCTTACTCGGGATTCGGGTGTCTACTTTTGTGGGCGTTTTAGCGACGATCAGGTAGCGGGTGAAGTTCTCTTCGTGGTTAGAGATCCCACTCTTAAGCACCTTGAGTCCTAACATCTCCGCGGCTTCTTCGCTTCCGATAGCGGCATGAAGCTTGTTGCCGCTCTCTTGGAGCTTCTTGAGCGCCGTTGCAGAATCATTCGCGTATTGAACTGCGCATGAAGGAATAGTCGCGAGAAATTGAGCGCACTCAGAGATCGCGAGTTGGCTGCAATGAACTACCTGGAGGTGGTTTACGGGAACATCCTCTAGTCCTACCAGGCAGTGTTGTACGTTAAACTTCTCCTCTCCTACTATTGAAACCCGTGAATTGAGAAGGAGGTCGTATACATCGTTAATACCGCCAGATGTGGTGTTCTCTATCGGTAAGATGGCGCAATCGCATTCTCCGCTCTCTACGGCTTCGACCGCTTTTTGGTATGAGGGGAATCCCACAAAATCCGTGTGTTCTGGGGGAGTGTTCGATGCGCCTTTCTTCGTTGCGGCGTTTAGGAAGATGGATCGGCCGAGGAGGTGAGAGTAGGAGCCATCGATTCCTTGAAATGCGACCCGGGTCGGACGACTTGAGCGCTTGGTTCCATTTAATTCGCTTTGAAGGAGTCCTTGCTGGAGACGATTCGAGTCTGCCATCACTTCGTGAAAGATCTTAGTTATCAGTTGAGCATCAAGGCCCATCGCACGTCCTTCGGTGATGCGCGCGCGCAATATCTCTCCCTCTCGTCGTTCGTCTCGGAGCGGGGTGTTGTCCGCGTGTTTTATCCGAATGACCTGCTCCGCGAGTTCGCGGCGCTGCGCCAGGAGGGTCAATAGTTGATTGTCGAGTTGGTCGATGTTTTTACGAACATCTGAAAGCTCACCGAGATTGGTCGAGGGTGCCTGAGTCATACGAATCGTTCCTTACACGTTCACTATTCCTATTAATTCTCTCTCCTCGCTGCCACGATGTGGCGGGAGGGGCTACTTTTTCCGCGTAGCTTTCAAGAGTTGGCCTGACTCTCGAAGCAAAAAAAAAGGCCCTGCAGTTACGCAGAGCCTTCTTCAGCCAGCACAGGCTGAGCACTCTGCCTTAGGGCATGCCACCAAAAAAGTAAAAAAAGTAGCTGAGTGCTTTCATGGGGGGCAGGATAGGCACAGTTGGGGGCTAATGCAAGAGTTTTTACTTGAAGGGGGACGATGATTTTTAGAGTTACCCTTTCAGACACGAGATGCCTTCGGATCGCTCTTTCCCTAGAGTTCGAGGTGTTGTCGGTAGGTATCCTTCCATCTTCTCATGCGGCGGGAGCCTTCAAGACCGCCGACAGCTTAGTACCACTCGAGATCTCCCCAAAACGCACGGGGCAGTGAGCGCTCAAGCCGATGCGTTGTTTAGGGACGTTGGGCGAGGGGATTGCGGACGTAGGGGGCCTGAGTGATGGAGGGAGCCGGCGCTCTGCCGAAGAGGGGAAGGGATGTATCCTTCCCGTTGCACGACAGCCTCACCTCGGAGCGCGGAGATTTGCGACCGCGCTCCGATCTTTTCGAAAGCGTTTTAGAGCTGTTGCTGAGTTTGTGGGTCGATTAATGGCGGAAATGCGGAGCTCCCTTGAAAATTAGGATTGGCCCTTTCCGAGATGCCCTGAATGTAGGCTTGCGCAGTTTGACGGTCAATCTGTCCCGCTTGAGCGAGTGAGGCCACCGATTGTGCGAGATTTTGATTCGTCAGTCCGAAGCGAGCCATAAACGAGTCAACATTACGCCTCACGTCTTCAAGGGTTTTTGCGTTGCTGATCGCCGCATTTGCGAAGTATCCGACAAAATCAGCGTGGACTTTTTCATCTCCCTGGCTGAGAAGTTCGATAAGTGGATTTATCCATGCGACGGCGTAGTGAACGAGAGGATTGTTGAAGTCGATTTCGTAGGGGCGCAATCCTCCCAACTCCATGCGGGGGCCCCCGTCTTTCCCCATGTCATAGAGTGACCCGTCGGCGAGAGGTAGTTGGAAATGAGAATTGAGGATATTCGATTGAACCAACATATCTCTAACCACGTCACGTACTTTCTGATCGCGGTGCTTGCCGGAGGTAATGCATCCGATCAAGCCTCCGGCCAGGGTGCCGATGCCGGCGCCTATTGCGGTTCCTATCCCTGGAGCAAAGGCGGTTCCGATAGCCGCGCCCGCTGCGAGCCCGGAGGATGCGGCTGCTGCGGGAGATGATTTCCCCCAATTGGTCGCTAGTTGCCAAGCTCCAAGGGCGCCGACCGTGATGTTCGCTATTGATGCGGCAGAGCCGAGGGCGGTGACTGCCCTCGCCGCGGTCGAGGAAGTTGCTGATGTTGTTGCCCCTAAGCTGCCAGAGAGGGTTGGTTGTCGAAAGGCTTGGAGCCCGTTCAGGAAAGCTGTTGGTAAAGCGTTTGACATAAAGTCGGTGGTTTTTTCGCCTCGAGTCATCAGCTGGATGGTATTTTGAGGGTGCGATGAAGGGGAGGTATCCCCTCGGATCTGTCCAAAACTCATACAATTAGCTCCTTGTTATAGTGGGTTATCACCCCTTGTCACTTGCGGTTAAGGGGGGTGCCCTCTTGTTCGGGCATACGGGGGAAATGTTGTGTAGGATCGCTATTTCCTGAATTATTGGGTAGCGACGGCGCCGACCGTCTGGCCTAGATGTAGTGAGGTGCTTGTGCGCAATCTTATCAAATTTGCAGCGTGTTTCGTGCTCGGACTTGGAGCGGTCGCGCTTCTTGGATGTGCAGATGATACTGACAACGATAACTCAGACGCGACGACTGAGATAAAAGAGATCGATGCGGATGATACGACGATTCAGGTCGGGGACGGGACGGTCGTACGATTTGATTTCGTTTTTGACGAAGAGGATGTATTTGAAAATGACGCGCAGGTGCAGTTGGTCGTAAAGCTTCCGAATGAGTTGGTGTTTCAAAATAGCTCCGCCAAGATCGATGGGTTTAATTCTCAAAATGATGATGGGGTTAGTCCTCAGATCGTTCGTTGTAATGGTGGCGTGAGCTACCTCGTGTTTAATCTTGACCAGTATGATCTCGATAACGCCTCTCCTCCGACCAGCGACACCGATGCGCAGCTTAAGATGACTATCAACGGTCGTTTAACGGGAACTGGGCTCGTGATCGAAGCACGAGCTGAAGAGGGGGATGTGTCGTATGGATGTGATAAAGATTTTTATCCCGACGAGCAGCAAGTCGTAGCCGTCGTTGACTAGAGAGCCTTCATGAGTGACCGACTCTTAGTTGCATCCGCCACGTTGCTTGAAGTCGCTCCAAGTCTCTTGCGAGAAACAGGCGTATCGCACCAGGGGGTAGGGGTTCCAGGCACGCTCATCCAGGGCTCTCGGTGTGATTTCTTAATCACTGGTGTGGGGCAACTCCTGTGTGGTGTGCACCTGACGCGCACCCTAGCGACCGGGCAATATTCCCAAGTCTTACAGGCCGGAGTGGGAGGGAGCTTTGATGTATCTCTTGGTCGTGGAACGGTTGTCGTTGTCGATGAGGAGGTCCTCGCGGACCTCGGAGCGGAGGATAACGGCTCTTTTCTCGACATCTTTCACATGGGTCTCCTCAAGCGAGATGAAGCGCCATTCGGGGATGGGGTTCTTGGCTCTCGAGTCCCGCAACTTTTGGCACTCAAGGGTCTTCCGCGCGTCCGCTCGGTGACGGTGAATAGGGTTCTGAGTGAGGCGCGTTCTATCGAGTGGGTCCGTGCCCAGTATAGACCGCAGGTCGTCAACATGGAGGGAGCGGCTCTCTTTTACTCCTGTCTTACCGCTGGAATCCCGTTCGTCTCTCTTCGGGCTATCTCGGATATGGTGGGGCCAAGGGATAAGAGCTCTTGGGATATTCCAGGAGCCGTGTTCGCGCTGGATAGAGTTTTAGAACCCCTCTTATGTGAGTTGAATGAGGGCTGCACAAGGAACGCTTCGGTTCCAGGTGAGGCGTCGACTGGGTAGGGTGCGCCGGACTCAGGTTCCAGATAAGCTTTTGACCTTATAGGCGAGTAATGAAAGAATGTGGGGGGTCGACCAGAAGCGGTCGGCTCAGCGTTTGCAGGAGAAAGGCATGTCCGATCGAAGAGATGATGACCAGGTAGATGATGTTTCTGTTGATGACCCAAAAGACTCTCTAGAGCCTGTCAGGGTCAACCAGAGCAACGGAACGCTCTCCGCCGATTCTCCTGAGGGGGAGGACGAGGAGGAGACCTGGACGAATCAACCTGGCGGAGCTGCTGCCGCGGATGAAGAGCCTGGAGACGAAGACCTTCTTGATGAAGAGGACGATCAAGAGGCTCAGCCGGTAACGCGAAAAGTAATTCAAAATGGCCGCGATGTTATTTGTGAAGAGCTTCCGGGGCGTGCAAGTCGAGCGAAGCTTCGAATGAAGCCGCACCTGACCTGCACTCTTGTCGTCGAACTTACAAGTTCTGGCGAGAAGTTTCTCTTTGATTGGAAGGGCGAGGAGCCGAAGGTAGCACCCGTTTCAGGCCCCGTATCCGTGGCCACTGCCGAGGGAAGCGATGCCGCCGCGGTGGACTCTATTATCTCCCTTACCGAACAGAATCTGATGGCGGTTAGATCCGGGGATCTAAATCCTCAGGTGGCGATGCTTGCTGACAAGATTAAAGTTAAGGGAAAGATAGGCCCTGCTGTATACCTCTTTAATCTGATAGCCCCGCGCGTTCAGCAATAAGAGGGAAGGGCCCTAACGGGTCGTTGAATACTGAGGCTTTCCATAGTATTGATTCCGTTATTGAGCGGGTGAAGATCGTCTCAAGCGCAACGTCCTAGTGTATTTTCGGCCGATAATTAGTTGGCCAAGAGATTCTTCTCATGTCGTCAGCTGAAACTCCTCGAGTAGCCCACAGTAGTATCCCGACTCAGAGTGGCAGGATGGCTCTCGACTCTGTTTTTGGTCGGGATTATTTAAAGCCACTCAAAGAGCTGCAACGGCAGATGCTCGTTGATGGTCGGACCGTTTTCGATCTTTCCATGGTGAACCCTGATCTCGCGCCTCCTCGAGCGGTGCTTGATCGTCTTTTGGAGTCGGTGACGAAGACTCAGAATCATCGGTACGCAGTTTCGCGAGGAGTACGGCGATTGCGAGAGGCGTTCGCTTCTAAGTACTCCACCCGTTTTGAGATAAAACTCAATCCAGAAACCGAGGTTTGTGTGTGCCTCGGTAGCAAAGATGCCACCTACCAGGCGCTGAAGAGTTTATTGAAAGCTGGCGATCAGGTTGTTGTGAGTGCTCCGTCATATCCGGCACATATCTCTGCGGTAACGTTGGCAGGTGGAACTGTTGTTTCGTGGAGCTATTCAGTTGATCCCGCGCAAGCGGCCGAATCGCTCTCCTCCTTGTTAGAAACCAGTAGCGCTAAGGTCGTCCTTCTCAATTTCCCGTCAAATCCAGCGGGAGTAGTTGTATCGAAGGAGTGGTGGGAGGCGATAGCGCAGGTGTGTAAGCGTTTCGACGCTGCCATCATTAATGATTTCGTTTATGGAGAGATGTGTTTTTCGGGCCAAGCCGCAGTGAGTGCTCTTTGCGTACGCGAGTACGGGGTGCAATGTGTCGAGGTATATTCACTATCTAAGGCATATAACGTCCCAGGATGGCGAGTTGGGGCGCTGGTAGGCAGTGAGCGGATCGTTCAAAGCGTGTCTCGATTTAAATCGCACTCAGACTATGGACTTTTTCTGCCCCTACAATACGCGGCGTCTGTCGCGTTAACATCGTCGCAGGATCTCGTTCGTTCAACGGTGACGGCGTACGACAGACGTATCCGGGTTTTGGCGACGGGCTTACGTAAGCTGGGTTGGACAGTGGTTGAACCGCAAGCTGGAGCCTGTGTATGGGCTAAGTTTCCCGCTGGAGCGGGAGTGGTAGGTTCTGTTGCGTTCGCGACTGAGTTACTCGATCGTACCGGAGTTCTGGTTGCTCCGGGGATCGTCTTTGGTAATGAGTACGATACCTATGTGCGTTTTTCGGCGGTAGTGACTGAAGAGCGTATGCGTGAGGTGGTAGACGCACTGAGTAGAACGGTCTCTTCGGCCACAACGGTGCGCGCGGCGAGTTAGCTGGTTAGTGAGGGGATATGATGGCAACACGACGAGGTCGCATCCTAAAAGCCTTTTTAACGGGATCGCTCCTTGTCGCCCTTGTATCACTGGTGAAGCCTGATTGTGTGGCTGCAGATGAGGAGTGCCTCAAATCTGCGGAATTGGTGAAAAAAGGTGTTCAGATGGGGGATGGGTCTGAAGCAGAGATCTCCCTTTATCACGAGGCGATTCAGCAGTGTCCAAAGATGGTTGAGGCCTACTTCAATATGGGAATCGCCTTGCAGAAAAAGGGCGATCTGAGCGCGGCAGAGGCGAAGTTTCGAGACGCTATCCGAATTAAAGATGAGGAGACCTTTCGGATCGGGCTCGCTGGAGTCCTTATGCAAAAGGGGGAGGTTTCCGCGGCTCGTGAGCAGTATGAGCGGGTTCTCGAACAGAATCCAAAGAGCGTAGCGGCACTTCAGGGAACGGCTGTGATTTTAGAGAAGCAGCAAAAAGTTTCTGAGGCGGTTGCTGTCTTACAGAAAGCAGGGGCTCTCGACGAATCAAATCACCTGACGTTTTTTAACCTTGGTGTGCTCAACGAAAAGTTAAAGCATTACGATGCGGCGGCGACTGCGTATCAGCGCGCAACTGAGATAAACCCGAAGCATTTTGAATCGAAATATCTACTGGGAATGGTTCAATCTCGTTTGGGGAAGCTTGAGGACGCCCGGCGTTCCCTTCAATCTGCCGCTGAGTTACGGCCCGAGGATGTTCGAGTACATTTAGGGCTCGGTGAAGTGTATGAGAAGCTAGGGGAGCGGGGGCTCGCAGAGACAGCCCTGCGTCGAGTAGCTCAGATCTCGCCCTCTAACTTCTATGCCCAGATAAACTTAGGACTGCTGCTGATTGAGAATAAACAGTATCAGGAGGCTATTACGACGTTGAACCGAGCTGCTTCGCTCGATGGAAAGAACTCTCGTGTCTGGAGCGCTCTGGGACGAGCTCAGCTTGAACTTGGAGACATGGATGTCGCCGAGAAAAACCTGAGGCATGCTATCTCCCTGGATGGCGGTAATGCCTATGCTCATAACAACCTTGGCGTTCTTCTCCAACGGTTAGGTAAAAAAGATGAGGCGAGGCAGGAGTTCAAGGTGGCGCTGGCCCTCAATCCCGCCCTAGAGGTGGCCCGAAAGAACCTCGACGTAGTTGGCGAGGATTAACCCCTCTTGTAAGGGGAGGGTGAACATTGTCGTCACGTCCCCCGCCTTTTACTCAAGGAACGGAGGCTCCTCCGTACACGGGGCGCCGGGTCGGTTACATCGTTACATAAAAAGATTTGAAAAAACGGGGAGAGCTGTATTGCCACTTTCTCTCGTTATTTTAACTGGTTAGTGATTTTAAGAATCTTGTAGTACGAACTCCGTTTTGCACTATTTCAATGGTGCCGATCTTTTTAGGCTCCCATACTGACCCTTACCGCGAATGTCTTCGGGATTTTGTTCTGAGGGAATTCGTGGGGTGATAGAGCTTAAGGTCGCCACTCGCAGTAAAGGTTTCTGTGGCTTCAGACCGAGGAAATGTGGTCAACTCATCGAGTAGACCCATAGTACAAGGCTTTTCACCGTGTATGTGTAGTTGCGGTTGGGAAAAGAAATGTCAGCAGTGTTAAAACTAGTTCAAGCCCCCCAGTTCACAGAGCAGGTCGACGTTGACCCTGCTGGTTACGCCCGTGATGGCCACTCGCTTCAATCGGCCCTCTCATACTCACACCTGTGGCAGGCTCCAGTCGTTCGCTACGTGGTAGATAAATTCTCGGCCAAGGGAGACCTCGTGCTTGACGTGTCGTGTGCTTCTGGAGCCACCGGCATCGAGAGCGTGCTGCTTGGACGGCACTTTCAGGGGTGTGCGGAGGATCCCGCGTTCGTGAAGTTGGCTAGATCTCGTCTCTCCCCGGCGGACATCGCGGAGGTGGTGTTGCGCCTTCAGTTCATTAACATGAAGCGGCCGGTGGACGTTCGTGAGTTCAAGAATCCATTCCCGCTCTACTACGATGTGGATACGTTTTGTGAACTGATCAATCTTCGTGCCGCGGTTCGTGGCGCAAAGAATCACGTCGATTCGTTTATTGAGCTCATCGTCGCGTCGATCCTTCATGGTCATACGGTGGCGCACCTCTCTGGATACTCGTCTCCTCACGGCGCTACGGGGCCAACGGAGCAAGCTGCTCTCAATCGTAAGCGAGGGGAGGTACCTTCATACCGCGCTGTTTCTGCTCGTATTATTAAGAAGGCCGCCGCGCTCTTACGTGACGGTGTTCCTGCGCAGCTTCAGCGCAATGATTTGGAGCGATCCGTATTTGAAGCTCCAGTGCATGATATGTCTCCGGTTCGAACGAGCTCGGTCAATTTGGCTCTGGTTTGCCCAAGGCAGCCTGGCTCCGGGTATTCAGAGGGCCTTGAATCTTGGCTTCGCTCTTGGTGGCTCGGTGTCGAACCACTGAAAGGACAGCAAGAGCTTAACTCGCAGAGCGCTTGGAGTGACTATGCGAACGAGTCGCTCCTTGAAACCGCCCGCGTTGTCCGAAAGGGTGGGCGAGCAGTTGTTAGGGTCGGACGCGGCCGCCTCGGAACGAAGCCCGTTAACTACCGAGATGAGCTCTCGGAAGTGCTTAAGACCTGCCTCTCGCAATACTGGTCTGTGGAGGGAACTATCGTTGAGCGTTACGCGAAGAGCGCAGGAGTTATCAAGGGTGGCGCCAAGAGCGCAGGCGATATCGCCGCGGAACTCATCGTGTTGCGCCGCAAGTAATCCTGTTGTTACCTGGTATCAGTGAGTTGCGTTTCGTTATTGGGGTAAAATGCCCCAATTCCTCACCTTTTTAAGGTTTGAGTACGACAAGCCTCTCTAGGGAAGTTGGTATACGCGGTTTCGGTTGCCCGCTTCTGAAGGGGACTTTTGTTCATGAACGTTAATGGCCTCTCACGCGCTGTTCCGCGTGTGATCATCAGTGGTGTTTCTTCCGGGGTTGGAAAATCCCTGATCATGACGGGTATTGTCTCTCATCTTCGTCAGCAGGGATTGGGAATCTCTTGTTGCGTCGTCGGGCCCGCGCTCCACCAAGGGTTGATCTACAATCGCTTGAGTCGGCGCTACAGCCACACATTGGATCGAGCGTTACTGGATGCGGATAGGATTTTTCAAACCCTGGCGCAGGCCCAGATCGGTGCCGATATTCTTCTTATCGATGGGCGGGGCGGCATGTATGATGGTTTCGGGTCGGGAGATCTCTTCGGGTCCGACGCCGAGCTCGCGGCGCTCACAAAGACCCCCCTTATCTTGGTCGTTGACGTAGAAGGGTTTTCGCATAGCGTTGCCGCGCTCATCAAAGGGTATTCAGAGTTTGATACGAAAGGGGTGCTCCGCGGGATTCTTGCCAATCGCGTTCCATTTCTTGAAGGTGATAGCAGCGCATCAAATCAAACACTTCGCGGGATGAATGAGCATCTCGACGCGTGTGGCCTCCCTCGGTTCATGGGAGGGGTACCCGTTGCTCCCTTCGAATCTCCGATTCCTCCGAGCGTATGTAGTCAATATGAAAATGTGACCTCAATTGCGCGAGATTTCTTCCTCGATGCCGCGTATCTCGTATCGCAGCACGTCAACCTTGAGGAGGTGCAAACCATTGCGGCTCTTGCCGAGCCGATCAGTGAATCCTACTCGGAGCTACCTGCCTCGTTAAGAAATTGTCGTGTCGCGGTCACCGATGATTCGTGTTTCAACATCGGATATCAGGATAACTTGGCGTGGCTGAGCTACCTCGGGGCAGAGCTTGTTCCGTTCTCACCCCTAACTGATCTTGAGCTGCCACGAAAAATAGGTGGAGTCTACGTGACGGGAGCGTACCTTCACTCATACGGTCGCGAGCTTTCAAAGAATGAGAGTATGCGACAAGCTCTCGCCTCGTTCGTTGATCGGGGAGGTGCTCTCTTCTCGGAGGGGGCTGGTACCGCGTTTCTTTGCAAGTCCTTTCAACTAGAGGTCGGAGGCCCAAGCTTTCCAGGTGCTGGGATTATTCCTGCAGAGGCTGTTCCTATTCCGCATGAGCAGACGGCTGTGACCGCTTCGATGATTGAGGACACTGTGCTGGGCCCCCCCGGCACGGTCATTCGCGGGATCTCCACCGGGGAGTGGAATGTGCGTGGTCTGATGGTCGGAAATGAGCGGAGTGTCGTTAATGCCAGTCGGATTACGGCCGCTGATGGGCGCGCATTAAGTGGGGCGTTCTCACCCACGGCGCAGTCCGTAAGCACCTTCCATCTCTTGCATTTTGGCTCAAATCCTGAGGTTGCTCGTGCCTTTGTTCATGCGGCATCAGTAAAGCCGATAACGGGGGCTAGCCAAGAAGAGGAAAATTAACCCCGAAGCGGATGAAAATATCAAGCCAACCGTGTAGGCTTGAGGCTCATTCCATACGTTTTTACCTATCGGGTCTTCTGCCAACACGATGGCAGGTAGTTCGCGGCATGGGTACCTAGTAAGGCCAAGAAGTTGTATGGAAGTCGCGCTAAAGGACCTCTATGCCTAATGTTGTATCCGGAAATACAAAGGGGCTCGCCCCTTCGGAGATTCGGGCTGTTGCTAAGCTCTTTCAACGTTCCGTGTCGCCGGATGAGATCGTGTCGCTCGATCTTGCGCGCGAGATGTGCTTCCTCGGAGAGCAGTTGCGCCGACGCATAGGTGTATTGATTAATCGGCAGGGTCGAATCGAAGAGGTGATTTTAGGAACCAAGGATATCCTCTTCCTCCCCGACCTAGGTCGATACCGTCTCGGGCGTGCCCGTCTTCGTAATTTGCGGCTTGTCTTCACCGATCTAACGAACGAAAAAAATCAAGCGACAATTCCGTACGACATCTACACGGACCTCGAGCGACTTCGATTTGACGCTGTTGTGGGTGTTCGTAATGCGCGCAACCGAACCGCGATGGCGTATGCCTATCTCATTCCCGCTAACGGGAGTGAGAATGCGACCACTCACACGGAAAATGTTGCAGATTTGGGAACCTTCGAGCTCGATTTTAGAGAATTTATTGGCTCTGTTGAGCAGAATCTCGCCTCGGAAGTAGTTCGACTCGATGCTGACGATCAAGTTGGAGCCGTGATCGTTGGAGTATACGACGGCCAGAATGAGGATCCCGAAACCTCTCAGCTGGAACTGAGGGAGTTGGCGCGTACCGCAGGGGTAACGATCGTTGATGCTGTGGCGCAAAAGAGGAAAGCGGACCCGAAGACGTATGTTGGAAGTGGAAAGCTGGAAGAGCTTGTCATTCGCTGCATTCGAGTAGGCGCTGACATGCTCATCTTTGACACTGAGCTAAAGCCATCCCAATGGAGGGCAATCACCAACTCTACGGAGCTGAAAGTTCTGGATCGCAGTATGCTCATTCTCGACATCTTTGCTCAAAGAGCGCAGAGCAGTGATGGTCGATTGCAGGTGGAGCTGGCGCAGCTAAAGTACAACCTTCCACGACTCGTCGATCAAGATAGCGGTCTTTCCCGTCTGAGTGGCGGGATTGGAGGTCGCGGTCCCGGAGAGACAAAGCTGGAGATCGGTCGACGACGGATTCGTGATAAGATAGCGGAGCTTGAGAAGCGCATTGAGAAGCTCAAAGGCGCGCGAGATTTTAGGCGTACGAGACGTCGAGAGAATCAGCTTCAGTTGGTCTCAGTTGTCGGATACACAAACGTGGGGAAGTCGACCCTCTTTAACCTTCTCACAAACAGCACCGTCACAGCGGAGAATAAGCTTTTTGCGACGCTGGACCCGAGCCAGCGCCGATTTTTTCTTCCAACGCAGACAAATGAAGAAACTGGCGAGATGGGACGAACGGTTATCCTAAGCGACACAGTAGGATTCATCAGAAAACTCCCGAAGGAGCTAGAGACCGCGTTCAGAGCCACTCTCGAAGAGCTCTATGAGGCGGAGCTTCTTGTCCACGTTGTGGACGCGTCTGACAAAGATGCGATTGGTAAGTATAACGCCGTGCGACGCATCTTAGAGCAGATGGAGCTATCGCATACCCCTGAGCTCGTGGTGCTGAACAAGATCGATGCTGCTGAACCCGGCTGGGTGGAGTCTCTTCGCGCCGAACTAAACGGAATTCCTGTTTCCGCGGCAAAGCGTATCGGTATGGGGGAGTTACTCAAGGTGATCGATTCGCGAGTTCCGCAGAAGAAAGCCTTCGTTCCAGCACTGGACACAGAGACATATTAAAGCTCTCCTCGTGTAGTAAGCAAAAGGTGCGACATTCTTTGCGGAACGGTTCGGGCGTTTCGCGCCTAGAGGCTTCGCGTCGTTTCTAGAAATCGAACGACAGCCCGTCATAGCCCAACTCAATTCCCGCAGGCAGAACGGCATTAGTCTCGTCGTAATCGATCGTGTGGGTGGTGTGGATGATGTAGGTTCTTTGGGCGTTAAGCTTTTGTGCGATCTCGACTGCTTTGGTGATGGTAATATGGGTGTTGTGAGGCTCAAATCGTAGTCCATCTATAAAGAGATACTTCACACCTTTGAGCACGCGCATGGCCCGCTCGGACATCTCATTAAAATCCGTTGCGTAGCCTAGCTCTCCAACGCGAAAGCCTGTCACCGTCATCGTACCATGCACGAGTGGAAACATAGTGAATGCGAGTCCCTCAATCTCGGTGAGGCTGTCATTTGAGATCTCGTGTGGATCGAGTTGTGCGACCATACCACCGGCGTATCCGGGCCGCGGCCTGAATATATACGAGAAGCTGTCGGTAATTGGATCGAGGGTCTCTTTTGAGCCGTAGCACGAAATTCGTTTTTTTGAGGAGAAGTTAAAGGAGCGGAGATCGTCGATCCCAAGGATGTGATCGGCATGCGCATGGGTAAATAGTACGGAGTCAACTCGCTGAACCTTGTGCTTCAGGGCTTGGTATCTCAGATCGGGGCCGGCATCAATAAGGATGACTCTGCCATCATCAAGGGTGATGCACGCGGATGTTCTGTCGCGATGGTTTTTAGGATGACCCGATGTGCACACTTTACAGACGCATCCGGGGAGGGGAACGCCTGTTGATGTACCGCAGCCTAACAAGGTGAACTTCATAAGGTCTACCGTAACAACCCCGGCTGAAAATCGCTACTGTTCGTGTTTGGAGCATGAGATCGCAGCTCTTATCCTGTATGGCTCTGCCTCAATTAGTCAACAATCGCTCCCCTCGCGAATCTTGGGGCGAGGGGCGTGGATATCCGTGACCTTTGAGTCCCCTCCGTGGATGCATTGGTTTTTCAGGCCCGATGCGCCCATGGGGTGGCCAATGCTTGGGCGCTCGTCGCGACAGTCTACCGATGAAAGGGGCTGCCATACCCCCCTTGTAAGGAGTCCTTTTCTGATGGGATATTTAACAACGCAGGTAATAAACCTTTTCACCGTTGGAAGAGCGTCGTATGAACGACCATAGTGATAATGAAGAGAAGAGGACGTTTCAGGTCGTAGACCGACGTCGATTCGATTCGAAGGGTAATACCCGTGAAGACCAGAGCCCAGGTGCGGCGGAGACTACAAAAGCAGGAAGTTCGGTCACGCCAACTTCTGACGCTCAAACAACGCAAGGTATAGCAGGCGAGTTTCGTATGGAATCACCAACTAATCAGGAATCAAGGGTAACGTTCACTTCATTTATAATGTCGCTCGCGACGCAAGCGATGATTCAGCTCGGTCAGATGCAACCACCGCCCGGACTCGATATTCCACTTGATCGTGAGGCAGGGAAGGGCACCATCGATATACTTTCGATGTTGCAACAGAAGACGTCGGGCAATCTCTCCAAAGAGGAGGGTAAATTCTTAGAGGAGGTCCTTCACTCCCTTCGAGTAGCGTACGTCCGAAAGCCGTAAAGGTTGGGGGTGCGACCTAAAAGCGGGGTCCCCCCCGACAGAATTGTTGAATGTGTTTGCCCACTCTCGTTGGAGATAGAGTGGTATTAATTGACCGGTCTCCGACGCAGTTTTCCCGGTAAAAGTTGCCTCTTTTTTGACTCCTTTTAACGGATCCCTGACACGCGTGTCTTATTTTCGGACAGCGGCCAAGGGGGGGCTCGGATAACCCCCTGATTCAACTAAGCGCATCTTTTTTTTATCTCCCTGCATCGTGGTTCTTTTCTGGTGGCCCACTTTTCGCATGAAGAGGTCCAGTTGTTGCGTCGGGCCGTTGCTCGACGGCTGTCTGGAGGATTGCTGGTATGCCGACACAAAAGAAGAGTGACCTTGAGTTGATCGTGGAGTTTCAGAAGGGTGATCAACGGAGCTTCGAGGAGCTCATCTCCCGGTATAGTAATAAGGTTTTCAGTTTGGCTTCGCGACTAACCCGTAATGCAGAGGATGCGGAAGAGGTTCTCCAAGACGTTTTTGTTACCGTTCATAGAAAGATCGGTGGTTTTGAAGGTAAGTCGTCCTTCTCCAGCTGGTTGTACAGAGTAACGGTCAACGCCGCTTTCATGAAACTTCGTAAGAGGAAGCAAGATCAGACAGTTCCTTTAGAGGAGCTCATTCAGCAGCCGGTTGTTGTTCCAGCGCTCAAGAGCCCAGAGAGTTCGTTTGTGGACTCCCAGAGCATTCGCAACGAGATGTTAGAGGCGCTTGAGGCGGCGATTAGAAAGCTTCCCGATGATTACCGCCCTGTATTTATCCTTCGTGATGTTGATGGTCTGACTAGTCGTGAGGTAAGCAAGATCCTCGACCTGACGGTGCCAGCGGTTAAGTCTCGCCTTCACCGTTCGCGCCTGATGTTGCGCAGACGGTTGAACCGCTTCTTCGTCGAGCAGCGTCCTCAGAACCAGCATGATGACATCGATATCGGTGTGGTGAACGCCAAGTAACTCGTTCGCGGACGCTAAGTGGGTGTTTTGAGGGGAGGAATTCCCTTGAAACACCCGTTCCTATACTTTCCCAAGAGTTCTCCGCCGGTGTAGTCTGCCACCCATGGCTTGGTGGCGCCCCCTCAAAATCTCAGCTCTCGCGTTCCTTTCGGTGAGCGCTCTCTCGGCATGCTCTTCTGAGGAGTCGTTGCCACCTCCGTTGCCGATTTCAGAAGATACCCTAGTGCGGGGTCGGGAATTGGCTGAGGGTTTTGGTGCCTGTGGATTTTGTCATGCGGGGCATGGGCGACCGGGAGAGGCTCTTTCGGGTGGACGAATGTTCATTGATCTTTATGGTGAGGTGCCGGGTCCAAATATAACCCTCTCCGAATCCGGTATCGGTTCATGGACCGAAGATGATGTTCGTAAGTTTTTTAGAGGTAACGTTCGTCCGGACGGAGACCTCGTTTATTCCCCTCTGCATAAGGGGTTGGAGTGGATCTCAGATCGGGACCTTACCGCGATTATCGCATACCTCCGCACACAGCCCGCGCATGAATCGACGGTTGAGCGCCGTGAAGTCTCGTTCTTTGAGCGTAATACTACGGGATTCTTCCGGTCGAAGTCCGCGGTGATGGGATACGTTCCTCAGATTAACACCTCATTCAAAACCGAATATGGGCAGTATGTCATTGATTCGATAGCTCGGTGCTCTCGATGTCATTCAAGCTCGGACACCCTTTTCTCAGAGGAGGGCTACATGGCAGGCGGTCGAGAGATAGAGATTGATGGAGTTATGAAGGTTGCCCCAAATATCACCTCATCGAAGAGCTCCGGAATTGGTGAGTGGAGCGAGACGCAGATACTGGAGTTCTTCAATACCGGTAAAACGCCCAAAGGTAAGAGTGTGGATCCAGCCTTCTGTCCGATAGAGTTTTACCGACAGGCCTCGCCGCAGGATTTAGAGGCTGCGGTTCGTTACATTCGTTCAATCCCGGCGACAGAGTAGGAGATATGTTAGTCCTTGGCGTTGAGACAAGTTGTGATGAGACTGGCCTTGCAATCCTTGAATTCGACAAGCAGGGGGCGGCGAGCATTAAGGGCGAGGTGCTTGCTTCTCAGGTAACGCTGCATGAGAAATACGGTGGAGTAGTCCCCGAGCTTGCATCGCGCGAGCATATGCGAAGCCTCCCCGTATTATGCGAGGAGCTTTTTGCACAAACCGGTCTTGGGCTCAAAGATATCGATGGAATAGGTGTTACGTGTGGGCCCGGCCTCAAGGGCTGTCTCTTAATGGGCATTACCTTCGCGCAAGGATTATCGCTCACGAGAAAGATCCCAGTATTTCCTGTTAATCACATTGAGGGGCACATCCTTTCCGGGGAGCTTCATGAGAAAGCGCTTAAGCCCCCGTATGTGACCCTCGTTGTTTCAGGCGGGCACACCGAGATCGTGCTCGTTGAGGGATTGGGAAAGTACACATGCCTCTGCAGAACTCGTGACGACGCCGCAGGGGAGGCGTTTGATAAGTCAGCAAATCTGCTCGAACTACAATATCCCGGTGGTGCACGACTCGCGGCGCACGCCGATGCGTCGGGACCCTCGAGGCGATTCACCGTTCCGAGAGTTGCGCGCGAGATGGAAGATTTCAGCTTCTCAGGGTTAAAGACCGCGGTGTCATTGCTCATTAAGAGGAACCGTGAAGAGATCTTCAGTTCGCCCGAGGCTTTCGCTGAGGTGTGCTGGGCTATTCAAGATGGCATCGTTGATCCCCTCGTAAAAAAAACGAGTCGCGAGGTTCTCAATAGAAAATTGCCCCTTATTGTGTGCGGTGGAGTCTCGGCGAACAGCGCGCTTCGAAAGCGACTCTCTGAGAAGTGCTCGCCCGTGTTCTTTCCGCCGCTGAAGCACTGCGTTGATAACGGTGCTATGATCGGATACGTCGCGGGGCGCTACTTGACCGCGGGGGTGTCGCCCCCAAAAATTGATATCTTTAGTCGGTGGCCCGTAGAGACCCTCCGAGATTTTTACTGGGCTAATCATGGGTAAATTTAAAAGACCACCGCGACAAAAGGATACTCTTCGAGATTTGAACGTTCGTCCGACGAAGGAGCGAGGACAGAATTTTCTTATTAATCCTGAGGTTCCTAGGTCTATTGTTGAGTTCGCTAACTTTCCATCTGACGCCAAGGTCGTTGAGATCGGTCCTGGGACGGGCGCGCTGACGGAATGTCTATCGGCGTTTGAGGATCTTACCCTTATCGAAATTGAGCCGAGTTTTTGTGAGCACCTTGCTCCACAATTCCCGCGAGCAAAGATTATTAACGCGGATGTGCGGGAGGTAGACCTCGCAACGGTCGGATCTGGATTATCCGTCTTTGGTAATATTCCATACGTGTTTTCATCTGAGATAGTCTTTCATCTGATAGCCCACCGGCACCTCGTTAAGCAGGCTGTCATGATGACACAAAAGGAGTTTGCTGAACGAATCGCCGCCCCGACGAGTACGCGTGCTTATGGCAGTATCTCTGTATCAGCGCAGCTCTTTGCTGATATTGAGCTGGGTCCAATCGTGAGTGGAGACTCGTTCCATCCTCCAACCGAGGTGCAGTCGCGAGTCATGAAGCTCACCTTTCGTGATACCCCTCGGGCAGATGTACCCGATTATGATTTTTTCCAAGTGGTAGTTCGCGCGGCATTCTCGCAGCGTCGTAAAAAGTTGGTGAACAGCCTCATGTCGCAAGGTCGCTGGAGTAAGGAAGTGGTTCTCGATGCGCTCTCCCTGGCGGGTATCTCTCCTGATGTTCGAGCAGAGACGTTGACCGTTGAATCGTTCGCTTCCTTAACAGCCGCTTTGAGGGGATAGCGGGGGTCTCTCTAAAGGACTGTAGCCCAGTAAGCGGTGTTGTATCTCACAGGACGACATTCGTTCATGAAATCATGCCATCACAGATCTCTTAAAGGTGGCATTATTCTGCCAGTTCGAAGACTGCCATAAAAACCCCGATTAGTATGAATACAGGTGGACCCTGAAGTAAGCTCACCGGAAACGTGCCCGGAAGAGAAATCAAAGAACCGGGCCCTCGGTGAATTTTAAGGAAGAGACGATGTGCGGTGCATGGGACACCGCGACCAGCCGTTTAGAGGGTATTAAGGACAAAAAGCGTGTATCAGCCCGGGCGCAGCTGTTTTTGAGCGACAAGCCTCGGAATCCCTCTGATGATTGTGGGGTTTATCAATCTGTCACTACCTCGTTCGACGTCGTATCTCGCTTGATGTGGTACTGGTTGAGAACAATAAGGAGATCGGCTCACCATGAACTCACCTAAAAACCCTCCTCCGAATCGGGCGTACGGCGTGCGAAAGAGTAAGGAAGCTCTGCAAGATATTCTCTCAGACGTCTTAGAGCCTTCACCGAGGTCGTACACAGACTCCGGCAGACATTACTCACCAGGGCAATCGGACACCCACGCATTTGAGCGCGCTCCTTTGGCGTTGTCAGATCTCCGAGCGCCCCACGGTTCCTATCGAGTTAGGTTCAGCGAGTTTCTCGATTAATATCAGCCGAGGGTCTTCCGGGACTGTTGGAGCGAGATAAAAGACTGGCGTCTCGGCCCAAAAACATTCGGCTTTTGAGAATAAGACAGGTGCACGGCCTCAGAGAATCTTTCTTGACCGTTACGGTAATTCAAATCGGAACGTGCCGATGTAGATCGGCGTGCCTGCAGATAATTCTAAAGCGCCGGTCATCCGTGAGTAGTAGCCGCTCGGGTCCGGGACGTACACCGGCGTTTTGAGCGGAGCTAGATCAAGGTTGTAGGTGCCGAAATCGTTGCGCAGTATCTTCACACTGCCGAGTAGTGTCGCCCATTTGTTAATCGGCGTTGATAGCACTTGCTCTGTGAGCATCGCTTGTTGCTCCGGTGTTTGCGAACCGAGAGCTCTCTTTATCGCGTGAGCCCGCGATGAGTAGCGATTTTCTATAAATTCATAGGAGAGATTAACTCCCTGTTCAAAGAAAAAGAGTGCGACGTCGGCTTCAAAGTCAAAGTTTTTTGATGAGCCGATTGCGAAGGTCGCTTTTCGGGATACAGGCTCCTCCAAGTAGTGTTGCAGAGCGTGGGTGTATTCCTCAGCATAGATGAGAGCAAGTTCTTTCTTCCATCGCTCGAGAAGAGCGACCTCATCTGGGGTTTTTTCCCTGTCGGCCAGTTCTTTGGAAACCCAGCCTACGCTTGGATAAACGAGCTTCTCACGAGGTTTAAACCATGACCGGCTCGCGACGTCGATGAGATTGCTCTTTACAGAATCTTTATCAAGAGAGCGAAGCTGACAGACATTGTTTTCCTCTAGGGTGTATCCTAAAAAGTTTAGAATGGATTGATTCGTGAGGTGCGCGACAGCCTCGTCCGTGTGACCTTCGCGTATCATCACCAAGGCCATCCGTATATGGTTTTGCAAGAGGTTCCCTTTGACCAGCTTTTCTGGGTCTTTAAGGGAGAGTCTCTGTTTTTCTCTAACATCCTCAGAAAACTCCCCGAGGTTGGCTTTGCCGACGTAGGTCTTAAGAGACTCGCGCGCGCTGCGCATATCGTTGCCGAGAATGCTCTTGTGAATATCTTGCGAGACTGATTTAGGAGAGTGTGGCGGATGGGGAAGAGTTACGGTCGTTCCCGATTCTCCAAATCGTACCGAGGCGCCCCCTCCTAGTTTAGCGCTACCATGAATCTCCTCTGTTCTGCCGTCATCGTGGATTCGTAGGGTCGGATACTCAGAGGGTTTCCCCGGAACGACTCTCAGTCGAATTTCTACCGCGCCCGTTTCGATGTTCTCGTTTCTTTTGAGAATCGTTACGGTGATATGGTTGCGGCTGACGCTACCTGGTAGTTGCAGCGCGGAGGAGCGCCCCACGGTAAGGGTACTCCCGACAGGCGCTTCAAGGAGCCTGCTCGCGATGATTTCGTGCGGAGTTTGAGGGGGCGCCGTAAGTCGGCTAGTGGGAAGCTGGAAGGAGAAGGCGGGAGTAAGCGCTAGCCAGTCGCCTGAGTTGAGTATTACCGGATGACGCATGGGAGGAGCGTTGAGGAGTTCACCTGACGAGGGAATTGGACCACTTCCGCAGTAGGTTGAGTTGAGAGGCGGCATGCCAGAGAACACCGTGAAACCTTCCTTCGTTTTTTCAAAGGTTGCGGTGGGCTTTTCT
The DNA here is from genome assembly GCA_044237895.1 of Bdellovibrionota bacterium. GTDB lineage: Bacteria > Bdellovibrionota_C > UBA2361 > UBA2361 > OMII01 > OMII01. The sequence goes on from JBIIEK010000010.1 coordinate 28,452, forward strand.
CGGCCCGAGATCAGTTTTTCTCGGTTTTCTTTCGTCTCGGCGGTTTCACCCGTGCCGACGTAGAGGGACTGTCCGGGGTGAAGATTGCGCAGTTTCTCGGTGACTTCGGACGAGAAGGGGAGAGCTCTTTGAGTATTTGGCGAGGTATCGCGACGTGTGGGGTCCGGCTCTTGCGGTCTCGTGGGGTCTCTGTGTGAGGGATTTGTTGTTCTCATCCGGGATCTACCCCGCCCAAAAAGAGAGAGTGCGTCGGGCCGCCGTTGCGCAAAGATTGCACCTTAGGGAGGTTGTAGCAAAATGTTTCGCCGCTCATGACTGCGATCGCTTACGCCATGAACGCAGAGCCTTGTCCCAGGACTATTGTAAAGTCGGGTAGGGCACAATCGTCGATCCGGAGGTCGCTCGTGAGTATTCAGTACGCACAAGCGATCCCCCGTTCCGGCGATCCGCAAGAGAGAGCCCTTGGGCTCCCACTTGAGTCGGCTTACGAAGCGAGCTTTACGTGTGTAAGGTTCGCGGAAGCCATCTTCTTGGCGCCGCTCTTTGAGCTGGCGAAGAAGTCTTCGGGGATATCCCCAATCAGCTTCTCTACGGACTCACGCTTCACGCGCCAGTCAGATCCGAGTTTAAATCCATCGATCGTACCAGCCTTAATAAGGTCGTAGACCTTTGGACGGTGAATTCGGAGCAATTTGGCCACTTCCTTCACTGTCAAAAGAAGCGGTTGTGGTACCTGTGTCATATCAATTCCTTTCACAACTACTTACGAAACGTTACGACAACCGAAGATTCGATTGACAGAAGGGTTATGGTAGGTGGCTGTACGGATGTGACGTTTATTCCCGTTTTAGCTCGAACTTGCCAATAAATTGGGGGTATTAGATCGCTTTTGAGAAGCCCGTTTATGGTGCATACTGGTGCTTTCGGGGGGTATTAGCCCGATAAAGCAGCTCTCGGCGACGCCGTTTCCCGCTTTTTTGCTCTTATGTGTAGTGTCCGATTTATATGAGCCAACGTAGATACGCATTCATCGTACCTCGGTATTACGAAGGAATCGCAGGTGGCGCTGAGACGCTTGTGGGCACCCTCGCGCAGCACCTCAAAGCACGAGGCGACCATGTTGAGTTGTGGGCAACCTGCGCAAAGGATAATCGGACGTGGGAGAATGCATTCGCTCCAGGCGTTTCCCAAGTTGATGGTCTCCCGCTGATTCGCTTCAAAGTTGACGACCGAGACCTCGATACGTGGATTCCGATCCAAGTCGCGATGCACCAGGGAGAGGAGATATCTCTTGATGACCAACTTGCTTGGATGAAGGAGAGTGTTAATTCCCAGGATCTGTATCGACATATCGCCCAGCATGCATCGTCTTTCGATGCGCTGTTCTACGGACCTTACTTATTTGGCACAACGTTGTGGGGTGCGCTTATTGCTCCCGAGCGAAGTATCCTCATTCCGTGCCTGCACGATGAGTCATACGCGTACCAAGAGGTCGTTGCCTCAATGTTTCGGCAGGTGAAGGGGTGTCTCTTTAATGCATATCCCGAGATGGAGCTGGCCCGTTCTATTTACGGGGATATTCCGGGAGGGGTTGTCGGAATGGGATTTACCTTCCCAACGCCAGCTGAGGTAGAGAGCCTTGAGCCATATTTCGAAGATCCGTTCCCCTATATCCTGTACTTGGGCCGTAAAGAGACCGGTAAGAACGTCCACCTCCTTATCGATAGCTTCTGTGAGGCAAAGGGCGAGGGGCTCATCCCAGATAACGTGAAGCTCGCAATTCTGGGAGGTGGAAGTTTTGAAGACTTGCACCGGCCCGAAGTGCTTGCCCGGGGCGATGTCATCGATCTTCCTCATGTGAGTGAGCGTGATAAGCAACGGCTCCTTAAGTATGCGCTCTATCTCTGTCAGCCATCGACAAATGAGTCGTTCTCGATCGTCATTATGGAGTCATGGATGATGGGAACTCCTGTAGTCGTGCACGCGAATTGCGCGGTCACTCGACACCATGTGGTAGAGTCTGGCGGGGGGCTGTACTTTAGCTCTTCTCAAGACTTAGCCGGTGTAACGAAATATTTTCTCTCTGATTCGCGCGCGCGAAGTCGTCACGCGGACGCAGGTGCTCGCTATGTCGCAACTGAGTATGCGTGGTCAGCGGTGTTGAGGCGATTCGATAAAACTCTTCAAAGTCTCTCTTCAGAACGTGCACATGAGGCGGGAGTGTCGTAGACTCTCTTCATGCGTGAGGACGTACTCCCCGAAAACTTTGATCCAAAACAGCGCCGTCGCGAGTTAATAATCTCTCTCGGTTTGGTCTCCCTCGTATTCGCCACCGGCACCATCGGATATATGGTGATAGAAGGGTGGAGCGCGTTCGATTCTCTCTACATGACCGTTATTACTCTCGCGACGATTGGCTATGGGGAAACCCATCCTCTCTCTGACGGCGGGCGAGCTTTTACGATGCTCCTGATTATTGTGGGATTAGGCATAGGAACCGTCGTGTTAGGGTCTGCGTGGCAGGCTGCCGTTGAGAATCAGATCTTCAGATTATTCGATAGGAGGCGTAAGGTGCTCGATACAATACAGGCTTTAGATGGTCACACCATTTTCTGTGGATTTAGTCGGTTGGGGCGAGTATCTGCTGAGGAGCTCCGTAAGAGTGGCGAGAAAATAGTAATCGTCGAATTAAATGAGATTCGGGCGCGCGAGGCCGAAGCGTCAGGTTTCCTCGTCATTCGAGGGGATGCGACGCTTGATGAAACGCTTACAGCCGCTGGATTAAAAAGAGCGGGGCGTCTCATTTCGCTCCTGCCTCGAGACTCGGACAATCTTTACGTAATCCTAACTGCTCGCGAAATAAATCCCTCGCTCTATATTGTAAGCCGTGCGGAAGACGAGGTGGGCGAGAAGCGACTTAAGCGGGCTGGGGTCGACAGGCTCATCTCCACGTATCGACTGGCGGCTCGTAAATTGGCGGATGGTTTATTGCGACCGTACGTGACTGATTTTTTCGAGATCGCTGGAACGGGGGATAATGGGTGGAAGATCGAAGAGATTCGTATTCCGCGAACCTCGCCAATATGCGGTAAAACCCTCGGAGATCTCGCGCTGCGTCAACGTTCGAATGTGAGTATCGCGGCGATAATAAACCCGGAGGGGCAACTTCAGCTTAATCCCGGCGGAGACTCAATTCTATCTGCTGAATCCACTCTCCTTGCGATAGGATGGGATTCCGATATTAAAACTCTGGAGAAATTGGTGATCGGGGTATAGGAAGATCCGGTTCCGACAGTCATCCGTTGCTTTTTTTCACCTACTGAGATACATCGTTGCTGCAAACCCAGGGGAGGTCCTCGTGACCTGAGACGCCTAATCGAGGCGACACCCTTAGAACCTGAGACGGATAATACCGGCGGAGGGAGAGGAACGATGTCTACTACTATTCGCGTGTTCAACCAACTCGCGCGCAGCAGCCCTTATTTTCTAACAAAACTTCTTTTCTGTATCGCATTGCCAGTGATAGCCGTCGCTGAAACGCAGGGCGATAGTGCTGATTCGACGGAGCTATTCATCAATGGAGCTCCATTTTCTGATTCCGTGCATGATGCACCACAAAGTGTAACTGTGGTTGAGGAGCAGCGGTTGATCGATAAGGGAGAGACGTCCTTTCAGTATGAAATAGAGTCGATTCCTAACATGACGTGGTCGGGAGGTTCCTCTCGACCACGGTTTCTCCTCATTCGAGGAGTTGGAGAGTTGGAGCAGTATGAGGGAGCTCCGAATCCCTCCGTGGCTACCATTATCGATGATATCGATTTCAGTGGTCTTGGGATCGTTGTCCCGATGTTCGATATCTCTCAGGTGGAGGTACTTCGAGGGCCTCAAGGAATCCGGTTCGGCTCTAGTGCTCTTGCGGGAGCGGTCAACGTTCGTTCTCAGGATCCGACGGAATACACAACTGGGCAGCTCCAGCTCATGGCCGGCAACGATGAATTGGGCGCGGGAGGATTCGCGGTAGGTGGAAGTGTTCCGGGTTCTGATGGAAAGTTGAAGTTGCGATTCTCTGCATTTAATCAACAAAGTAATGGATTTCGGAATAACGCCTATCTGAGTCGCGATGACACAAACAATAGAGATGAATCGGTGGTGCGGCTTAAGATGCGCTACGATCCGACCGCCGCGTTCTTCACCGAGTTCGCGGTGTGGGGAGCCGAGTTCAATAACGGATACGACGCGTTCGCGATTGATAACAGTCGAACGACTCAGTCCGATCATCCGGGCCAAGACGATACCCGTGTTGGAGCCTCGTCCTATAAGATGGGATACAAGCTCACCGATTCCTTGAAGATCGAGAATATCGGAACTATGGCCCGAACGAAGGTTGCTAATAGTTTTGACGGGGACTGGGGAAATAATCCGTTCTGGTCCCCTTATGACCCATATGACTACTTCTCTGATTCGGGGCGCACTCGACGAAGCTATACGGAGGAGCTACGACTGACCCATCAAGGACCCTCCTATGAGCACGGGAAATCGTGGCGCTGGGTGAGCGGTCTCTTTGGGCAACGCCTTACTGAGGATACGACCACCGATCAGTTTTCAAACGGGGAGCAGTATGACTCTTTGACGAGTGATTATCGAGCGAATAGCGGTGCAGCATTTGGAGATGTTGAGATGCCCCTTGGTGCAGGGACCTCGCTTACGACAGGGCTGCGGTTCGAGCAGCGCAACGCTCGTTATGATGATTCGCGAAATAATGACTTTTCGCCGACATACTCAATGCTTGGCGGGAACGTAACCATACAGAAGGACATTACGGAATCGGTTCGTTCGTATGCTACTGTAGCTCGTGGTTTCAAGGGAGGCGGTTTTAACGTAGGCCCAGCGGTGCCCGATGATCGCAAAGAATACGACCCAGAGTATCTCTGGAATTACGAGGCAGGGGTGAAAGGTGACTACCTTTCGAAGCGTGTTACGAGCTCCCTCGCAGTTTTTCACGATCAGCGACTCGACCAACAGCTCAAATTCGCGATTCAAAATGATCCTTCAGATCCGCTTTCGTTCACGTATATTACTGAAAGTGTCGCGCGAGGACAAAGCACGGGACTTGAATTTGAAAATACAGTTCGAGCGCTCTCGTGGCTCAATCTCTTCGCATCGGGTTCTCTTATGCACTCAGAGTTTACGAACGTCCCGCAGGAAAGCGCTGCTCTTGATGGTCGAGCGTTCTCAGTTGCTCCGAACTGGATGTACTCGGCGGGGTTCAATGCCGACCTCGGGGGTGGATTTTTTACTCGGATTGAGGAGACCGGTAAGGATGCTTTCTACTTCGATGATAGCAATAATCAAAAAAGTGACCCGTACAACCTCTTTAACGCCTCCCTTGGATACCGCACCGCTCGATGGAAGGTAGTGGCGTGGAGCAGAAACCTTTTTAATCAGGTCTATGCTGTTCGGGGGTTCTATTTCGGTAACGAGCCGCCCAATTTTGACGCTAAGGAATATATTCAGCAGGGAGATCCGCGTGCCTTTGGAGCTACGGTTACGTATACCTTTTAGGTACTTGGGGCTTCGGCCTCGGAATGA
>JBIIEK010000109.1:0-9797 GCA_044237895.1 Bdellovibrionota bacterium
AGTTTTTAAAAGAGAGTTATCTCGATGAGACGGGAGGATATATTCACTTAGGCGTGGATGTGAACGTTGCCCCCGGCACCGTAGTTGCTGCTCCCTTCGACGCGCTTGTTGAGGACGTCTTTGATGATGGCGATACTCCGCAAGGATGGGGCCCAAGGCTAATTTTGAGGCCGTTTGATGTGAGAATTCCCTATTTGATTTTGGGCCACCTCACCTCGCTGAGTGGCTACCGCGCTGGGGATAAGGTACGGGCAGGAGACGAGCTAGCGCACGTAGCCCCTGCTCCTTACAACGGATATTGGTTTCCTCACCTTCATGTGCAACTCCTGTCGCGGGTAGCGGCCAAGGCTCACCAAACCGATAGGTACGAAAGCCTTGATGGATACGGGCATCGACGAGATCTCCCGCTTCTGGTGCAGAGCTATCCTGATCCGACATGGCTCGTTGTGCCGGAAGCGTCAGCGTTGCGAAGAGATCTCGTCTTTAGTCGAGAAATGATCGCTGAGATCGAATCGTAGCGCATCGGGTTTCATGTGACGCCGCGAGGCTGGTAGGTCTGATATCCGTGCGGGGTCCTCAAGGGAAAATAAGCGGCTGAAATTTGCGTAGTGCGCCCGGCCAACTATGATGCGCATCCGGTGTCGCTAAAAATTGAACAGGGGTAGTGGAAAGAGATCCGTCTCTCATCGTTTTGGAAAGTGTTCCGAGAGGATGAGAGGCGCGAGAAAGGAAAGCGGTTGCATTGCGTTAGAGGATCGTCCTCGAATGTATGGATTGCCGCGTTCTATCGATTACGTATGAGCCTACTGACCTCCCTGGTCGACACAGAGAGTGTCCTCCGTGGAGTTCAGTAGCGCAGTGCTAGTGGATCCTATGTTAGAAAACCCTAATGGGACACCGTCCCAAGGAGTTAGTTACAATGGATAGTTATCTTAAAGCTCTCGATCTTGAGAGCACTTTGGTTTCGGTCGGTTGCATGATGGCTCTTGTGTGTGTTGGTCAGGCGCTCTTCGTTCGGGCTTTTTATAAGCTTGAGTTGAAGTTCGCCACAAAAGACCACCTCCCTAAAAAGCCTTCCTATGGGCACCTCGTCTGGTTTGGCGCAATGTTTCTTGTGTTGGGGGCCGCTCCCTACGTCGCTAAGGTGAGAGATCTCGACAGGACCCCGAAGGAGGTAATCCAGGGGGAGATCGTCGAGGTCGATACCGTAGCCGGTGAGGAGCTCTTGAGAATATCAACGGCTAATAACAGGCTGATCAAGGTCGTTCGACCGAGGTCTTCGTCCTGGCCCACCACGACTGGACCAGTCCAGGTTGAGTTGTTTCAGCATGCTGGCCGAGAGTTTGTGAGTAAGGTCCATCGCCAGCCTGATGCGTAAAGCATTTCATCTCTCCTGCCTCAAACGCAAGGAGTATGAGATAGTGAACGGCTTCTAAGCTTTGTTCACAATCGGGACGTGCGTATCGATAGAGCGGCGACGAAGGTTCTTACACTCCTTTCTCGCCCTCTATCTTCAACGAAGAAGTCCTCTCTTGCTGGTCCGATAAATATGAGGACTAAGAACGGGAGCGTTGAATCTCTACCCCAACCCATTCAACCCCTGGAAGGATGAACTTCTCGATAACGATGTGAGCACCGAGCGCTAATGAGAACTCCTCAAGGAGTTGATTGGCGAGCGTCTCAGCAAGTTCCTCAACTAATACCCACGGCTGCGAGGCCCCGATCTCTCGGACTCGCTGACATACGGTTGCGTAATTAATCGTTTGAGAGAGGTCTCCGGTTCGAGCTGCCTTCTGAGTAGCGGTCTCAAGCCTTACGGAAACCAGGAGTCTTTGAGGAAAGGAGCGCTCCGCCTCTGAACATCCAATCCGGCAAAAGGTCTCAATTTTGTGAGCGAGTACGAAATCGGGCATGAGGGGTTCATGCCTTAAAAACCCTCTTCTGTCATCTCTTTTGGTCGAGGTGACACTGATCGGGTCTCTATGTGGCCGCTACAACTATGAGAGGGGTGTCCTCAAGGTTCCGGTCCGTGAGAATTCAAGGGCTCCGGCGGGCATGTCGGGTGAGAATGGGCTTTCGAGGGGTCCGTGCGATTGAGTTGGCTGATCCACCACGACGACCTCTACCTGCTCAGCTAGCCGCGTCTTAGCGCGTCCGTGAGGCGGCGAGTGAGGCTCCATTACGAGCGAGTATTCAACCGGGCCAGGCGTGAGGCATGCGAGGAAGTACGCAAGTTCGTGAATCTCAGGAATCATCTTTGAAAGAGCGATAATGTGCGTTGCTCTGTGTGGATAGTTTGCGACAATTCGTGTGAATTGCTTCACGTCTCGGTCAGTTATGGGGCTAAAACAAAACGGCCGATGAATGAACCCTACATCGAAGAGTACGTGTGTTCTCAGAAGGTGGGAGAGGGTGTGGAGTGACTCAGGCTTGTTGGAGTGGACCTCGAAGCTCGCGACGCTTGGAGTTGAAGTGAGAAAATTATCGAGCTCCGTTGGTATCGTTTCCGAATTAAGTTTGATGAAAGTGCTCTCTAATCCACTCTCTTGCACAAAACTGCCAAGAGATGCGGGCCGTGATCTGTGCTCCACATGAGAGTGGGCCCCATTAAGCGTGATGTTGTATGGGATCAGTTCTGCGGACTCCGTTGATTCAAAGCAGTACGCCTTTCCTCGGCATCCGAGCATGCTAAGGAAATTGCCGTACCGGATCGCCATTTGTCCACACCGGGCGTCGGTGTCGATAAAGGATGGTGTGATGCCGTTTTCAATTAAGTAATTAAGGATGACATAGATTCCATATCGAGCATCGGTGACCGTAGCGATGGTCGAGGGGGTTACGGCTGAGGGGTATCTGTTTCGATCTATTGCGGAGGCGTAGTCGGGCTCGACGTGGCACGCTCGATGGGAGGCGGCGATGCAACCTCGGTAGAGTTTGTCACTCGTCAGCATGAAGGCCCGGCAGTCCCCAAGATTTACGGCATCGACGCCGCCATTAGGATATCCTGGTGGCAGAGAGGTACGTGGTGAGGCAGGTGCGTTCATGTGGAGCGTTCCAAGAGGCTGTTTCTGTAAACACTTCTCATCACTATGATCGATGCGGGCTGAGTCGCCAGCGCTTCAACTTTGTAATAGCCTGATATCGCTGCGGTTTTGGGATGTTTTTTGGCTCGGTGCGAGCTATTCTTCGGGCGGCAGATCCTGGACCTGTTGCCACATAGTGGAGGGGATGTCAGGAAAGAGGCCTCTCTCGCCGTGGCGGAGGTGCTCCAGTTCTTGGAGTGCGTTTAAGACACGGTCGTTGCTTGGGGGGATAAGAGAGAGTAGCTCACAGGTGTGCAGGAATCTGTCCGCAACTTCAATTCCGCTCTGGAAAGACTTGTTGAGGTGTACCGCAAGATCGAACTCCGTGAAGGCTACCTCTTCGGGGATTCCGATAATCGACCAATTCTCTCCGTTACAAGCGCCTTCGGCGTAGAGGCGGATCATTTTTAAAAGAGATTGGCCGTGGAGGCTTGGCTGGCGATGAAGAGTTCCGCCTCGATAGCGTGAGGGCCTAATGATCTGTCCGACCGTGTCGAGGATACTCAGAAGAGACGAGTAGAGAAGATCATCGAGGCACACCACTTCATTGATAGATAAGTCTCGGGAGTTGAGATAGCCGTCGAGTGAACGGATAAGTTCTACCTGGGCTCCCAGCTCAAAATCCCGCGCCATGATCCTTCGGGCGACCTCATCGTCTTCGGGCAATCGGTAATGTCCTCGCCTCACAAGGTCGATGTCTCTGGGGGCTCTGCGCGCTCGTAAGCCGAGCGTCGAAACGAGAGCTTCGCGGGCCGCGCCCCCTTTGATTCCATAGCCTCGGGGTACTTCGGGTGGGCGCGAATCTCTGACGGGTATAACGAGGTAGTCTTCCTGTGTGGCCACTTCGATTGAGCAGAGGTCTCGGATGAACTCAAGCGCTTGCTGTACGATGTGTCGTGCGTTGTGGCTTTGAATGAGCATTCTCGCCAGATCTTGTGCCTGACCTTGCTCAGGCGAGAGCCCCCGCTCAGGGAGAAGCGTTCGCTGCGCAGTGCTGAGAATAGAACCGTGAATCCACACATCTCTACGGTCACACAGAGCATACGGAAAGCGCAATGGCGGTTTGAAGAGCAAAAACAGAGATTCCGATGATCGTCAGGCGGTGCTAGGATCGCGGGGTGTTCGGGTACTAAAGGCTTTTCATGATACATGCGTTTCGGTGTCTTACTGTAAGTTTCTTTCTCGCGGTCTTTCCGTTGTTAATGACCCCAGCTGCGGTGTTCGGGCAGCCAGTGTGTACTCCACTCGGCGCGGATATGCCGGTCGGCTCCGCTCTGGCGAGTGCGAGCTTTTTTGCCAATCTTCGCAATGCGAGTAACTCAATCAATTACCTGATGGATCAGCTCATCGCAAAGTCAGAGGTCCAGGCTCAGAAAGTTTCGTTAGATCAGAAGACCTGCGTGCGGGCTTGCTCAAGTCCAGTAGTCGCGGTCGTTTTTACCTCGACTCCTAACATGACTTTGAATGACTACGATGAGGCATCGTCGTGTCAAAAGTATTACGAAGCGACAAAAGCCACGCCGATCGTGTACGCAAATCGTGAGTTCGATTCTCAGGAGGACGCGGAAGGGTGGTATGAAGATCTTACGCAAGGGGACGGCGAAGATGGTGAAGATCTGTACGAGAGGTGTCCCGGTAGCTGTAGCCCCGCGTACTCGTCCGTCATCTATAAGCGCAAAGAGAAGTTTCTCGTGTCGACCTCTATTGTGTGCGGGCACGCGCGCGACAAAGACGATAATCAGTATCGATTGAATGCCGCCTTGCGCTGGATGTGTGGATAGCTTTACGCCCTACGCTGCGTCGTTAGCGCGAGTGCTTTTCGGCGAATGAAGATAGATCGAGCGAGTCTGATATCTGCGCAACATGATCGGAGCTTGTTCTTCAAGAAGTGCTAGAGCTTTTTCTCCCGAGCATGATAATCCGATCAGGAGGGGCTTTATTTTGAGAAGTTGTGACGCGTCCCCTAAAGTCAGAGCATTCCCGTTGTTCAGGCGCTCTATAAGGTGAGGGATGTGCTCACCCAAGGATGTCGGGTCCGCTTGTAGCGCTCGTGCCGCTGCGCGGCCAATCTCCTCTGACTGCGGACGCGCTATAAGAAAATTACATCGACCGTTTCGAGTTGGTTCTACTCGAAGTATGTCTTGGGATAGAAGGTGTGCCATGACGGTTATGATACCAGCAGGCTCGGGGTACTCAATCTCCGGCAAAACACGGGATATTCTAGCCCGTTACGACCAATAGGTACCCAACCGAGTGTTATTCATCAATAGAACGTGAAGGTATCCCCATCAAAGAGGCCCTTATCACTCAGCTTCACGTGCGGAATAACGAGGAGCGCCATAAACGAAAGTGACATGAAGGGCGCGGCTAGTTTTGACCCGTTCTCTTTCGCCGCCTGATCGATGGACGTATAGGCGTCGGCCACAGCATATCCATCATCGCCGCTCATGAGTCCCGCAATGGGAAGCGGCAAGACACTCTCTCCTTGGCGGCCAACACAGCTTACGCCGCCTTTGCATGCGATGATGAGGTTGATCGCTCGAGCCAGGCTTTCATCGTCAACGCCCACCGCAACAATATTGTGGGAGTCGTGCGCGACGGAAGACGCGATGGCTCCGTTAGAGAGTCCGAATTTGTGAATGAAGGCTTTTGCTATCGGCGCTTGATTGTATCGGTTAACGACTACAATCTTGAGGATGTCCGAGGCAGGGTCGCTGCGCCAAACGGAGTCGACTCGTAAAGGTTTGAGCGCCAACTTCTTTGTGATGAGTTGTCCGTCTATGCATTCGATCGTTGGCAGCGTGTATTCACCCGTAGCTTCGACAGCGAGGTCTTTTGCGGAGATCTGTTGAATGCCGAAGCGGTTGATCGGAGTTGTCTCGGAGGGGCTTTTCGGGATGAGAGTTTTCCCTTGTTCGGCTACCTTTTGTCCGTTGATGTAGGTCGCGATGACATCAAAATCTCGCAGATCTCTTAGAACTACGAAGTCGGCGGGATCTCCGATTTGAAGCGTCCCGACGTCGAGCTTGTAGTGCAGCACTGGGTTGAGGCAGGCGGCGCGGATCACGTTGAAGTGGTTGTAACCGAGATTAACCGCCCTAGAGCATAGGGAGTTGATGTGTCCCGCGACGAGGCTGTCTGGGTGCTTGTCGTCCGAGCAAAACATGATCATCTCAGGGTGCTCATCGATGAGTGGAATAAGCGCTTCGAAATTCTTTGCGGCGCTTCCCTCTCGAATAATGATCTTCATGCCCAGGGCGAGCTTTTCCCGAGCCTCCTCGATAGTGAAGCACTCGTGATCTGTAGATATTCCACGCGCGATGTAGCGCTGAAGTCCCTCTCCGCAGAGGCCAGGAGCGTGTCCGTCTACGGGTTTTCCGGCTTCTTGAGCGGCAGATATTTTCTGTAAGACCTCTTCGTCTCCGGCGATTGCGCCTGGAAAATTCATCATCTCGCTTAAGTATCGAACTTCGGGCATCTGAAGGAGATCTCGCACATCGGAGGAGGTTAGTTCGTCGCCCGCCGTCTCGAAGATCGTCGCTGGCACGCAGCTGGGAGCTCCGAAATTGAACTTGAAGGGAACGGTATTCCCGTTCGCGATCATAAACGTAACGCCCGCCATCCCGCATACGTTTGCTATCTCATGCGGATCGCTGACGGTGCTTACCGTTCCGTGCACCACAGCGAGCCGGGCGAATTCTGATGGCTTGAGCATCGAACTCTCGATATGAACGTGCGCGTCGATAAATCCGGGAGTGATGTAGGGGAGGGAGTGATCGGCCGTATCACCGAGCGGTGAGATCGCCACGATTTTTCCATTCTCCACCGTCATGACCGATGGTGTAATGCTGTGTGTGACACAGTCTACGAGGTTTCCTCTGATGGTTAGATCTGTCATGAGGGAAAGGTACGGGCCGAGCTACACCCTGTCAAAGATATAAAATAGGCCTCTGTTGAAGGGGCAGGGGGCTACGGCATAACGACTTGGAGGGCATCAACGAGCTGGTCGTAGCTTTCGCCAATAGATATGGCCCCTTCCTCGGGTGATTCTAGTAGGTGGTGTAGGTCTGCGAGCCATGCCCCGGTCTCAAAAGCGATAGCTTCGATAGCTTTGCCGTTTAATTCCTTACTGACAAACTCTTCCATGATCGCGGATTCGGAGAAGCGTGGTCGCGGGAGGTAAAGAAATTGAGTCCGTCCGTAATAGGCTTCCGCAACCGTGCTGTATCCAAGCTTCCCTACAACCGCGTCCGCGGCCGCCACCAGGTCGGGATGGTATAGAGGGGATGCGTGAGGAATCGCGCGGACGTTCTTTGGAAGAGTTGTGCTTGGTTCTGTGCCGGCGAGGATGAAATAGATACCCTTGTGTTTGCCCAACTGGGAGAGAAAGGGGAAATCTCCAGGAACGCCTCCCATGGTGCAGAGAATCGCGGGTGCCTCCTCTGGAATGACGAGTTGTTTTCGAATCTCCCCAGGAGCGGCTCGTAATGGTCGCGCGAGCGGCGGAATTACTGCCGCGGCGTCTTCACGGACCGATACCGGTTCTGTTTGAATGCGCAGGGAGGCGCGAGTGTAGAGAGGCTTCAGATAGTCGATGAAGTACTGAAAGCGGGGCGCTACGTCACTATATCCGGAATAGATCCAGTCCCACGTGAAGGTTTCGATCAACACGGAGGGTATGGAAGCGAGCGTGGCGGCCTCAATTCCAAGCACTGAGATATCACAGATTGAAAGGGCTACGTTTTGTTTTTGAAGCGTCGATGCGACCTCCCGAGTGACGGATTCCCTAAGTGGGTAGATCTCGGAGAGGGCAGTGAGAGTTCCCTCATAATCCTCTACCATCGAAGTGGTTTGAATGAAGCCGACATCCGTTTGGAGTGAGTGATATGAGAAGTTCGCCGTGCCGCTTAATGAGCGCTCAAAAAACCACTGTGGCACCCGGGTAAAAATAGAGAAGTGAGCTTCGGGATAATGGAGCGAGATCGCAGTCATTGCGGCGCAGGCCCTGGCGGCATGTCCGAAGCCGTGAGGGGAGATGAAGTAGGCGATTCTCATATGAGGATAGGGAACGATAGATGTTCTTAGTGTTAAGGGAGGGGCGCGCCTGGATCGACTCCGTCAGGGACTACTCTCTAAAATTGGTGAATTGTAGCTCGATGTCAGTAACCGAAGAGCGGAGTGTGGCGATCGCTGTTTGAAGGTCGTCTCTCTTTTTGCCCGTTACGCGAACCTGATCGCCCTGAATCTGAGAGGTGACTTTTAGCTTTGTTTCCTTGATGAGTTTGTTGATACGCTTCTTCTCCTCGTCGCTGAGAGCCTGCTTAATCGTAACGTTCTGTCGGAGCGTGTCCCCACCAGCGGGGGTCGGGTCCTCAAAGGTAACGGACTTCTGGCTCACACCGCGCTTGGAAAGCTTCTGTCGAAGGATCTCTTGTAGCGCGCTCATGCGGAGTTTGTCTGGGCCGTGGAGCTGAATGAGCCCCTCCTTTTCTTTAAACTCAATGGTCGCGTTGGCGTCTTTGAAGTCGTAGCGCTGCTGGATCTCTCGTTGAGTTTGGTCCACCGCGTTCTTTACTTCTTGGATGTTTACTTCGGAAACGATGTCGAATGAAGGCATAAAACTCCTTAGTGTATGAGACGGCGAGCCTATGGGTTTTCTCGCCTGTCGCGTTCGTTAGTATCGCAAAAAAAGCCCGAATTTGCTGCGCTAAATCCGCATCGGGGGTCAGTGTGATTAACGAAACGTTGTAGGTTTAACGTGAGGTGTTGGGGGCCGTTACTTTAAATAGTTTTAAGTGGCGTACGTTTATCTGTTGCGAGAACCTATTCGAGGCCGTACAAAATTAGCTCACTTTTTTCTTTCCCAATCGTTGACATCAGTGACCCGCTCTGGCTACTATCCGCCACCGCTTTGAGACCGGAAGATGTTTGTTCGGTCACAAAGAAGCCTTCGATTTCATTGAAAAAGGCGCTGAAAAAAAGTTGAGAGAGTATCTTGACTGAAGCGCGCAAATGAATGAAACTCAACGGCCTGCTGCGACGATAAGAAGTAGCAAAAAGGTAGTAAAACAACTAGGTTATGGGTAGAAGCTGTTTAGGGTCTTAGGTCTACAGCGACCTAAGATTAATCAGTTTTAGGTCTGACGGCCTAAGACTGTGAGAGAAATAGTTCATGCAAGAACTAAACTCTGAGTGCAGCTAAGTAAGTAATCCTTTCGAGGGTTCAGCTTAGAATGCATTCGCAAGTGCTGGGCTAAATAATTAATTTCGTGCATGTCCCGAAAGGGATGTGCTTACGCAGTAGAAAATTTCTTTGAATTAGAGAGTTTGATTCTGGCTCAGAATGAACGCTGGCGGCGTGCCTAAGACATGCAAGTCGTACGTGAAAGTAGCAATATGAGTAAAGTGGCGCACGGGTGAGTAATAGTTGGATAATGCGCCTCCTCGCTGGGGATAACCAGGCGAAAGCTTGGCTAATACCGAATAGTCCGATCTTAACTTCGGTTTCGATCGGTAAAGCCGTAAGGCGCGGGGAGAGTAGTCCAAATCCCATTAGCTAGTTGGTAGGGTAACGGCCTACCAAGGCAACGATGGGTAGCTGGTCTGAGAGGACGATCAGCCACACTGGAACTGGAACACGGTCCAGACTCCTACGGGAGGCAGCAGTTAGGAATTTTGCGCAATGGGGGAAACCCTGACGCAGCAACGCCGCGT
>JBIIEK010000213.1:0-4727 GCA_044237895.1 Bdellovibrionota bacterium
CTCGCTCGCCATGACTCGCTTCACCCAGCTGGTTGGTTCGAATTGGCGTATACCATCTCTATTTTTTCCGCTCGGCGCTCCGGCCTAGGGGTTGCTGCTCCTCTCGCTCGCCATGGCTCGCTTCACCGATAATGGCTACGCCGAGAGATCGCCGTAGTGTCGGTGTGCTGACGGAGAGGAACTAAAATTCCTAAGAAGTAGTAGAGAGAAAAAGCCCGGCGGTTTTAGAGTAAGCTAAAACCGCCGGGGTGATTATATCGATTGTGTGCTCGGCTCGGATTCAAAGATTCGACGGACGAATAAGAGGAATCCAGGCGCGGCGGTTGATGTGAGGACAAAGATCCAAGCCTCTCCGGGTACCCAGTAGGCGATAGGCAAATGCAGTAACGACAGTATCGCCGCGGCTAATAGCCGCAGTGAATAGAGCTCGTCGTCAGCCTTTGGTTCTCCCTCTCGGAGGATGAATATACTCCCAAATACGCATCCCACGCTAAAGGACGCACCGATAACTCCAATCATCATTTCCCAACCAGTCATAATTCCTTATTGAAAACCTCTACCGTTTGGCAGAAGCGTCCAGGACTACTCGACGCTTCTGTCATCGGCCTCTCTACTACCCTCAGGAAAATTTAGGATCCCAATACTATCAGGACTCTATAACCAAGAATAGGAGACGCCTTATGTTTCGTTGTTCGTTACAGTGCTTTTCGATGAGTTTCGGAGGGTTTTGGAGATCGACTTAAAGAGAGGAGAGATCCTTGTTGTACGTAGCGGAGAGAGAGTGTGTGTTTTGATTTTTGACGCAAGAGGATGGGCCGAATAGCTAATCATCTCTAGCGTTCCTCCCGTCGTAGAAAGAGATCGTCGACGAATAGAAGAGCTGCCGCAGCGCATAGGATCGCTTATGATCGCTGTCACTATTCAAGATTCGATAGGAGGCCAGTAGCAGAGAAAACTCCAAGAGTTATGTCCGCGAGGAAGAGGAGTGAGAGCCCGCAGTTCCCAGCTCCCCACGAGTATGGTCAGACCTGACTCAGTATAATGAGTGTAAAACCTCGAGCCTCATGGCATATGTGTCCAACCTTAGCCGACGCTTATGCAGTGGTGTTTCGTTACTACCGGGAGAAAGATAGCCTTCAAAACGGGACCGTATGAGGCAATTACTATAGAGCAGGACGTTTGCTCGGTGGTTCGGTATAGTTTGGTATGGTTCGTTCTGGGCGAGCCCTCGTTGAAACGATCGTCGTGATACATTCCCCCGTGTCTTATTACGCAAGATGTCGTGCTATTCCCAAGGTATGACCAAGCTCTTAAAAGTATTAGCAGAAAATACAAATGGTGAAGATTTTTGTTGTTCATACCAAGAGCGTTAGTTGACTAGCGTAGAGGAGAGGCGTACCGTCGGACCATCGACCCAGCCGAGCCATAGCCTAATAAAGCGAACGACTAGACTCGACTTAAGGCCTGATAAATTTATTTATTAGCTCTCAAAAGTTAAGTTTGGAGTTCCTTTTTTATGTTAAGCCGTTCGGGGACTTGTACCCCCGTGCCTTCGTCCGTTCCTGCCGATGGATTGAAAGGTTTCAAAGAAAACTTTATTCATGAAATAACCTCAGGATTGTTGCTTTCGCTGATAGCGTTGCCACTCTGTCTTGGCATCGCGATGGCGAGTGGCTTTCCAGCCTTCGGGGGGCTCGTTACCGCCATAGTTGGCGGATTGGTCGTGGGCCCACTTTGCGGCTCGAGACTATCAATTAAAGGACCTGCCGCTGGTCTGATCGCCATAGCGATTGCTTCAGTCGAAACCTTGGGGCAGGGGGATGATTTCGCCGGATATCGCTACACGTTAGCAGTGCTCGCGGTTGCGGCCCTGTTACAGATGGTGTTTGCCGCTTGTAAGCTTGGTCGCTTCGGAGACTTCTTTCCCGCATCAGTTGTGCACGGAATGCTCGCTGCAATCGGTGTTATTATCTTTTCGAAGCAAATTCATCCCTTACTTGGCGTAAAGCCTCTTAGTCAAAATCCTATCGACCTGTTGCTTGAAATCCCGCACTCGTTGGTTGTTATGAATCCGCGAGTCGCGCTTGTCGGTGTGACGAGCGTTATCATAGTCCTCTTGGCGCCGAAGATACTTGGTCGGCTTTCGAAGTTCCTACCAGCTCCTCTCTTGGCTGTGTTGGCTGGCATCTCGTTCTGTCTCTTCTTCGACTTCGCTCATCCTCACAAGTACACGTGGTACTCCATTGAGTATCCTCTCGATGAAAAATTCCTAGTGAATCTTCCGAGCAACTTTACTGCAGGCCTTACCTTCCCGGATTTCGGGAAGATTTTCTCCTCTCATTCAATCCAATTCATCGTTATGTTCGCGCTCATCGGATCGATCGAGTCGCTTCTGACGGTAAAGGCGGTTGACTCCGTCGATCCCTACAAGCGAAGCTCGAATTTAAACAAAGATCTAGCGGCAGTGGGATTCGGCAATTTTGTTCTAGCCATGGTTGGCGGGTTGCCAATGATCTCTGAGGTCGTTCGATCGTATGCGAATGTGAGTTACGGGGCGAAGACCCGCTGGTCTAACTTTTCGCACGGCGCATGGCTGCTCCTTTTCGCAGTAGTTCTCGCAGATATCATCCATCTTGTCCCCGTTGCCGCGTTGGCTGGAGTTCTTTGTGTGACCGGATATCGGCTGGCGGCGCCGCATCATTTCCGTGAATGTCGCCGAATAGGCGTTGAGCAACTGCTCGTATTTCTCGTAACTATCATCGGGACCCTCCTCACAGACCTTCTTGTCGGAGTTTTTCTCGGTGTGCTCGCTCAGTATGTTAGCTGTTGGTGGCTGGGGGCTCCAGCGGGATCCCTCCTTAAGGGGCACATACAGGCTCGGACCAAACACGTCGGAGTAACCGAAATTTCCCTTCCGCGAGCAGCTTTCTTTGGAAATGTGATCTCCTTTAAACGATGCCTCCTTGCGGTCTCCGAAGGGGACATTGAGATTGACTTTAGGCAAACCGTCCATGTGGATCACACCTTTATGCACGAGGTCCGAACGCTGGAGTGTGATTTGGGCCAAGAAGGACGAAAGGTCATTTTAAAAGACTTCGATAAATTGGTTCCGGTCAGTGACCATCATGCCGCCACTCGGCGACACGCCGGTGGCCAGGATGTTGTAAGAGGCGCGTTGGCCCACGGGTAACCGTACAATTGTAGTAACGTCGAAAGGCGTATATGTGTTCGTTACGAGGTGCGGAAAAAGCAGCCGGTGGATTGTCTTCCATCAGGGAAATTATAGAGGAGATCTCTCATTACCTCCCATCACAAGGTCCTATAAAGACCTTCGTCCATCACAACACGTTACATTATTTTGAAGATCAGGAATTCTTTGACGCCATTGATGCGGCCGCAGACATCTATGGTGCGGCGACCTCTCTTCCAGAGCCGGTGTACCAGGGGTATTGGGAGCAAAAGCGTATAACCTACGCCGATATGAATCGTGCCCTCGGCGAATATGACCTACCTTCTTCTCCCTGGATTTTTGGAATCTCAAAGAGAAAAGTCGCGCGGTCTCTCATGCTCTCGGCGCCGATCCCCCTCACCGCCGAGACCCTTCGTTGGCGGTTGGTAGAGAAGAGATATCTCGACCGATTTCATGAAGAGGTTACGGCTGCGAAGATTAAATACATCCGAGAGACCGATTGTTCGACTCCTGAGAATGTTCTTCGGGGGTGGTTATCGGGTTACGAAGAGTTCATCCGTGAGTGGAATCAGCCATGGTTGCACGAGTTGGTAAATACCAATGAATTGGCCCATAACCCGGCCCAGACGTGGTCTATTACTGACTCACTTAAACTGCTGTGGATTGCGGCGGTGCGGTTCGCTCGTGACGTTCTGGTAACAAATCCATCCTATGGTCATATCAATCACCGCCTACGAAACAACTCCCGAATTGAGGAAGTTATAAATCCTTATTTGATCAAGTTTACGAGCGCATTTCTTGATACCGGATTGGCGCACCTAGGACCCGTAGATCGAACACATGGATTACTGGAGGCGTTTTTGGCTCATATGCGGACTCCCTCGTTCGCGCGACCTACATGGGCGAAAGGGACAGTGGAGAGATTTCTCGGTCTATCTCCTGAGGAGGTCATCGAGACAATTTTAACAGAGAAGGGAATATCACAAGAGAGTGTCCGTCCTTTTATTCTCGCCAAGGCCTTAGTCCTCAAAGGGTGGGGTGGCCTTGTTCACCAAAGTGAGCTTGGGGTGCCAGGTATTACGGCGAAGACGTCAGTCGCGGAGTTCCTCGCGGTGAGATTGATTCTTGAATCTCTGGCCGAGTGCTATTTTGATAAGGCTCCGGATCTGTCTGCAGAGAGTGATACAGACCGGCATTTTGACGTCAATCAACCGGGGGTGGCCGATTTGCACGATGAGGAGACGCGAATTCGAACTACCGCGTACCATTTCTTTCACGCGTTTCAATTGTTTCCGTGCTCAGGCAGTGAGCTCCTAGGGCTTTCTGGAACGGAACACGATGAGTTGGTGAAAATTCTGAGTCAGTTCGATGCACCCCTTCGTGGTCGGGTGTGGCACAAGGCATATGAGTGGAATCTGTACTCGCGCGCGGCCTCCGCACTTCTCCATCACAATAAAAAAGGGCAAAACGCGCAAAGACCCAACAATCCGACCTGTCAGTTGGTGTGCTGTATTGATGATAGGGAGGAGAGCTTCCG
>JBIIEK010000198.1:0-5041 GCA_044237895.1 Bdellovibrionota bacterium
TCCGCAGGTATATTGAAGAGATAAATCCGAATTATGAGACATTTGGTACCGCGGGGTTCTTTGGAGTTGATGCCGAATTTCATAGCCTATACGAGCGACCGGCTCCGTTTTGTCCCGTGAATGTTGTTCCGACGCATCACATTGAAGTACGACCGAAGGAGGGCTCCGAGCAACGACTGTTAGGTCTTCAAAAGCTTCATACGCTCTACTCCGATTTCGATATGTTCATTGAGAGCAAGTCGCGCTCCGTTGTGCGAGGATGGATGCTAGCCTTAGGGGGATTGCTCGCGCTTTTTCCTCTGTCACTATCGACCCTGGCTCCTCGATGGACTCATCGTCTCTCTCTCTTTTTAAAGCGCGTGCTTATCAATCCGACGGACGAAAGCGCTATTGTTTTCGCTCAGCAGGATGATCCTGTCGGAGAGGGGCGCTTCACGGTGGACGAAATGGCGCACCGAGTTAAGACCCTTCTGGTTTCTACAGGCCTTTCAAAGAACGTAGCACCGATCGTTGTTATTATGGGTCATGGCTCCTATAGCACAAATAATCCATTCCGGTCCGCGTACGATTGTGGAGCGTGTGGGGGGCGTCCGGGGCGGATGAATCCTCGGGTATTCGCTATGATGGCTAATACTGGTGACGTTCGCCTCAAGGTCAAGGAGCTTGGGCTGACGATCCCAGAGGATACCGTATTCTTGGGAGCCTTTCATAATACGTGTACTGATGAAGTCGAATATTTCGACGTGGATAGGCTCTCCAAAGATAGTAAGAGGTTGTTTGATGAGTTTAAATCGGATGTCGAGATAGCCCGGGCGCAAAATGCCCTGGAACGATGCCGACGATTCGATGATACGAGAGTTTCTACGGTTCAAGAGGCTATCGCGCACGTTGAATCAAGAGCACATCACATCGCTCAGCCTCGACCTGAATATGGGCATGCGACGAACGCGATGTGTTTTGTGGGGCGTCGAAACATTACGAAAGGTTTGTTCCTTGATCGTAGAGCCTTTCTTGTTTCGTACGACAAAGAGGTGGACACTGATAGTGGGGTGCTTCGGAACCTTCTGCGGGCCGTTGTCCCCGTATGCATGGGAATTAACCTCGAATATTTTTTCTCCGCTCTTGATAACCAAAAATATGGGGCGGGTACGAAACTTCCACATAACGTGACGTCGCTGCTTGGATTGATGACGGGATATTGTAGTGACCTACGTACTGGGTTGCCCGCTCAGATGGTGGAGATTCATGAGCCCGTACGGCTTATGTTGGTGATCGACCAAGATCCAGACGTGCTGACTCGTCTTCTTGAGTCTGAGCCAGAGCTTCGCAAGGTCGTGCAGAATCATTGGGTCACGTTGATGTCGTACTCCGCTGAGGTGAATAAGCTCTACTCTCTGGATCCGACGGGTGCCTTCGTAGAATTTGAAGACGAAGGCGATAAGCCGCCAGTAACCACGTCCTCATTGTCGTGGGTATTAGGAAAAAGAGATCATCTTGAATTCGCGCGGATACGGTAAGGCATTCTATGAATCTGATAGGAACAATCGGCGCGCTGGTTTTTATAGCACCCCTTATTACCCTCGGTGTGATGTCTATTCTTGGCCTGACACCGTATCGGTCAAAGGAAAGGCTAGTACAATTGGTTGTTGCGACAGGCCAAACGATAACCCTTATCGCGGCGATGTCTATGCTCGTGGAGTTCATCCGAACCTATCTTCAAACCGGAGAGATAGTTCCGATAACCGTGGTCCATCGGCATCTCTTCTCTTTTGATCACCATGCGGTGGATTTCGTTTTACAGCTCGATAGCCTGAATATCTGGTTTGTAGTGGTCGCCTCTATCCTCTCTAACATCGTAGGGGTATTTTCGAGACACTATCTGCATAGAGACCCAGGGTTTTTCCGGTTTTTTTACCTAATCGTGTTGTTCCTCAATGGCGTCTTGATCGTATTTATGGGGAGCGCCTTCCCGATCGTTTTCATGGGTTGGGAGTTTATGGGAATTACGTCGGCCCTTCTCATCTCATTTTTTACAATACGACGAGAGACTATTGATAACGCATTGCATGCCTTTTGGGCGTATCGAGTGTCGGATATCGGACTCTTACTTGGATCTTTTCTCGTCGCGGCTGTTTTGCCCACGTTGTCTTTTGGGCGACATCCCCAGCAGCTTTCCTCTTTGCCTGAAGAGTTGGCTGTTGTTGTTCCGCTTCTTTTTTTGTTCTCCGCGATGGGTAAGTCCGCGCAGTTTCCGTACTGCTCCTGGCTTCCTCGAGCGATGGAAGGCCCGACGTCGTCCAGCGCCATATTTTACGGGGGTTTGTCTATTCATGCGGGGGTGTTCCTCCTGCTCCGTTTGCGGAGTGAGTTCGAGATTCCAATAGGAGTTCTGCTCGCGGTTGGAGTGGTCGGGGCTGTCTCGTGTGTGTACGGAGCGCTGTTGAGCCAGATCCAGAGCGACGTGAAGAGCGCGTTAGCCTACGCATCTTTGTCTCAGGTTGGAATTATGTTCGTTGAGGTGAGTCTGGGTTGGATATCCCTGGTGGTGGTGCATTTTATCGGACACGCCTTCTTGCGGACCTACCAGATCCTAAAGTGCTCATCAATCATTCATCAGTTCAAAGAGTTTGAAGATGCTCATCAATATGATGTTGATAGGGCTAAGGCGAGCCTCCTTCCGGTCCTTCTAACGAGGCCGATAAGAGGTTGGCTATTCAGCACTGCTTTCGATCTTGCGATTAGAGCGGCTTCAGGACCCAGTTTGGCCGTCTCATCTCTGGAGCGGATTTCTAGACTTTTACAGCGTGGTGAGGAGCGCTGGCTGGAGGCTTTGGCGAACGTAGGAGTGGGGGCAAAAGGAAGGCGGGGAGGGAAGCTATGATATTCGATCCCGTTGGTAAACTCCCTCTGCTCATTCTCGCCATTGGATACCTATTAGCCCGACTAAGGGAGCGTAGATCTGATTGGCAGTTCCCTCGAAAATTAGCTTTTGGTGTTGTTATGTCCGCGATTGGCGCGGCCCTGATCGACATGATCCTTGGGGGAGGTATCGCTGGAACTCATCGAACGAGCGCGGGCTCTTTTTTTAGCGAGACGGGGCGCTCTTATCCGATAGTTCTTGAATTTGCGGGCGGATCCTTCTTTGAACTCACGAGTCTTGTGGTGCTACTAGCGGGGGTTTTTTTCTGCTCCTCGGCGCCGCTTGTAAGAGTGCGCCTTAGTCGAGTGTTTTTGATGCAGGGAGTGCTCCTTGGGCTCATTAGCACCCACAGCGTTGCTGCGCTGCTTGTGCTGGCCTCCGTTCTTATTGTGTGTCTGGTGAGCTCGGTACGGCACCATTCCCGTAGTTTGCATGACGACGAGAATCTCGCGACTATTCGCGCAAGCGCCTTCACCAAATATCAGGTGCTAGCGCTGGTGGCGATGGGACTCTCTCTAGGATTGCGAGTGCTGGCGTCCCTAGATCTTGTTCAACCGACTACATTTCTTGCCCAACTCGATCTCATGAGCTTGTGTTTGGCGTCCTCGGTTGTCATGGGATTATTTCCGTTTCATGGATGGGTGTTGCCGTTCTTGGGGAGTCCCAGAACCTCTGTGTTTTTGCCGATGTTTTCGATTCAGGCCGCCCTTGTGATGTTTCTCAGAGTGTATGCGCCAATCGCATCTACGATGGTGGAATGGGAACATGTTTTGCTCGCGAGCGCGGTCATCGGGCTTGTATACGCCTCGGTACTGTTTTTCGGAGAGCAGCGCCTTAAGAGGATTCCGGGATATCTTTATATGAGTCATATGTCGCTTATGGCCATGACGGTCGCGGAACTCAAAGAGGTTGGAATCGCGTCGTCCATGCTCGATGCGGTGAATGTGCTGCTGGCGACACTGGGCCTCTTGGGTGTGTGTTCCATACTCACATCTCGATTCGGGGCGCGAGGAGTCAAAACGCCTACTGGGTTAGGCGCGTTCTTTCCCGAGTTGGCGGTATGTTATCTCATCTGCGTGCTCTCTCTTGTTGGCTTCCCCGGTACTCTTGGATTTATCGAAGAAGAGGTAATGATGGGAGAGGGTGTGGGCCACCACAACGTATTAGTTTCCCTGTTCGCGTTGACGTTGACTTTAAACGGGTTCTCGAGTTTTCGGCTCTTCGCGCGCGTATTCTACGGGCAGCCTTTGCTTGGCCGAGACCCTGAGACCGCGCTTCTAGCGCGAGAACGGTGCATCATTTATTGCATCATTTTCCTTATAGTCATGAACGGATTAGCGCCGTCATATGTAGTTGACCTCGTGACTCGATTGTCCTCATAATACGCGGCTGATATTGGGGATTGTATGGAGCAGCAGACGAAGAAAAACAGTTATCTTGTCTACGGACTCATTGCTGGTCTGATGACCGGAGCGATAACGTTTGCGCTTTGGTTTTCGACGGAGCTCTCTCTCCTAGGGTCTTTCGGCGTCGGAATCAACGTCGGGGCACTATTTCTTACTGGATTGGATAAATCTTTGTCACGCTCTGGGTCTCTTCGTATTCCTGAAGTCATCTTCTTCGTTATGGCCCTGTGTGGCGGCGCTCCAGGAACGATCCTAGGGATTCATGTGTTTCGTCATAAGACCAGAAAGGCAGCCTTTCAATTTGTCCTGCTTATGATTGTGGTAGCGCAGGTATATCTTGTCAGGCTTCTGGGGGTCTCTCTACGAGGAGAGTAGGGCACGACGTGCGTGCCCTACGCACCAAATCTTCAGGTTTAATGCGCTGGTGCTCCGGATCTCGGAGTCCCCTTCGAGGAGTATCGAAGGAGCTCTCGCGCGTATTGCTCCGGAGCTTTTTCGGCGACGTCAGTCAGGGAAAGCATGCCAACGCAGTGTCCTTTCTGATCCACCACAGGAAGTCTGCGGATCTCTTTCTCTTCGAAGAGCTTGCAGCACTGCATAAGATCGGTTTCAGGCGAGACGGTTACTGCAGGAGATGACATCACCTCACTTGCGGTAGTTGTCGTCGGGTTCTTGCCGCGTGCTATGGCGCGACA
Source organism: Bdellovibrionota bacterium (assembly GCA_044237895.1). Taxonomy (GTDB): domain Bacteria; phylum Bdellovibrionota_C; class UBA2361; order UBA2361; family OMII01; genus OMII01. The sequence goes on from JBIIEK010000198.1 coordinate 5,022, forward strand.
GGTGATATCGCGATCCGTCA
>JBIIEK010000110.1:0-9768 GCA_044237895.1 Bdellovibrionota bacterium
GCCCACCCTCTTTGATCAGAGGACGAGTGCAAAAAGCGATCGATTTTCGTTCACGGACGAGCTATGTAGCAAGCTTTGCTTCGAATAGCGCGTACAATCGTCTAGTACACCTTCTTACTATCACGCTTGATTATGAAGACGCTCGATACCAACCTCCACTCCAGACGAGAGATGCTAGGTCTCGCCTTAAGTTCAACGTGCATTCCCTCTGCGCTACGCGTTTTCGCGGAGGAGCAGAAAACGACCGAACCTGCAGAGTATCAACCTCCCCTGTGGCGATTTGCTTTACCCGTAGAGGAGCTCGCGAACAAACCATCCTGCAAAGCAACGCGTCTAGACTCTCATCTTCCGCACGGTATTACTTCAAAGATCTTCACTGAACGGTTCCACGGGGCTCTTAAAGTCTCCTCACTACGATACCTCGTTGATAATGGGTGGGTACGCCACGAGCGGGAGGCCTACAAAAAATCGCTGGGCGCCCCGCGAGCCGTCCCTCCATCACAAGCGCTACCAAACGATCGAGCACGTAAGCCAACGAGCGTCTGGCCGAGACATGGCGGAGGTGCAGTCGTTGATCTCTCATCCGATGGGCGAAAGCTCTTAGGGTTCCTCTCGAATAATCACGTCGTATGCGACGCTTCACGGACGCTTGTGGATGCGAGCTTTTGTAACCATCCGTATGACATCAACGTGATTAACCACGAGCTGTTGGAGAGAAATCACTCCGACCCGCATCAGCTGCCGGAAGCCACCTTGGCGGACGGATCCATACACAATGGCAACATCGGCACTAAAAAAGTCGAGATTTACGGCTTCGGAAAGGATCTCTTTCATTTCGTTGGATATCCTTTTTCATTTACCTGCTCCATGCCTCAATTCGGACCGGAGTTTCGTTCACGTGTTCTTTTTGGCTTGCGAGTACCCGACGGTTTCCTTCATAGCCGAAATGAGATAGGCGGGATGTCTGGATCTCCCGTTGTACTGGAAGGAACCTCGACCGTGGTGGGAACCGTCTGCCGAGTATACCCCGTTGCACACCTTGATACTCCAGTGAGCAGCGTTGTTTTTATCGGACCCGATCAGATAAGAGAAACAGCGCGTGAGTTTGCGCATCAATCAAGACACCGCCAGGTTGAAGCCCAGTAGTGACTCTGGCTTGGTTTTTCGAGTGGACAGACTCTGCTTCCAGGACCCTCAAGGGACATTCCACATACATTCTCTTGAATGGGACGCCGTCACCGTGGGCACTCTCTGTAACTGTTCGGTTCGGAGAACTGACAAGCGGTGCCCCTCGGCATTATGCAATCAACTCTCTCTATGCGGAGCAACAGCCTCGAAAGCCACATTACTGTGAGAGGTTCCTATCGGCCGCACTGAATCGGAGGATGCATGAATAAAATCATCACGGAATGTATTGGGACGTTTTTTCTGGTCTTAACCATTGGATGCACCGTTATCGGTACGAGTCCGGGAGCGATTCCACCGTTAGCGATTGGAGCTATTCTCATGGTCATGATCTTCGCCGGGGGCCATATCTCGGGGGCACATTACAACCCAGCCGTAACACTCGGCCTTGTCGTGCGGGGACGCTGCAGCCGTACTGAGGCAGTAGGCTACATCAGTGCACAGATAGTGGGGGCACTCTTTGCAGCTCCCATCGTAGGATTTCTAAAATCGGGGGCTCAGGTCGCGGCGATGACTCCCGATCTGTTTCCCGCCATCCTGGCCGAATTTTTATTCACCTACGCGTTGGTATACGTGGTTCTCAATGTCGCGACCGCTAAGGGCACGGAACACAATTCGTTTTACGGCTTAGCCATCGGAGCGACGGTGATGGCTGGCGCTTTCGCGGTTGGTAACATCTCTGGAGGGGCCTTCAATCCTGCGGTAGCTCTTGGGTTAACCGCTATGGGGGTGTTAGCTGCTTCAAATATCTGGAGCTATGTGGTCGCTCATTTTGTTGCCGGCATAGCTGCAGGCATAACGTTTAGGGTACTAAATAAAGAATAACCCGACAGAAAGTTCTATCGCTTCGGCTCTCCGCGGATCGCCTCAGCAACCCTCTCTGCTCGCAGGCTAAGTATCTCCTTCCCTAATGCGACAAGGGCCTCTCTATTCTCTAACGAGAGGCCGTCAAGTTTTGTGCGCCCTATGCGCATCCGTTCTTGATACCGCATCGCGTCTGGATCAATAACCAGCAGCTGCAGCGAAACAGCAGCATCCTCATGAAACTCCTCCGTGCCTGTCTTGATACCCTTGCGGGCCAGGAAATCATCGACGTCGGAATAGTTGTAGAACTGCGGCAGATAACGAACTTTTGCCGAGAGCTTCGTAGAAGCAGAGAGAGTATTCGCTGTCGTCAAGAGAGTTGCTTGGGTATCTCCACTATCCCCAACAAGAATAATTTCTGTAAAACCGTGCGCTGCAAGGCTACTGGCGACATCTTCCAGAAGGATCTGAAGCGTAGCAGGTTTTACCGAAATCGTTCCCGAAAAGCGCATATGCCCGGTAGGTGGCGAGACCTCTCCTTCAGGAACGAACGATACTGTTGGAGCCACGAGCGTATCCCCCAGTATCCGGGCCGACCGAACGCTTACCTCCCGCGCGATCAGATCATGTTTGTTAAGAGCCACAAAGGGTCCGCTCTGCTCAATACCACCTGTTGGAATAATGACCCGCCGTGCACCGGCCTGAATCCGATCTCTCACCTCGAGCCACGTCATCTTTTCAAGCTCTAGGGATGTCGATGCCGCAAGAGGATTACTCTGTGTAGGTGGCGGCTCTTCAGAGTGGGCCAAGGGGCTTGAAAACAGGAGTGGCAAGAAGCGCGAAGTCATGCTGGTTTTCTAGTCTTCCTCAACCAGTCCAACAAGAGCCAATCTCGCCTAAAGCTCGGCGAGGGCAACGCACCGCGTGGCTCCACATCAAGATCGAAGAGCGTTCGACGAAATATATAAAGGGCGGTTTTGCCTATCCCTCATCAGTCTCCCTTTATGATACCCTTTCATCATGGTTGAAGAGATCCTGCAGTTCTGGTCAGGGCAGGCGAAATGGTTCCTCGCATTCGCTATCGGCTTTGGAGTTCTAACACTCGCATCTCCCTGTAATCGCGGGATGACGTGGTGGCGAACACGACAACAGGTCGTAAGCGATCTCTGGTATTGGTTCGTCGTACCTCTCTTTACTCGTACCTTACGACTGGCCCTCTTTATAGTCGTGTTTGCCGTCGCATTCGGCAGACTCGATGCCGAATGGTTCGCTCAATCTTGGAATTACGGCTTTGGGCCTGCTGCGAGGCTTCCGGAATGGGCGCAGATACTTGTCGTGCTCCTCGTCCAGGACTTCATACTGTATTGGCTACACCGTGCATTTCATACCAACAAAGCGTGGCGTTATCACGCGATACATCATTCAGTCGAGGAACTTGATTGGACAGCGTCGATGCACTTCCATCCGGTAAATTTTGTATTTCAGTTCGGCCTAGCGGATGTTCTTGTCATTCTCCTCGGATTTCCAGGAGTAGTTCTAGCGGCTATGGCGGCGTTCAACATCGTCTATTCTGCCATGGTCCACGCCAACCTGAATTGGACATTCGGTCCTTTAAAGTATCTCTTGGTTAGTCCAGTGTTTCACCGTTGGCATCACTCGCATCCATCCCAAGGGGGCAACAAGAACTTCGCACCCACTTTTCCATTTATCGACATGTTATTCGGCACGTTTTACATGCCGAAGGGGAAGCTGCCGGAAGATTTCGGAGTTACCGATCCTCATTTCCCTGCCGATTTCATCGGACAGATGAAATATCCGATCGCTAAGCGATGACGGAATACGCTGACATCTTAGGTGAGAATGAGCAAACGGAGTAAGGATAGCCAATACAGGGTTGAGGGATCGGTCACCTCATTTTACGGCGTCATCACATACGTATCGAGAGAGGTATCAATACCTCCAGCGATCAGATCGCTGTTAAAATAGAGGGATTGAATTTCATGCTGCTCGTTACAATTGCCCGTAGCACCCGAGAATCCAACATACACATCGGAGCCCGTGATAGCTGCGACATCAAGAGAATGCGATATAAGCGCTGCTGAGGGACGGGCCGCCGAGTCTCCTAATCTCACCTCCAGGGTCTTCTTTTTACCATCGAAATCTATCCACACATGGTAGGTCGTCCCGTTATTCAATACGAATGGTGACTTACCTAAAGCCACCGACTTCGCGTCTCCATGGAGATTAACTCCAACGTGATGGTATTCGGGGTCGGCATGCCCCTCGTTTACAAAAGTATCAAACTCAACAGCAACCGAGGACGCGGTTCCAGCATACCCGATTCCGTGTCCCTGTTCTCCACTCGACATAGGGTCCGCGCGCACCAAAAAAGCGAGACCATCAGCGCCACCTCCCGTGACACACGAGGGATTACTCATCTTGAAGGTAAAATAGGCGCTGAAAGAGCCATCAACGGGGAGAGATTTTTGGGTCATATGAAAGGCACTTCCCGAAAGCCAGTTCTTCGCCTGGGTGAGGCGTATAGCGTTACCACTTACCGAAGCATCTCCGTTTGTGTGAAACGAGGCACCATTACCATCAGCAAAGTTCGGGAACGCCGCTGTGATAGTGGTCTCTGCGACGGCCATAGTGACCGGGATCACCACAGCTAAGAGCAACAGGAGGGAGGAGATAAGTCGGCCTGTACTTTTCATAAAGCCCCCAAAAAAGGCGCAATAAAGGTCTTATGATAGTAGTATCGTCAATAACGTTCGCTAACTTAACTGCTTCATGACAGAGCTGGGGCGATTCCAACGCTACGGGTTAAGTGGGCATTAATACAGCCGTTTAAGGAAGTTATCCCTGCGTTCTATCACTTCAGCTCAAGGCTCTACATCCAGAGCTGGGGACCTCTTGGCCGCAGATAGCTCGTTTGAGCAGTTTGTGCGGAACTTAAGAATGATGGAATTCCGTATGCCCTAGACATCGCACCTCGTTTTAGAGGCTACCACGAAGAGGCACCGCACACTCAGAGTAAAGACTAAGCAACGAGCCTGCGAGGCTAATCAAACGCTACGAGCGAATCTCTACCTGACGTTCCACTCGTCCTAGAAGATTTCCGACGGTGTGTTCGCGCGGACTTAATCCCACAGCTTTTAGGTAGCCTCGAATTAACGGAAGGTTAACCTCCTCGGAATACTCGCGCTTCGCGCGCGCTACCGCCGCGTTGGATACTGTCGTCCACAGCGCAGAATCAGTATAGAGCCGCGCGATCTGCATCGCCAACTCCTCAGGAGTTGCGCCACTAAGAGCTTCCTTTCCAAGATCGAGATCCATCCCCTCAAACGCGAGCGGGGTTCCCGCGACTGGAACTCCTAACCCCATACTAAGAACAACTTTGCCCTTTACACCTGCGCCGTAGCGAATCGGGGCAACAGATAGCTTTATTGAATCAAAAATCGTTGAGAGGTCTTGTACGTGTCCCAGTATCTGAACAGAATCGGATGCCAAAGAGACGATCTCTTCGGGTGCCTCGGCCCCAATAATTTTAAATGTAGCCTTGGGTAACGTTTTACGTACAAGAGGCCAAACCTCTTTTACAAAGAACAGAACTGCATCCACATTTGGGATGTGCCGAAATCCGCCCACGAAACAGATATCCTTTCGATCCTGAAAATCCTTCGAACGTCCTGGCGCGGGAACCATAATCGGTGAAACCTCAATCTTCGGCTCGGGGATATACTTCAGGAGCTCATCTTTTTCATAGGAGCTGTGCACGCATACCAATGAACTCTGGTGCACCACTTCAAGCTCTCGAGCTTGAGTCAACACACTTTCAAGTTTGCGTTCGGCGGATTGTTCGAGCTCCGCGAGTCGAGCCTCCCTCAGATAATGCAAATCAACGGGGAGAAATATAGAGGGAATAGAGATACCCGACGCCCTGAGAATTTCGTAAATCGGAGCCGCGCTCTGATAACGATACGCGACGATAGCGTCGAAATCGTGCCCGTGTCTGACGAGAAAATCTCTGATAGACGGCTCGTAAGGTACCACAGGACAGTATACCCCCATCCGTTCCAAACGCTCAGTCCATTTCGGAATCCTGACGAACTGCTGCACCGCGATAAAGGTGATGTGATACCCGAGTGAGATCAAAATTTTAATCCAAGACTCCGCTACCATGGACCCGGCATCACGGTCCGGAGCTGGGAAACACGCATCAACGAAAAGAATATGCCCACAAGCCCCGCGATTTCGCTGACGAGAGAGAGAATCCCCTACAGGCGCGAGGTCCAACAACTTGGTTCCCCATTTATCTCGTAATTTATCGAGATTTATAACCTGATATGCTTTGACGCCTCGTGATACATCACGCCCACTCGATACTCCCTCGATATGAAAAATCTTTGAGAAGGGTTGATAGACTACCGTATATCCCAGACTCTGCGCCGTGAACGCGAGGTCTACATCCTCACAATAGGCCGGTGAATAACGCCCGTCGAACCCTCCAAACTGCTCAAACCGCTCCTTGGAAATCATAATGCAAGCACCGGAGCAGTAATCCACATTACGTACATAGGAATACTCCGGCCGAGAAGGGTCCCCTCCCCGACCATAATTCACCGCGCTACCATCTCGAAATACTATCGCTCCAGCCTCCTGTAACGCGCCGTTCGGATCGAGGGTTTGCGCTCCTGCGATCGCTCGTAAGGGATCCTCTGTCAACGCGACCAGTAATTCATCCATCCAATCGGGCAAAACGTGAGTATCGTTATTTAGGAATACCAGAAACTCTCCGCGAGCTGCTTTCGCACCGGTATTGCATGACGAAATAAACCCACTAGTGGAGGGGTTCCTTAGCACCCGAATTCTCTCCAACTGTTCTAGGGTCGCTCCTGTTTGATCGATCGAACAGTCATCCACTACGAGTATCTCAAACGGAACGTGCGCACCGACCGTCACAAGGGATTCAAGGCAGTTCAGCGTAAAGCGCAGCTGGTTGAATACTGGAACTATGACGGATACGATCGGAGCTCCCTCGTCATGTTTTTGAAGACGGGGGCATCCTCGAATCAGCGCATTTATTCCTTCGACGGCAGCATCAATTTCTGTTTGGGTAAGGGGTTTACTTGCAAGCTCAAGCAATCGTTTTAAGTGCGCGCGCACCTTCGCGTCGGGAAACTTTCCATGTTTACTCTCCTCAAAACCAGGTCGCTGCTCGGGAATCAACGCGCCCTTGTGGTGAGCCAAGACAAACTGGTACGAGGGGTCGTCTCGCCACGAGAGCCCCTCTCTCTTAGCGAGAAACAAATTCGGGTTTATGGACTGCACAGGAGAGTACCCAAGCCGTATCCCCTTCTCCAAATAGTGAGCGAGCGGGCTCATTCCGCTCGCTCTGACCTCCGTATTGGTATCAAGGTACCACTTCGAGTCAAACATCATGCTGGTAATACCCGGCCCCCTCCATTGGCCGGAGAGATAATGCGCCAGAGAATTCTGACGCATCTCTAACGCCTTCATGTTGTACCGACGGTAGACCGCCGGATTGAACAGCGGATGAGGAGAGAGATTACGTGCGTCGCCTGAAATGACGTAATGCACCAGAGGATCTTTTATCTCCGGACGCTCGATCTCCGATACTTGAGCGAGGTAGAAATCCCTGTCGAAGATCTTAGAGTCGAGAATCGTTGACACGACTAATCTCAAAGCCGCTTCCACAGACTCTGGCGCTCCTTGAGATCCTACTTTTCCTTTCGTCTCATTCATTCACATAAGATCGTATCAAAATTAGTGGGTTACGAACACCTTGTAATCGGTGCGGTGACAAGAGCTCTTCTCAGCCTTTGTTTCATTTGCCGAGGCATGTCCATCCTGATACCCTTTTAGCAAGCTCACGCAGAGAAATTCCCAAACCTATGGTGTCGTCGCCCCTCACACGCAGCATTCCCCACTATATCGGAGTCACCGGAGTACAGGCCCCTGAGCAAGTGGACCGCCTCGTGGATGCTGCAGCACGTCATCAGTTCGGACCGGGGTGCTCCCACACGACGATGATTGGCTGTCTCGTTAGTCCGGGCCTTCTCACAGACGGGAAACCATCTCATACGAGCAAGCCCTATCGGCACGTAATGAGTCGGGGTGTTCTCACAGAGATATTATCCGCAGCCAAAGAGAGGGGAGCAATTGGGATGCTCCATTTCGAACTCACCAAGACGTGGCCGGGAGATCCTGGTGATGTCCAGCCCGTCCTCTCCCTTCTTTCAGCGCTTTCCAAAGCCAACCTTTTTCCGCCAGTGCAACTCAACGGCATATTCCGGGCCGAGGATATAAACGAAATTCACCGAGAAGCCGGTGTGCCACTCGTCCTACAGCTACGAAAAGAGCTTAGTGATCTGAGCGAAACCGAACTGCTTCGATACGTGGAGTCAATCGCTGCATCCATCTCGAAGATCCTCATGGATCCCTCGGCGGGCGCAGGTCTCAAAATAGACCTAGAACCCGCGGTAAAACTCCAGAGAGCTATTGAGCGGCACTTCCCACATGTCTTTACCTTCGGATATGCCGGAGGGCTTGGTGGGGGATCGGAACCTCAGATCGCTCACACCAGCGCTGTGATACACACCCTCAAAACAGCCCTCGGAGACTCCCTTTTCTCCGTCGATACCGAAACAAACGTACGATCTGCTGGTGAACAACCAAACACCGACGAGCTGGATATCGATCTTTGCGACGTGTACTTCTCGACCGTCCGCGCCGGGCTTAACCGACCATAAACCCCTAAAACACCTGACGAATCACCTTCTCTGATGCAGTTAAAGGTAGAGGGACTCTCTGCCGATACCTTCTGTGTAAGGCTCATACACCATGTCCACAAAACTATTCATCGCGTCCCCAATGTACGGAGGTCAGTGCACCGGTCTCTACACGGCGGGCATGATCTCGGTAAGTAACGTACTGAACGGCGCCGGCATCCCTTTCACCTACAGCTATTTAGTCAACGAGTCGCTGATAACTCGGGCTCGCAATCTCCTTACCCGCAATTTTCTCGATACCGACTTCTCCCACCTGATGTTCATCGATGCCGACATAGGCTTCAATGCAACAGACATCGTTTCAATGATCAACGCAGACAAGGACATTATCTGCGGCGTCTATCCAAAAAAAGAGATTAACTGGCCGCTCATACAAGCGGCAGTACAACAGGGAGTGCCTCTGGAGCAGCTTTCAAATTTCACCGGTTCATTTGTGGTCAATCCAGTCTCAGGTCGAGAGCGGGATAACTTTCGCGTCGATCAGCCCCTTGAAATAGAAAACGGAGGCACAGGATTCATGGTCATCAAACGGGAGGTGCTCGAAACACTCTCGACATTAGTTCCTCGCTATAGTCACGACATGTTCCTGCCAGAAGATACAGACAAGCGAGAGATACGTATTCATGAATTTTTCGCAACGAGCATCGATGAAAAGAGCAATCGCCTTCTCTCTGAAGACTACCATTTCTGCAAGCTAGCTCGCGGAAATGGATTTCAGGTGTGGGCAGCTCCATGGGTGAGGCTCGTCCACTGCGGAACGTATAACTTCAGCGGGCTTCTCCCACGGGTTTAGGCGATGATCTCTCTTTGCGCGATCGTCAAAAACGAAGCGTCGTGTATCGCCGACATGCTTGCAAGCGTTCGTGGCTTAGTCGGCGAGATGATCGTTGTTGATACAGGTTCGAGTGATCAGACTCCGGCGATAGCACAAGCCTTTGGAGCGCAGGTCTTTCATCATCGATGGAAC
>JBIIEK010000112.1:0-9747 GCA_044237895.1 Bdellovibrionota bacterium
CGCCCCGACCCTCGGTTCGTAGATAGCCCTTCAAGACCTCTGAAATAGCACACCAGTCTTATAACGACATCTGCTTACGTTGCCACCCAGATCGGAAGTTCGGGTGGGAGCCTGTAAACGATTAGTGTTTGAATCTGCTGGATTTCTGCCCCTAGGGGAGGTCATTTAACCGCTTTCTCACAGATTGCGTATCCAATTGCCATTCAAACCGGCGTACACTGTGAGCAAAAATTGGAGAAAGAAATGACGGTATCGCTCTTTTGTAATCGCACTCTTAATCTTCGAGCCATTCAAGCGATTGGTTACGACATGGATTACACGCTCATCCACTACGACGTTCATAAGTGGGAAGAGCGCGCGTATAAATATTTAAAGGAGCAGTTTCTCAATCAAGGTTGGCCTGTCGAGCACCTCACATTCGATCCGAACCTCGTCCGTCGAGGGCTCATCATCGATAAGGAGCTCGGTAATATCGTCAAATCGAACCGTTTCGGTTTCATTAAGCAGGCGATACATGGAACTAAGCCGATAGCTTTTGAAAACTTGCGGGACGACTATCAGAGAACGATCGTCGACCTTAATGAGAATCGTTGGGTGTTTCTAAATACCTTCTTCTCTCTATCCGAGGGTTGCTTCTACGCGCAGCTCGTGGATCTCCTGGACCAGGGAAAGTTGCCTGAAGCGATAGGCTATACGGACCTCTATGCGAAAGTTATTAAGGCACTTGATGCCGCTCACACAGAGGGAAGGCTGAAAGCGGAGATATTGGCGAATCCTGAGCTTTTCGTGGAACTGAACCCCGATATTCCCCTCGCATTGCTGGACCAAAAGCACGCGGGGAAGAAGCTGATGCTCATTACGAATTCTGAGTGGCAGTACACGCAGCCGATCATGACCTACGCGTTTAATCGATTTCTTCCCGCCGGGATGACGTGGCGTGACATCTTCGATGTCGTAATTGTAAGCGCTCGAAAACCCAGCTTCTTCACTACGAACAACGCGTTCTTTGAATTTGTGACGGAGGAGGGGCTCTTAAAGCCGACCGTCGGTGGTCTAAAGAAGAGTGCGCTCTATTATGGTGGTAGCGCCGGAGCGGTTGAAAAGTTTCTCGGCTTAACGGGAGACGAGATACTGTATGTGGGTGACCATGTATTTGGTGACGTGCTTGTTACGAAGAGTGTGCTTCGGTGGAGAACTGCCCTTATTTTAAGAGAATTAGATGAGGAGGTCTCTGCGGCCGCGTCTTTCAAAGACGACCAGGAGCAGCTCAGCGTGTTGATGCGGGAGAAGGAGGAGCTTGAGGCACAGAGCTGCAGTCTCCGTGTTCATCTCCAAAGGCTCGTCGACAAGTATGGGCCACAAGAGGGGGATGTGAGGACCATTCAACAGCAGCTGGGTCGCTTGAAGACAGCCATTGAATCCCTTGACCATAAGATAGCGCCGCTCGCTAAATGCTCAAGCGAACTTGGGCATCCATTTTGGGGGCCGCTCATGCGGACAGGAAACGATAAGAGCCACTTGGCATTTCAGGTGGAGCGCTACGCCGATGTGTACACATCAAAGGTCGCACACTTTTTAGAAGCGACGCCTTTTATCTATCTGCGCTCGCCGCGAGGGACGCTCCCACATGACTAGGGGCTAGAGAATCTCTCTATCGAGCGGACCTACGCTTCGTACCCGCGCCCGTGATCTTTTTACCGATCTTTTGGTGCCGGGCCCTCTACCTGTTTCTTGAGATCGAGCACCTGGGACGCGGAGTATCCGGCGTTCGATGTCCAGACGATCGTGCCCTCGCGATTGAGAAGAACAGCATAGGCACTCTGTGGACGTTCGTTACCGAGAGCTGCGATAATTTTGGGTGCGTCCTCGTAGACTGTGACAACAGAAGCCCAGTCGGAGGTTGGTATGCCCTTACGCATTCCGTCGTTAATGAATCCTTGAACCATTTGCGGCATCATGCCAGCGATTGTCGGGACCTCTACGATCTCAACTTTTATGTCGGCCTGTAAGACGCCCAAGATCCATCGATCGATATCGAACTGAGTTTTTTGAGTGTATCCAACGAGGAGGAGGGTGTCCTTTCCGCGGTAGTGATCAGGAAGGAGGATCGCCTGTTTGTTGAGGTCCTCTCCCCGAACGGTCGGAAATTTGGATTGAGCAACGTTGGCGGGGGTCGAAACCGTTGAGCTGCAAGCCGTTATCACAAGACAAAGTACCGAAAAAAGAAGGGTTCGTGCTTTCATGGTTAGAGTGTTTCAACAAATCTGCATTTTCGCAATGTGCCCCACCAGGTTTAGAGGGCACGAAAAAGGGGGTGCCTCCGAATGGATGCACCCCCTCATGACGTGGATAGCGGTCGCTTATCCAACTGGCTGAATTCGAGCGGCGAAGAGCTCGGAGCTCTTCACGACAACGGTATCGCCAGTCTTAATAACCTTGAGGTTCTTTGGATACTTAGACTTCACTGTGACAAAACCCTGGGGGCCTCGCAAAGTGATAAGCTCCTTCTTCTTATCAATCGACTCAACAACAAGGATATCGATACGCTCATAAGCCAACGCTGCTGCGGGCTTCTCTCCCTTCTCTGCGGCGGCAGCTACATCGATACCCACTCCCGCGAGAGCTTCCTCTTCCGGTGTTGGTTTCCGAACTTCAAACTCTACAGCCTCTACGTAGTCGAGAACGAGCGTGTCGCCCTTCTTCACTTGAGCGAGGTTCTTTACCTCTGGGCTGACCTTCAAAGAGACAAGACGACCGTCCTGAGTTCTGAGTTTGGCTACGCGAGTCTTAGCGTTAACCTCTTCTACGGTCGCCGTCATCTGTGCGAGCTCGGTCTCCTCTCCAGCAAGAACACCGGATGGGAGCACTTTGCGAGCGCTGCTTTGAATAACGTTAAGACCGCTAGGTGTTGTGGTCTCTGTGAGTGTCTCTCCTGTATACGGAGTCGCTGAGCATGCGCTCAAAGCCAGAGCGAGGGTTAGAGTTGATACATATTTTTTCATCGTATTACCTAATAATGAGGGGTACCGAACAGAACAACATCCGCTATCTAACCGAAAAGGATCCGTTCTGCCAGTTAAATTTGGGCATCGTCGGCGTAACCGTGGTTTATCCATGTCCACGCTCGAGCCCGCGTGGCAGACTTGAAGGGGTATGGGATTCTCAACCCTTGTAACTGTTATCGCCTGTCTCATTCCGGCTCTCCATATTCTTGGATTGCTTTCAGCCGTAGAGGCGCTCTATTTCGCTCGTAGCGCTCAAGGGGCGATCGCGTGGTGTTTGTTCCTCATTTTCTTTCCCTATCTAAGCTTACCTATCTATTGGATCTTTGGTCGTACTCGATTCGAGGGATATCAGGAGAGGATCGCGCGAGTTGTCGCGCATCAGCAGAGTGGGGTCTCGTGGTATCATGATCAAGTTAGGCGGCACGCGGTTCTACCTGAGGATCCCGAGATAGGGCGAGCGGATACGTTCGCCCGTATCGCAGAGACCCAATTTCTAGGTGGGAACTCAGTACAACTTCTCATCGACGGTAGAGCGACCTTTGACGCTATATTCGAGGCGATAGGAGAGGCGCGGAGCTACATACTCTTTGAGTTTTTTATCATCAAAGACGATGAGATAGGCCGTGAATGCAAGGCTCGGCTCATCGCCGCCGCTAAGCGTGGGGTGAAGATATTTCTTCTCTATGATGAGGTGGGGAGCCACTCCCTACCGTCGAGCTACCTCGATGAGCTCCGTCAGGCAGGGATAGAGGTGTCGCCTTTTGGTACGAGGAAGGGGCTGCGAAACTTCTTTCAGATCAATTTTCGTAATCACCGTAAGATCGTCGTTGTCGACGGACAAGTTGGTTTTATAGGTGGGCATAACGTCGGTGACGAGTATCTAGGACGGGATACGAAGTTCGGACGGTGGCGTGATACTCATATAAAAATAGCCGGACCGGGAGCTGTTCAGCTTAAGGGGATCTTCTGTACTGACTGGGTCTGGGCAACGGGAAGAGTTCCGGATGTGGCTCTCCTCGCCCCGGTACCCGTTGCAGCTTCGCCTGTGTTAACTATTCCCTCCGGACCGGCCGACCGAGTTGATCGGTGTATCCTATACTTTTCTCATTGCATTGCAGCCGCACGCTCCCGGGTGTGGATCGCCAGCCCCTATTTCATACCGGACGACGCTCTTCTTTGCGCGCTTCAGTTGGCGGCGCTGCGCGGTGTTGATGTGCGCGTAATCCTTCCGGCTAAGAAAGACCACCTCTTGGTGTGGTTGGCGTCGTTCTTTTATGTTCCGGCTGCGGCCGCTCATGGCGTCAAGGTGTACCGTTACACCGAGGGGTTTCTCCATGAGAAGGTAGTGATAGTCGATGACCTTTACGCGGCGATAGGGACGGCGAATTTCGATAATCGATCGTTCCGTCTTAATTTTGAGGCGACCTCGGTAGTCGCTGATAAGGCGTTCGTCGCACAGGTCGCCACGATGCTCGAGGATGACATGCGACACTCGGAGGATGTCTCAAACCAACGCGCGAGCGATCTATCGTTGTGGAGACGGGCTTGGTCGCGTTTCGCACGCCTCTTCTCACCTATACTGTAGAAAAGTCATCAGGTGGTGGCCCTCGACTGAATAGGCATCATCGTATCGTGTATTGAAGCGAGGACATGACGAAGCTGTCTGAGGCGGAGAACCCCTCTCGTCGAGGAAAGATATCTCGCGTGCTGACGAACGCCCTGTATTCGTTTCTCCAGACGAGCCCTGCGTAGAGCGTTACGTCTACATTCGCCGAGAGTCCAGTCGTATTGACGCTGTAGCCCGATAGGCTTTGAATGATTACCTGATGCGGGTCAACGTACTGCTCGACTCGCCCCGCAATCGAAATGGAGTTGTTGATTGTGTAGTGCGGCACGATAGCCCATCCGCGCCACGTGGCGGTGGTCTCATCTCGGCGTTCCTGAAGCCCGAAGTCGTAACTGGCAAGTATTCCGAAATCGGATGTGATCTGAGTCTTAAGGATGAAATCATTAAAAAAGCGCGAACCATGGTAGTTCAAGAAGCAGGTGTTGTGAATGAGAGACACACGCTTAGTAAGTGCGTAGCTGAGTTGGGTGCCGACGCCAGGATCTTTTTCGTTTGTCATGTTCTGCCATCCCCTGATGAGATGTATCGCGGCGAACAAGTCCTCAGAAAACGTGTAGATCGCTCGAATTCCAGATTGATAGTAGGGCGAATAATCGGCGATGAGCGAGCGACTCGGCGTGTAGTTGTCCCGAGAGATCCAGTTCTCCATGCCGATGTGAGAGAAGAAGATACCCCCATCGATTCGGAGCTTGTCAGTTACATCCGCACCGAGAAACGCCTCTTGAATGTATCGAAAAAACTCATCCTGTTCTCCAGCATAATTAGCGACGACGGAGGAGCCGTACTGAGCCGCGATCCGCCCATGATAGACGCCCGTGTCGAGTGTCGCATCAACGTAACCAAGGTTTAGCGACGCTTCATCGGTGTAGTAAGGCTGTGTTGTATAGGGCCGATATCGCGTCGGAAGATGGTTAAAGTCATGGGCGATAGAGGCATCGAGGTAGCCGCTGAAAGAGACGGGATCTCTCTCTTCGCACGCTCCAAGTTCAGGAGCCCAGAAAAGGAAAAACGCCACTAGTGTCGAGCGGTACGCGCATGAGAAGCGCGAAGATAGATCGGGATAGTAGCGTCTCATGATCGGTCGACAGATCTTATACCGCACCTCCCTGATAAAGAAAAACCAAATGCGAAACTAGGATCTCCTCCGGCAGGTTTTTCCGGCCTTCGTCATATCGCGGTAGTAGTGAGCCTCCTTTGCTAGAGTGGGCAATATGACCTAAAAGAGGTACACTGGCGAAACCTTGCCCACGCCTAATACGATCTCAGCATGGCTACCTCAACTATTGAAAAACTTGAAGAGTATCTCGCAAAGCAGCTGCTTTCTGCCAAGGCGTACGCCCAATATCGCACCGGCGATGTGAGCAAGAGCGAGCTGTCTCCTTTCGCGGCAGAGCTTCGTAAGATCTCTCAGGCTTACGTGACGCACGCGGTAGGAGGGAGGCTCGACTCACCCATCCATGGGACTATAGCCGCTGAAGCGTATGCATTGTACTACACCATTATAAACGCGGCGAAGATCGTGCATCTCGTCCCTCTTATGTCCTTTAAGGAGACCGCTATCTCGATGTTAGATGTCGGGTGCGGACCGGGCACCGCCGGGTTGGCGCTGCTCGCAGCAGGGGTTGCATCCTTGAATCTTACCTGTGTTGAGCAGTCTGGCCCGATGCGAGTAGTTGCGGAGCGTTTATTGTCTGGGTGGAGTGGCGAGGCGAAGATTGACCGGATGCATATGAAGGGGTCGCTTGGCGCGATTTCTCAAGACTCTTTTGATCTGGTGGTCGCGGGAAACGTTTTGGCTGAGCTGGAAGAGAATGAGAGCGTGTCGACGCTGCGGGATCTTGTCTCACGAGTATCGGAAGGGGGATATCTCTTACTTCTGGAGCCGGGACAGCAACTTCATACGCGACGACTGATGGCGATTCGAGATATCGTGTGCGTCGATTATCCTGAATTAGTGCCGCAGTTCCCGTGCCTCCGCTCTGACCCCTGCCCGATGTTATTGGCCTCCTCTACCGATTGGTGCCATGGCACGATCGAGTGGCGTCAGCCAAAACTGAATGCCCAGTTTGATGACCTCCTCTCGTTCAACAAGCACCGGATTAAATACTCAGCTTTTCTGTTCCAACGAGGCGGCACGCTTAAAGACGGAGTTCGCGTCCTCTCTAACCCTTCAAAGGAACGCGCAGGGATAGAGACACTTCTGTGCGGTAAAGATCTCTACGGGATTTCTCGGATACGAAAAGGAAGTCGCTCAGAGTTCAATAGACCTCTGGAAAAAGCGTCCGTATTCAATCGCCTGACGCTCTCGTCTCCTTGTGTGGGGGATCTTCCCGAAGATGTGGTAGTGACCGCGGTTCCGAACAGTTAGTCTTGGCATCGTCATTCTCTAACCGTGTTCCGTTTGGTGCGCCGTAGTGGCTGGGCGTCGCATGGTATGGAATCAAAGGGTTACGGGGGGCCGATTCGGTCTTCGTCACTGGATCGCATTCTAAGACGACCTCTTGGTCAAGCTCACGCGCACAGTCGCCGATTTTTGTAGACAGAGGTGGGACTTATCTTTTTCTGCAAGGTAGCACGATGCGCTCTACGTGTGTCCACATTGTTGGACCACCTATAGTCAGTGATGAAGTGGCCGACATAACGATGCCGCGTATTCACGCGTACGCACAACGGATTGGCGCTGACGTTCACGTGATAGGAGAGCGACGCGAGTTTCCTGCGTATCCGATCGCCTATGAGAGATTGCAGATCTACGAGGTGGGAAAAGACTATGAGTGGAACTTCTCGATCGACGCCGACCTGCTCTTGGGAAGAGATCTCGTTGATCCGACCGCCTATCTTGATCCTCGCAAGGTTAGTTTGATGCTCTCCTTTCCGGCGTCTGAATGCTTCTCGGTAGATAATAGGTTCTTTGCGCGAGACGCGAGAAACGTCCTTCCAGTGCAGTGGTTTCTAGTTGCGTCGCACCTAACGCACGATCTCTGGGAGCCTCTTAAGGGAGAGCCGACCATTCATATCGGTGCGGTTGCGGAGCTGAACCGAATGGCGGAGTACGCTTATGCGTATAACTTGGCGAAATACGGGCTGGGGTTGTCAGGCCTGTTCCCGCCCGCAGCGAAGGTATTTAGAGCGGAGCAATCGAAGGACGGCAAGCGAACCGCGAGAGACGTCACGTTAGATAAACTGCGGGAGTGGGGAGAGTTATGAGTTATTTTGATGAACCTGATTTCCGACAGGCGAGAGGTACTGTGGTCGGTACTATCAACCAGCTCTCGGTTGATGAGCGATGGGAGCAAGAGACGCCAGTCTTCGTCGACGCCATTCTTCGCCATCTTCCCTCGGACGCGCGCTCCATATTGGACTATGGCTGTGGAATTGGACGTCTCAGTAAAGGGGTCTTAACGAGAGTCCCTCATTGCGTGGTGACAGGAGTAGATTCCTCGCCAAACCAAATAGCGCACGCGCGGAGCTACCTGTCCGATAGTCGATTCACGGGCTCCCTTCCTCATCACTTGGAGGGGTGTTTTGATTTCGGCTTTTGTATCTACGTATTGCAGCATGTGCGAGCGATCGATCTGCGACCAACGTTATGGAACATTCACTCCCACCTCGCTCCAGGGGCGGTGTTCGTCCACTGTTCAAGTGTTCGACGTATGTCGGTGCGTCGAGATACCGGATTTTTCTTTGACGATAGATTTCTTGGAGTAGACCTTGATCAAGAGCTTGAGCAACTTTTTGAACCAATAGGAGAACTCTTCAGCGAAAGTGAGATCGAGGAGAGCTTGCTCTTAAAGCGAGTAATGCTCGGGTTCAATGGTGCCACTGAAACTGATGATAACGGTGACTACGGCGTGGTGCACCGTGGCAAGGTGTACCGCAAACGTGAAGTGACGGTGCCCTACTGGAAGCTTCCGATTCCGTGACTCTCGCGCTTTTGATAGAAGGGCGCAGCGCCTCAACGATATTCTCGGGCCCGCGCGTCTTATTATGCCTGCGCCTCTGTCCATGACTTTCCGATGCCCGCGTCGACTTTAAGCGGTACTGAAAGCGACATGACGCTCTCCATGGCCTCCTGAACGGATTTAAGTAGCTTCTCATTCTCCACAGGCCCGAGGTCTTTTGCCTCAATCAGAAGTTCGTCGTGGATCTGCAGGATCAGTTTTGCGTCGAGGCCCGATGTGCGAAGCATCTCGTCGACCTTGACCATGGCAAGCTTGATGATATCTGCCGCCGAACCTTGTAGCGGAGCGTTGATAGCAGCTCGCATCGCGAATCCTTGGTCTCGTCCACTCGTGTCGATTGAGCTGATGACGCGTTTTCGTCCGAAGATAGTTTGAACCTCTCCGTGAGACATCGCGGCGTCCTCAAGCTTACCGAAGTACTCCTTTACTCGAGGATACCGATTAAAGTAATTGGTGATGTATTGGCTCGCTTGATTTACAGGTATGCCGAGTTCGCGACTTAGGCGGAATGCACCCATGCCGTAGACGATACCGAAGTTAATCGTCTTACCGACGCGACGGAGCTCGTCTGTTACCTCATCGAAGGCACCGAAACCCATGATCTCGCGTGCGGTGTTAGAGTGAATATCCGTTCCCTGATTGAAAGCCGCAATCATATTCTTGTCGCCGCTAAGGTGCGCAAGAAGTCGCAGCTCGATCTGCGAGTAGTCGGCGGCTATAAAGATCTTGCCTGGCTCTGGGACGAATGCTGAGCGAATTCGGCGACCCGCTTCACTCTGTACGGGAATGTTTTGCAAATTGGGATCCGAGCTGGACAGACGGCCGGTGCTCGTGACCGTCTGATTGAGGCGGGTGTGTACGCGCCCTGTCTTTGGCGAAATAACCTGCGCAAGAGCATCTGTGTAGGTCGACTTTAGTTTGTGGAGAGAACGGTATTCAAGGATGAGTGCTGGCAGAGGGTGAGACTCGGCAAGCTTTTCCAGAACCGAGGAGTCGGTTGAGTAGCCGGTCTTTGTTTTTTTTACCCCCTTCGTCGGAATGTTGAGCTTCTCAAAGAATATCTCCGCCAGCTGTTTTGGAGAGTTGATGTTAAATTCACCGCCCGCTTGGGTGTATATCTGCTCTTCGAGAACTTTCAACTGCTCCGCGAATT
>JBIIEK010000113.1:0-9743 GCA_044237895.1 Bdellovibrionota bacterium
TCGGGAGATGGCCCGCGGGTATAAGAATATTGAGGTGATCAAGAATCTGAGCATCGCGGCGTCGCACGGATTCGGCGACAACACACTTGATTTTGTGTACATAGACGCCGAGCACTCCTACGACGGTGTTCGGGCGGATATTCATGCTTGGTTACCAAAGATTCGTAAAGGAGGGTGTATCGGGGGGCACGACATCTCCATCGGACAGGTGCAGAACGCCGTTCACTCGATTGAGGCATTCAAATACAGAGAGGTTAAGACGTACAAGGATACGAGTTGGTTGGTAAAGTTGCCTTAAGGACAGTCGCTCGTTCTTGACGGCTCCACTCGTTACGCAAGGAACAAATATGTGGTCGATTTATCAGCACACCAAAGGGATGTATTACCTTCACGTCGGGACGGCCCTTCACTCAGAGAGCATAGAGTCGCTTGAGGTGTATCGCACCCTTTATGATAACGAGCTTGGGTCTCTCTGGGTCCGTCCGCGCGAAATGTTTCACGAGGAGGTGCTTCCAGGCAAAAAGCGATTCACCCGAGTGGGTGCAATTCGTGTAGCCACCCATGAAGAGGATGCGGTTATTTTACCATTCGGGCATGATGCGTGGGGGGGTGGAAAGTCGGTTGAAGAGTTTGTCACTGAATACCAAATGGACCACAACCACATCCGCGGAACTCGGTATCTCTTTGAGCGTACCACTGGAGAGATCGTTGCCAATGTAAATACGATTCGATTTGCTCGAGGTCTCGTTGGACTAGCTTCTCTTTTGGTTCATCCCTCCCATCGTCGCGAAGGATACGGGTCGCTTCTTGTGCGAGGAGTTATGGAGGTGTTTCGACAAGAGGACTCGGAGGTAAGATTTTTGTTGTTCTCCGAGGTGAATCCGAAGATGTATGAGCAGCTCGGATTTGTAAAGGTTCCTGAGGTGGCCCAACTCCACCTTCCATCCGTGGCGATGATCTCCGGGGGCGGTCCGATAACTGAGAGGGAGCTATCTTTCTTTCGGGAATACTTCTAGCCGTTCGACTTGAGAGAGGCGGTCGTCAGCTCGACCGAGAGACCAGCCTCTCAATATCTGCATCGGGTTCATGGAGGCTGCAGCTACCGATAGAAAAAGGGGCTTCGCTCTTTGCGTGAGCTGCTTGATCGTATGATATCGAGATCCCGTCGTAGGCAAGAACCTCTCCAGTCGTGATAGCTTGGAACGACGAGTTTGTGAGGAGCGTTGATAGCGTATCGTGAGCAAGGTGTTCGCCTTTCGCGCGACGCAAGAGCACGCCAGCCGCTAGGTTCAAGAAGCCAATCGTATTGCCATAGCGCTCCCGTTCGACTAACGGATGATGCAGCCCTCCGGTTACCTTAAAAGGAGACTTGTTATCGCATGCTTGAATGATCGCTGCTGATAATCGTTCAGGTCCGATGCCGGTCGGACCTGAGCACCTACATTTCAGCGCGATGCCCGTCCCCTTAATAGCCGCTATCGTCGCTTCGAGATTGGTTTCCCAGACAGGTGTCGATAGATCGGGTTCGAGCGCAAGTATCATGGAATTTCTTTGAGTAAATGGGAGGAGGGTCTCGATCAGAGGCGAAATCTCTTCGGGAGCTACTTTAGCCTCGACCGAAGAGATCGATATCCTCAATCCATCTTTACGCTCTGAGGTGATGATGCGGGTGGCGCATTCCACGCATCGTGCAAGCGTCTCAGAAGCGAGGAGGCACATCGAGAGGTTTCTTGAGAAGCCGCATGCTCGAAGATCTGTTGAAAGTAATCGTGAAGCGTTCTCGATATCAAGGACAATGTCGCTCGCGAGTAATCCCGGCCTCTTCAGAGATGTTGGTAGGGATGCACTCTCAGTGATCGCTTCGATGAACGATCTCCCGGCGGGTGGAAACATGCCGGCATAGTCAAAGAGTCGAGAGAGGAGGAGTTCACGGGTATCTCGAGAGTTCTCTTTCATGCATCTTAAACCTGTTTTACCCTTTGCCGGATGCTTCCAAAAATGTTGATTCCGTCCTTTACGACTGATATTTCGACGGAGTCTCCATCGTGGAGATAGCGAGTTGAGATCGCTCCGGAGTGTATTTTCTCAAGCATCCTTCTCTCGACCAGGCAGCTAGAACCGACTGACTCGTCAGTGTTGGAGACCGTACCGCTGCCAAGTATGGTGCCAGCGCTTAAGGGACGGGTAGTCGCTGCGTACTCTATGAGTTCGCGAAATGAGAAGTGCATTTCTCCGGCGTTCGGATGCCCAAAGTGGACACCATTAAGTGTGGTAGTAACGGGAAGGTGTAGTCTACCATCGCGCCAATCCGCCCCAAGTTCATCTGGAGTAACGGCGAACGGCGAGAATGATGAGGGTGGTTTGCCGTGAAAAAATCCGAATCCTGTCGCGAGCTCTCGGGGGATGAGCTCTCTAAGGCTAACATCGTTGATCAGGAGGATGAGGCGTATATACTTATCGGCGGCCGCCGCCTTCGTTCCGAGTGGTACTGGTCCCGTTATAATCCCAACCTCGGACTCAAAGTCCATGCCGTCGCTTTGGGCGCGCAGAGGGATATCCTCGCAAGGGCCGATAAGATTATCGCTCGCACCCTGATACATAAGTGGAACTGTCAGCAGATCCTCCGGCGCCTCGGCGCCTCGAGCTTTGCGAACTAGCAGGACGTGTTGTACGAAAGCGCTCCCGTCCAGGAACGCCCACGAACGGGGCAGGGGGGCTTTAAATCGCACCTCAGACACTGCGCGGGTTTCTGGCCAATTACCGGCTCGGAGCCTCTTATCGATCTCTAAAAGTTGAGGGGAATGTTCCTCCCATGAATCGAGGGTTTCCCTCAGAGATGAAAAGATCTCCTTGGGTAGAAGCGCTACGGTTTCTCTTAGGGGATGTACCAGAACGAGTTCGCCGTCTGACCTGAGTTTTGGCAACGAGCTTTCGATTGACGCGACTATCATAGATTTCCTCGTTCTGCTTGCTCGCGCTCGATAGCCTCAAAGAGCGCCTTGAAATTTCCTTTGCCGAACCCTGTCGAGCCCTCGCGTTGAATGATCTCAAAGAAGAGCGTGGGGCGATCCTCAAGGGGTTTGGTGAATATCTGAAGGAGGTAGCCGTCTTCGTCGCGATCGACCAGGATGCCAAGCTCTCGAATAATCGCCAGGTCTTCCTTGATGGAGCCAACGCGCGACGGAATTTCGTCATAGTATGTCTTGGGCACGTGGAGGAATTGGACGTCGTGATCTCGAAGTGTGCGGACGACCGTGATGATATCGTCCGTTTGGAACGCGATGTGTTGCACCCCAGGGCCGCCGTGGAAATTCAGATATTCTTCAATCTGAGATTTTCTTTTTCCCTCTGCGGGTTCATTAATAGGCAATTTTATCTTGCCCTTTCCGCCGTTCATAACCTTCGACATAAGCGCGGAGTACTCGGTTGAGATATCCTTATCAGAAAAGTGAGTAAGCTGTGAAAAGCCTAGGATGCGTTCATAGAACCCTACCCACTCGTTCATCTTTCCGAGCTCGACGTTTCCGACGACGTGATCGATCGTCTTGATTCCAGCCTCTTTGATGGTACTGGTGCGTGGAAAGAGCTTCTTGTAGGGGATGAATCCAGGCCAATAAAGTCCCTTGTAATTCCTCCGTTCCACAAATGAGTGAATCGTATGTCCATACGTTTTAATCGCCGCATGGACGATCGATCCATGCTCGTCTTTCCATTCCGTGGGAGGGGACGCGGAGGTGGCGCCACGTTTCATCGCTTCATAGTAGGCGGCTTCGCAACGCGGAACGGTAAAAGCGACATCTCGCGGGGAGAAACTGTGAGCATGGACGAATGACGCGATATAGCTTGTCATCTTGAGGGGAGAGGTGATGAGTATGCAAGCATCTCCCTGTTTAAGGAGGATGCTCACTGATTCTCTCCATCCCGTCTCCGGCCCGCGGTATGCTACTGGCGCAAATCCAAAGGCGTGGGAGAGGTAGTATGCGCTCTGCTTCGCCGAGTCGGCGTAGATCTCGATATGATCAA
Organism: Bdellovibrionota bacterium; assembly: GCA_044237895.1. Taxonomy (GTDB): domain Bacteria; phylum Bdellovibrionota_C; class UBA2361; order UBA2361; family OMII01; genus OMII01. The sequence goes on from JBIIEK010000113.1 coordinate 4,024, forward strand.
AGCCGTCAATCGCGAGTGGGTCGTCTGAGGTGTTTGCGGTGCCCTCTCTGGGATCTATCCATCGGGTGGTGAATGGGGCCACGTGTTTCGACATGATGAAATCTCCCAACCAAGGCGTCCTTCGTGCGTATCCCAAAATGCTTCTCGACCGCGATTGGCGACAATGTCTGAAGGTATCCTCCTCGGCCGAGGATGTACTTCACATTGCTCGGAGGTCACGGGTTTAGCGCCTTTGCTATAGGCGTTTTGTTCACCTTACTCACAGCGAGATCCGTTTCGTTACGCGCCTTGAGTATACTCCTGAAACTAGAAGGGGAGCAGCAGAAATTATCCGAGATCGTACAGATTCCTATGGGTTATGTCGTTGCTTACGGTACCAAGAGCCCCTATTTGAGGAGCGATTGAGCATTATCTAGGTACAGTGCTCGCAGTACGTCCTCGGGAAGGGCGCATCCGCGTAAGATCGGCGCATCCAGCGGGGTGAAGCTCTGCGGATCTACGAGGTGGAGATCAGGGTCGGCGATTGGAGACGGTCCCTCGTAATCGGTCTCTAGAAGTGTGCGAAGTGCCCAATAGCGCGAAGCGTAAAGGTCGTAGGCGTCTTCAACGCTCGACGATTTTGCTTCCATCTCCGTTGAGCTTGAGTCGGCATTGAGATGAGCATCGCTCGTAACGATGTCTGAACCGAAAAGGATGCGCTCCTTCCAGCGAATGAAGAATGCGCGTACTTTTTCCGGGGGGTGTTTACTCAACTCCCGAACGATCCATTTCGTAGCGCTGCAATCCAAGTAGAGGTTGCTATGGCGTTCGAGCAAGCCAGAGAGTCTCTGAAGATCCTCCGGGGAGCCCCCCATATGAGCGGCGATCCACGGTACCGTAAAGGTGTCGAGGACCTCCTCGAAAATATCGTACTGCTGCGATTTAGTGCCGTATTTATTGGCGTCTTGATACTTTGTCTGAAACCAAGTGTCGGGATCTCCCACGTGTGCCATGAAGATCATTCCAAGATCTTGAGCAACCTTCATGCACTCAATCCTTTCGCTAGCGTTTAGGCGAAATGGACTGGTGGCGAATGAATCGTCGGACGCGTCATAGATCCTTGGAGCGTTCCAAAATTTTGCTATCTTTGCGCCGTGTTTCTTGAACTCAGGTAGTTGGCGCTGGTATCCCGCACCTACGGCATTCATCCTATCCTTACTCGAGAAGTCCGGTATTGAGATGAATTGAATCCGTTCTCCTAAGATTCGCTTTACGGCCGAGATCTCCTTCAGAGGGGTCATGGAGTAAGTAAGTCCGATGCCGTGCTCCTCTGCTGCACGGGCATAGATACCCGTCGCCTCGTGTCCCTGAATATGCGAGTGCACGTCCACGATCGGATACTTCAACGGCCTAAATCCCTGAGCCAGTGTTCTATAATCGAAGGAGAGTCTGTTCGCTGGTTTCATAGTCTCACACTTACTGCATGACTTTAGCGCCTTTCGAATCCGGGTTCGAGCTCCTTTCTATTGAATTCGTTAAGTTTTTATCCTTCCGAGTGCTCGCCTTTTTGGGATTCGAACTCGGACTTAAAAACATCTAACCATATAACCACCTTGCGCTCGCTAATCCCTCCCATACGGATGAAACTGGGAAGGGATAGATTCCGTAATTCGGAATGCGAGATTGGACCGGGTCGTTCATACTAGAGGGACCGCGTTCTGGAAGTCCGTCACTAAGGGATTCCTCCCATGGTAATCGGTTCCGGAAGAAAAGCGAAGGTGCTTTGGAAGTGTAAGTAGAAACGTGTCTATGGCATCAACCGCCCCGCAAACGTTCGTTCAGTTTCCTTCGACAAAGCTTATCGCTCAGAGCCTTATAGACGGGGTGTGGACGATGGGGCCGACGAGCCATCAGATCTCGAGCCCCTACAATGGGGAGGTTATTGGCTCTCTCTACCCGTGTTCCGCTGTTGAGGTCGATCGAGCGGTAAGCGCCGCTGACAGGGCATTTCGTGATTGGCGAGCGGTTCCTCGGAAGGAGCGGTCAAGCCTCCTCCTTGAGTTTCGAACCCTTCTTTTGCGTGACATCGAGAAGCTTGCTCACAGCGCTGCGCGGGAATGTGGGAAGACCGTTGGAGAGGCGCGGGCGGAAGTTTTAAAGGCGATCGAGGTTTTAGAGTTCGCTGTGGGACTTCAGGATAGCGATATCGGCGGCGCAATGGATGTGAGCAGGGGAGTGCGGTGTGAGTACATTCGTGAGCCTCTCGGAGTAACCGTCGGCATTACTCCCTTCAATTTTCCAGCGATGGTCCCGATGTGGATGATTCCGATCGCACTTGCAGTCGGTAATAGCTTCATACTGAAACCTTCCGATAAGGTGCCTTTCACCCCATGCTTATTGGGCGAGCTTATTCTTGAGGCGGGATTTCCTAAGGGGGTTTTCTCAATACTTCAAGGTGGTCGTGAGATCGTCGAGGCGCTCTCGGACCATCCGCGGGTCGCTGCTATCGGATTCGTGGGCTCCTCACCGGTTGCAAAGAGTGTGTACGCCCGAACGACCTCTCACGGGAAGCGGGCTCTCTGTCTCGGTGGCGCTAAGAATCACCTCATTGTGGTTCCTGATGCGGATCGTAAGGTGGCGAGTGATGGAATCGTAGCTTCGTTCACCGGATGCGCCGGGCAACGATGTATGGCTGGTAGTGTGATGGTTGCGGTTGGAGATTGTGAGGATATCATCAACGACGTAGCGCATACCGCCGGTCAGATCGTCTTGGGTCGTGATATGGGAGCGCTTATCGATAGAGCAGCGCACGAGCGGCTTACCGCTGCAATCTCGCAGGCTCAACGAGACGGAGCGACGATATCGCTTGATGGACGAAGGATCTCTCCACCCCAGGGATATGCGGGTGGAAACTGGCTCGCTCCGACTATTCTTGATCACGCCACGAGCTCAATGGAGTGTGGCTGTAGCGAGCTCTTTGGGCCGGTTCTCAGCATAATTCGGGTGAAAACGCTCGAGGAAGCACTCGCTCTAGAGCGTGCAAGTAACTTTGGTAACGCGACCTGTGTCTTTACAACGAATGGAGCCGTGGCTCGTTACGTAGCGGAAAACGCCACCTCGGGAATGCTTGGGATAAACATCGGAGTTCCCGTCCCTCGAGAACCCTTCTCCTTTGGCGGTACAAAGGCGTCGAAATATGGGACCGGAGATATCACCGGTAGTGGGGGCGTCGAGTTTTGGTCGAATCGCAAGAAGGTCACCACGAAATGGGCGCTGCAATCAGATAAGAATTGGATGTCTTAATAAGAGGTTTTAAAAGGTCCGTATGACGTCAATCAAGAAGCCGGTAAAACCGATCGTCCTCACTTCACACCCGTCGTCTCAAGAGACGAAAGGGCCAAAAATAGAGTGGGGTGCGAAGGACCCTCTGGTGCGCGGTCCGATCATCGGCACGCTTACCGATCCAGCCTATCGTAATTGTATCGGAACTCACTCTGGCGCGTATTCCGTATATCGAGCACTCGCCGTTGCCTCTGGGGCGCTCGACCCGCATCACGTTCCCGATTTAACGAATACATCCCCTACCTCGGCTATTGGGCCCTTTGATAGCTGGTACGACTCTCAACGGATAGTGTCGATGGATCCTTGGGGTGCTGAAGTCGGGTCGGTGTTCGGTGAGTATATAAAGAAAGGCATCAACATTCAGCCTACGATTGCGATTACGCGAGCCCATATCTCGATGCCCGAGGTTGTGGAATCCATCCGGGCCGGGAATATCGCCGTGGATGGAGAGATCGTTGGCCCAGGGGGTGATTGTCTGGTTACTAAGGCGGCGATTGAACCTGTATGGTTCTTGCCAGCAGTGGCACGGCGCTTCGGTGTTAGTGAGAGTGATCTTCGACGAGGATTGTTTGAGAATACGGGAGGTATGTTCCCAGAGCTCGTTACTCGGTCTGATCTTCATGTGCTCTTGCCGCCAATCGGTGGCCAGACGGTGTATTTCTTCGGTGATGTAAAGACGATCCCCGATCTCTCAAAAGAGCTTACTATTCGTATCCATGATGAATGTAATGGGTCCGATGTATTCGGTTCGGATATCTGTACATGCAGACCGTATCTGGTTCATGGCATCGAAGAGTGCATTAAAACCGCCCAAAAAGGTGGCTGCGGAGTTATCGTTTATAACCGCAAAGAGGGTCGTGCGCTCGGAGAGGTCACAAAATTCCTCGTCTACAATGCACGGAAACGCCAGGAGGGTGGAGATAGAGCTGATCAATATTTCCAGCGCACTGAGTGCGTCGCGGGAGTTCAGGATATGCGGTTCCAGGAACTCATGCCGGATGTGTTGCACTGGATGGGTGTGAAGCGAATCGATAGGCTCGTTTCAATGAGCGATATGAAGTACAACGCCATCACTCGCTCCGGCATCGAGGTGGTGGAGCGTGTCTCTATCCCAGACGATAGAATTCCTCCGGATGCGCACGTTGAAATGGATGCGAAAAAAGCAGCGGGGTACTTCTCTGGTTCTGGTGCACCCACGGCAGATGAATTGGCGAAGACAAAAGGGCGGGGATTAGAGGAGTAGCGACTATGAGCCAAGCCGCTCAACCGGGGGATCCGCTCTCATATATTCGGAGCGCTCAATCTATTCGAGATAGGTGCGGCGAGCTCTATCAGCTTGGCCTCGAGGGAGCTTTGAATCACTTCGATGTTAGACCAGAGCGGCTCGATGGGATTGTGAGCTTTGTGCGCATAGAGACGAATGCGAATTATCCGGACCTTAATGTTCCGTATCACAGTCAATGGAGACACTTCAACGCCGGCGATATCAATCGAGTGGATGGGGTCCATGAGCTGTTACAGGAGCTTTCGCCAAAAGAGAGGTGCCGGTCCAAGATTGAGCTCGCCATAGTGAGTGTGCTTCTGAGCGCGGGTGCTGGCCCGTCGTGGGCATATCAGGATATCGATACGTCCATTCGGCATAGGCGATCAGAGGGCCTCGCGTTAGCCTCGATCTATGCATTCTGGGAGGGGCTTTTTGGCGAACCTCTAGCAGCTACCAGTGCTCGATTGAAGAAAGTAACGGTTGAGGAGCTGGGAGCCGCTTTTCAAGTGTCTGCTGAGAATCCCTTGCTTGGTCTGCAGGGACGATGTGCATTGTTGAACGGCCTGGGACGAGCGATTGAGGCGAATAAGGGGCTCTTTATAGGCAGTCCGGGACGACTCGGGGGGATCCTTGAGGTGTTGATCGCGTCGGGTAACGGTGCGTCGATCGAAGCGTCAACGGTGCTCGGTATCATTCTTCGAGCCTTCGATGATATTTGGCCTGGCCGCCTTAAGGTCGGTGGTAAGAATCTTGGAGATGTGTGGCGGCACAGTAAAGTTGGTGGTGTTGGAGAGACAAAAGGCCTCGTTCCTCTCCATACGCTTTCACAGTGGATAGCGTACTCGCTTGTTGAGCCTCTTGAGGAGCTTGGCATCAAGATTAAGAATCTTGATCACCTTTCGGGACTTGCCGAATATCGAAACGGGGGCCTCTTCATTGATGGAGGCGCTCTTTCGCCCAAAGATCCCGCAGCTTTGTCTATCTCTCATGCACCTTCATCCGAGCTCGTTGTTGAGTGGCGCGCTTTGACGGTCTCTCTTCTGGATGAGATCGCGAACCGCTTCCGCGCTGTGCTTGGGAAGAGTGAGTCTGACTTCCCGTTATCAAAGGTGTTGCAAGGCGGCACGTGGAGCGC
>JBIIEK010000105.1:0-10192 GCA_044237895.1 Bdellovibrionota bacterium
CGCCGGTGCTCCTAGTCGATGGGCTATAAGGCCACCCGTGAGATTGCCAAGATTTCCACTTGGAACAGAGATGATCGGCTTCGCATAGTCGGGGAGTTGAAGTACTGCGTATGCGTAATAGAAGACCTGGGGAAGAAGGCGAGCGATGTTGATTGAGTTCGCTGAGGTGAGGCGCTTCTTAGCTGTTACGATCTCGTCCGAAAGCGCTCGCTTTACGATCGCCTGGCAGTCATCAAACGTTCCGTCTACTTCGAAAGCGGTGACGTTGTGTCCAAGGGTCGTCATCTGCTTCTCTTGTACTGGAGTTACCTTTCCCTTCGGAAAGAGTATCGAGACCTGCAGTAAGGGGTTGGTGGTTTTGTCGAAGAATGCGTTCGCTACGGCGCTTCCGGTGTCACCTGAGGTTGCGACAAGCACGGTGAGCGGCTTCTCGCTGTCGCCAAGAAAGTGTCTAAAGAGGCGCGCCATGAAACGCGCGCCAAAATCTTTAAAAGCGCAGGTCGGTCCGTGAAAGAGTTCCAGGATATGCGTGTTGGGGGCGATCTCTCTAAGGGGCGCGTCGAAGGTAAATGCTGCTGCGCAGATCTCCTTAAGGAGGTCTGTGGGCACTTCGTTTTTAAGGAACGAGTGAGCGAGGTGGAAGGCGAGCTCGGTGAAAGGTGCGCCGCGTAACGCTTCAAGCTCTTGTCGGGAGAGTATCGGCACCTCGACGGGCATATAGAGCCCTCCATCGGGCGCTATGCCTTTGAGTACACCCTCACTCCAGGGATGTCTTAGTGACCGGTCGTTCGTGGAGCAGAGCGGCATATAGGCTACTCCTTGTGTACCACAACGGCGCCTTGAGCGTTCACCTGAGACACATAACTTGCAGCAGAGACCCCAAGAGCTGTAAACGCTCCCTTCATTGCATCCGCTATCTGTAGGGCGGCATTCTCGGAGTTTGAAAACGCGAAGAGAGATGGCCCCGACCCTGAAATGGAGCATCCGGTCGCCCCTTCGTGCAGCGCGGCTGATTTTGCGGCGGAATATCCCGGAATCAGTTGCGCACGTTCTGGTTCAACTATCTTGTCTTCGAGCGCTCTTCCCATAAGGGCGATATCGTTGGTGTAGATACCGGCAACGAGTGCGGCCACATTCCCCCATTGAGAGACCGCGGATTCAAGAGGGACGGATCTTTTGAGGACCTTGCGAGCATCTTGAGTGCGCAGTTCAAGCGCCGGTGATACCACAGTTACCCAAACGTTTGTCGGGGTCGGGAGGTGCACGATATCGAGAGGGGAATAGCTTCTGATCAGAACAAATCCACCAAGGAGTGCCGGAGCTACGTTGTCGGCGTGTGCTGCTCCACAAGCGATCCGTTCCCCCTCCATTGCGAATGGCAGCAGTTCCGTTCTGGTGAATGGTGAGTTGAGAAGTTCGTTGGCCGCAACCACGGCAGCAACCGCGCTTGCTGAGCTTGAGCCGAGTCCGCTTCCGATCGGTAGCCCTTTTTCAATTGAGAGCTCGATCCCCGTTGATCCGAACTGCGATGGGTTCATCGCTGAGAGGTGTTTGAGAAGTGCTAAAACAGAAACGCCGGCGGTGTTTGTCTGGGGATCGAGCGGGAGTCTGCCATTATCTCCGGAGACCTCTTTAATCTGAACGCCGGGCGTTTGTGTCATGCGCGCTGTGACGGTGTCTCCGGGTTTTGCGATGGCGAAACCAAGAACGTCGAACGCTGATCCTACATTTGCGACGGTTGCGGGGGCAAATACTGTAACTGAACGCATCGTATACCTTAGCTCGCTATCCGAATAATGTCGGCAAATACACCGGCCGCGGTAACCTCCGCTCCTGCGCCTGGGCCCTTCACGACAAGCGGATTGGGTGAGTAGCGACGAGTAGAAAAGGCGACGATGTTGTCGCTTCCGGAGAGCGCGCAGAAGGGATGGTTGAGGGGAACCGCTCGAAGGCTTATCTCGGCTCGACGTTCCTGACAGTCGATGAGCGCTCCAAAGAAGAGTCGGTTGCCGTGCTCCTTTGCTTGTTGAGCCTGGGCTTCAAAGTGTGGATCGAGGGATGGTAGTCGCTCCATGAATTCATCGACCGACCACGAGGACGCCTCGGGGGGTAAGAGCGGCTTGATAGTTATCTGAGATACGTCGAACGGGAGTCCCGCGTTTCGAGCGAGGATGAGAACTTTTCGGGCTACATCGGCTCCCGAGAGGTCGTCTCGAGGATCTGGTTCGGTATAACCCAGTTGCTTTGCTTCTCGCACGGCGTCGCTAAAGGCTCGCCCCTCCGCCATCGAATTGAAGATGAAGCTTAGGGTTCCTGAGAGGACGGCTTCAATGCGATGGACCTTGTCTCCGCTTCGCACGAGATCTCTGAGGGTGCTTAACACTGGAAGGGCGGCCCCTACGCAGGTCTCATGAAGGAATGGGGTTCGTCGTTCATGAGCGGTTTTCACGATCTCCTCAAACAACTTCACCGGCCCCGATACGCCGCGCTTGTTAGGAGTTACCACTGCTACGTTACGGTTTAAGAGCTTGGTGTAATACACAGGTATTTCATCGCTGGCGGTGCAATCGACGAACACGCAGTTCGATAGATTTGCAGTGAGGAGGTGAGCGATGAAATCACCGATAACGAATGTCGGGGATGAGTTGGAGAGCGTGACGGTATACTCAAGTGATTCGTCTTCCTGTTTCGCGAGAATCATCTTTCTGCTGTTGGCGACTCCGCGAAGCTGTAGGTCCAGTCCGAGCGTCGTTCGAAGGGTTTCACGTTGAGCTTCGAGCTGTTTAAGGAGTGTTGAACCGATCAGGCCCGTTCCGATTATCCAGAGGTTAATGGTTTTCGCCCGATTCGAGAAGAATTCGTCGTGTAAAGCGTTGAGCGCCTTTGCCTCTTCATCGTTTGCGATCACTGCCGAGATGTTCAATTCTGACGAGCCCTGAGCCACCGCAACGACGTTGATGCCGTTTGAGCCGAGTGCTGTGAACACACGCCCTGACATCCCTGGCGTATGGCGCATTCGCTCTCCAACGACTGAGATAATTGCGAGGTCCTCTTCAACAACGAGGGGTGAGATAAGTCCGGCTTGGAGCTCAAGGGCGAACTCCTCTCCGACAGCTGTGCGAGCGAGTTCTACTGAGTGTGGATCAATGGCACAGCAGATGGTGTGCTCTGACGAAGCCTGGGTGATGAGAATAATATTTATCTTCGCGGCGGCGAGAGCCTTAAAGAGGCGTGCCGCGCTTCCGGCTACTCCTACCATCCCACTTCCCTCCAAGCGGATCAGAGCGATGTTGCTAATGGAGGAGATTCCGGTGATTGGGTGGGGTAGCGTCGGTGCGTGCTCTACGATACGGGTTCCGATCGAGTCGGGCCGAAAGGTGTTTTTTATTACCAGGGGTATTCGAGCATCTATTGCGGGTTGCATGGTCGGTGGATAGATCACCTTCGCCCCGAAATGGCACAACTCCATCGCTTCTTCAAAGGTTACCTCCGGAATCGGAAAGGCCTTTGGAACTTTGCGGGGATCTGCGGTGAGCATTCCGTCTACGTCAGTCCAGATCTCGATCTCATCGGCATCGAGTGCAGCGCCTAGTAGGGATGCCGTATAGTCTGAGCCGCCCCGTCCTAGCGTCGTTGTTAATTCTGACAGTGAGCTCGCGATAAAACCGGTGACTATCTGAAGCTTAGGATGTGCGTCGAAATAGGCGCGAGTGGCTTGCTCTGTTTTCTCTTTTACCGGGCGCGCATTACCAAAGGAATCATTCGTCCAGATAATTTCGCGAGCATCGAGAGCTTCAACGTCGAAGCCGCGAGCAAGAAAGCTTTCGGATACGATAAACGCGGAGAGTCGTTCTCCGAAGCTCATGATGAGGTCCAGAGTTCGTGGGCTGCACTCACTAACGAGTGTAATCCCGTGGAGGAGATCGGATAGTTCGTTCAAGAGAACTTTCGTCGATGCGAGTGTACTGCTCCGTCGGGTAACGGGTATGAGGGCCTCGACCGCCTTAAGGTGGCGCTCTTCGAGGACGGTTAATCCCTGTTTGTACTCTACGCTTCCAGTTGCGGCATCTTGAGCAAGAGAGATGAGGATATCGGTTACCCCTTGGAAGGCAGATACGACTACTGCCCGGACCTCTCCGAGTTGGTATCTGTTCTGATCTGTTACGAGAGAGATTACGGTCTGAATGCGTTCGGCGGTCCCTACCGACGAGCCGCCAAATTTAAGGATCTTCACAAGGGTCCTGCTATGAACGAAACGAAATTGTTATCTCTTTTAGGGAGGTTATCATGATGAGGGGAGGGTAAGGAAAGGGAGAATTCGAGGGAAAAATCGGGGTGAAAGGATTTGAACCTTCGACCTCACGGTCCCGAACCGTGCGCTCTAGCCGGGCTGAGCTACACCCCGTTAACTATTAGGAACATAAAGGTATTATCGGGTTCTTGCAAGGATTCCTTGAGGGGGCCTTTGAGAGTCTCAATCATTATGCAACGGGCTGAATCAGTTCGCCCATAACCCCAATAGATCCGGGCGGGAGGATGTTTGCACGCACCGGGCTTTGCGAATACTTGTATCGGTATGGAGCAATCGAAGAACCAAAATCAGGCCCACCAGCACGATGCGCATGAGCATCGCGATCACGCACGTCGTGATGATATGCAGTGGACGCAGTATATCACGAATCTCGCTGCGAATAAGCTCACGCAACCGCGATCTCAGACCTTAAAAATCCTAGAGCAACAGCTCGCACGCCTCAATGAGGAGCTCGTTACTGGCGATGCCTCGCGTGTAAAAGAGCGCCTCGTATCGAGTGGTGAACAGACGAGCGATGGTGGCGCAAAGGAGCAGGGGCGTGAGGGAGATAGCCCAGCGATGGTGGCTCGAAGCGCTCTCGCTTCAGGGACGAATGAGCCGGTTGCGCTCAATACTGACAATGGGCTCATAGTGGGAACGGCCTCGTTGGGTACGGGTTCCTCGGATACGAGTACGCTTCGGTTCGCGGGTGGTCCTCGTACTGAGCGTGTGAATCCTCAGGTGCGATCGCTTAATCAAGAGATGCTCATCGGTTCTCGTTGGGTCGAAGTGCTTTGGCAATTTATTGTGGCGAATCAGAAGCGCGTTATAGACCTGGAACGGCTCGGTATAGAGCCCTCTGAACGGATGGATCTTCAAGTCGATATGATTCGCCAGATCGCTGCGACCTACGAAAAACTCGGAATGCTCACGAGGCTTCCTGACTCCTTGCACGAAGCGCACGAGTGCAAAAAAGTAGACGACATTCGGACCATGGCGCTCGTGTATGTGGCGAGAAAGATGATGGATGTGGCATCTCCTGCGGAGATCTCGGATGAGAATGATGATGGCTCGGGGTCGAAAAAAAAGAAGCAGATCATAGAGTTTCCTCGATCAGTGATTAGTCCGTACGAGGGGATCCGGCCGATAGAGTTTGATCCGGCGGAAGTTCTGAGGTCGGCGGCATAAGGAATGTATGTTTCCCGTTATTAACCGATACGATGAAGTGTTTCAGATAGAGATGGATGGTTGGTGTTTCGGCATCACGAACTATCCGGGGGAGGTGTCTGCGCAAATTGTTCACCGAATCGTTCGCGAGTTAGCCTCATCCTTTCAGGCCGCGATTGAGCACAATGTCGTTTTCGATATTCTTGACTTGGCAAACAAGTTTTCTAACGCGGCTCGCTGCCTTGTGCATGAGCATGAGATAGCGTTTGCGATTATGGCGCAACTTCCGAATCCGGCTAACCTTCATGAGGACCAGCAGTGTGTGCTCGGGTTAGTTATAGATAAGGTAGAGCAGAGGTACCCGGGCGCGCTTGAGACCTTCTATAAGCGTTGGCAGATCGGGGTAAAAGAAGCGGCCTAGCGCGGGGCTCTTTACCCTTCCGGAGACCGTGTCATTTTTTTGTATCCCAAAAGCCCTGAATTGAAGTACAACCGTGGCGGCACATGATGAGCACTTAAGGTGCTTCTTTTTTTATGGAGATTTCTCTATGCGATTTGTGGCGATCCTCGTAGCTGTTGCTTCTATGTTCGTGGTTAGTGTTGCGTCGGCGACCCCTGACTGCCGACCATGCCCTTATTCATGCTCAGATCTTGGTCTTGGAAAGAAAGATTGTAGCGTTGTCAGCGACACGCGAGGTGTATGTTGCTTGGATCTCACGCAGAAGGGGCTTGAGTTAGCGAAGGCTCAGGCGAGCGTTCTAGATAAGAATTCTGCCTCTGCCAGACAGGATCGGTGCCCGGCAGGGTTCCGTCCTAGTGAGCAGAAGTGTTCGGTTGAGGAGCGTCGTCGTGGTTGTAAAGATATGCGCCTCCCGAGTGGTCTTGGTTGTGTGGCGCGATAGCGCTTTTTCAGTCCGTTGGACATAGTGGCGTCCCTTCGCGAGAAGGGGCGCTTTTTTTATTCGTATTTTCTCATTCGTATTTTCTCTCAGAGACCGCGCGCAGCAACTCTTTGTTAAGTTATCCGATAGTAGGGGTAGTCACACAGTGCGAGCAGTAATCAAACGAGAGCGAACCTCATGTGTTATCATCCGCGAATCGAATGTCAGGACGTAGCCTCGTTTCAAACCACTAGAGCACGCAACTCGGAGCTCTGGTTCGTAAATAATCGAAAACTTGAGGAGGCAATACTCGGCTTCGCGGCACGATACTCTTCGCGCTACGAGGTCAAGGTATATGCTTTGGCGATCGAGGGTAATCATATTCAAAAGGTAGCCCAGTTTCCAAAAGCTAACAGGGCCTGCTTCATGCGGGACTTCAATTCCGCTGTGGCTCGAGCCGTCCCTCGATTCCAGTCCAAGTATCCAGGAGGAAGCTTCTGGGCGCGCCGCTATTCTTCTGAGTATCTTCCAGCAGATGCTGACATAGAGGACAGGTTCTTTTACACAGTTTTACAGCCTGTTAATGATAGACTGGTTGACGATATTGCTGATTACCCTGGGTACAACTGTTTCGAGGATGCGATTACGGGCAGGATTCGCCAGTGCAAGTTTGTTAGGTGGAAAGAGTATAACGACGCGAGACGATGGGATGCGTCAGTTCCGATTGAGAGATTTACAGAGATATGTACGCTCAAATACGAGCGGCTTCCGGGATACGAGAAGCTCTCTCAAGTCGAATACGAGACTCTGATGCGAATGAAATTGAAGGAACGCACAGCTGAGGTTCTCAAAAAAAGGCACGGTCAGCCGTCCGTCGGTCGTCAAAGGCTTCTGAACGTCAAGCCGGGGTCTCGTCCCAAGAGTACTAAGACAAGTGGACATAGAGATCATCGTCCGAGAGTGCTTTCTAAAAATCCTGAGCGCCGTTTTAGGGCTCAAGCGTGGTACTTTAGTATCTATTTTGAGTATCGCAGATGCTCCAAACAGTATCGTAACGGAGATCTATCCGTTGAATTTCCTAGAGGCACCTACAAGCCTCCGCTTTTTACTGTCGCGTTCTGCGGCGGTATCGCATAAACCCGCAGCCAAATTTAGGCTTGTCCCTCATTTCGCGCCTCGAGCAGTCGTACGACTCTTCGCCGGCGAGGAATTATGAAATATTATCGAAGTCAGATGCCCGGTGAGAGCGTTCATTGTCATGTAGCGCTGCGATTTGTGTCGTTCACTGCGCGCGGTCTCTGAGAAAAAACGGGGTGTAGCGGGGGCCGTGGGCTTGCTCGAGCTTCGCAAGGCGATCGCGAATCGTGTCGAGCCCCTCCCTCTCCGCATAGTAGATCACGCCGCCCCTAAACGGCGGGAATCCGATCCCCATTACGGTCCCTAGGTCGATCTGCTTCTTAGCGAGCTCTCGGTCATCGCCGGCAACGCCGTCGTTCAAGCACTTCATCGCTTCATTAACGAGGTGATATATCAGGCGTTGTTGAATCTCCTCTTGAGAGAGCTTCATCTCCGGAGTCGTTGGGAGGTTCAGCGCCTTTGCTAATCCGTCCCACGGGGCGCTCTCTTTGCCTGTGTAGGTATAGAACCCCGCGTTGGTTTTTCTCCCTTTTCGGTTCAGCGCCACAAGTTTCTCCGCAAACGCCGGGACTGACATTCGCTCTCCGTAGCCATCTGTCATTACCTTTGAAACGTGCGCCGCCACATCGAGCCCGACCTCATCGAGAAGGCGGATCGGTCCCATCGGCATTCCGAACGCGAGCGCGGCGCGATCTATCGCCTCTACTGAATGCCCCTCTTGGAGGAGGAACACGGATTCGTTCAGGTATGGGATGAGCGTGCGATTGATCAGGAAGCCGGGCACATCTCGAACAACGATCGGGAACTTGCCCATCTCAGTGGTGAGAGCTGCGACCTTTGCGACCGTTTCATCACTCGTCTTTTCTCCTCGAATGATCTCCACTAAAGGCATCTTCTCGACAGGGTTAAAAAAGTGCATTCCGACAAATCGCTCCGGTCGATCAATAGCTGTCGCCATCTCCGTCACGGAGAGCGATGAGGTATTCGTTGCAAGGATCGCGTCCGGTCTAACTCGAGGAGTGATGTCCGCAAAGATCTTTTTCTTAAGTGACATCTCTTCAAACACGGCTTCAACCACTATTGACGAGCGACTCATCGTGGGGCTCGGGAACTGGAGCCAATCGATGCGGTTTCCTATGGCGGCTCTCTCAAGGCTTGAAAGGTAGCGGAGTTTGGATAGCTCTTTTCCGAGGTGATCTTTACCACGCTGAAGACCTGCGTCGGTGGTGTCTTTTACGATCACTTGGTGGTCACTCTTCGCGAGCGCTCCCGCAATTCCAGCACCCATCGTTCCGGCTCCTATGACGAGCCCGTGCATGTGTGCCACTTCTTTGCGAGCAGATTTGCCGAGGTTCTTGGCCGCCTCCGTGAGGAAGAAAAGGTGCACAAGAGCCTTGCTCTCTGGTGAAACGATTAACTTTCCGAGCTCTCTCGCTTCAATCTTAAGCCCCTCGATGCGATTGCGTCCCAGACCCTCCACCGTAAGCTCGAGCGCCGCCACAGGAGCAGGATAAAAACCCTTGGTCTGTCTCAGGAGCGCTTTTTTCGCCCGGCTCCTCACGAAGGAGCGACCAAGCGGATTGCCGGAGAGGATGCGGTCGACGAGAGGTATTTTTTTTCGCTGAGGGGCCCTTTCTCCCCGAGCTATCTCCTCTGCTCGTTGCACGAGACGCTCGGGTGTAACGACCTCGTCGACGAGAGAAGCTTTATACGCCTGGTGAGCGCGGAGGGTTTTTCCGGCAAGGATGATGTCGAGTGCTTTTGGAAGCCCTACAACCCGCGGAAGACGGTAGCTTCCGCCGAATCCAGGGAGGATTCCGAGTTTGGTCTCCGGAAGTCCGATTGAGCTGCTCTTTGAGTCAGTGATGATCCGATACGTGCAGGCGAGAACCAGCTCGCATCCTCCCCCGACGCAGGGGCCGCCGATCGCGGCGACCGTGACGCATCCGAGATCCTCTAGGAGATCGTAGGCGCCTTGGCCCTCCGCAGCGAGTTCCGCTCCCTTTTCGGGGTCCGTTACGCTTTGAATGAGGGAGATGTCCGCGCCGACGCAGAAAGACTCGATATTTGGTGATTTGATAACGAGCCCCTTAACCTTCGCGGCTTTCACCTCCGCTAGAGCTGTTTTGAAAGATTGAAGTCTTACGGGTGTCAGCGTAATCGCGCGCTCGTCGTCTCCGCCCAGGGTTATCGTGGCGACCTTGCAGTCCTCTGAGAATGAGAGTTTGACGGTATTTTGGGTTGATGAATTGGTAGATGCTGGAACCGCTTGTGACATTGTATCCGCCTCCTTCGTGAGCGGAAGAACCTATAAAGAGCTACAGACCAAGATATCAGGGTCTTCGAGACGGTGTCGACATGATTTCCGTTGGGGCCGGTAAGCTTATGGATGGAGGATTGCGAACGGGGGCGTGCGTGCTCGCGGAGTCTCAAGACAGCTCGATTGTCGATGGGTCGAGGGCCGATCCGGAGAGGCTTATGGCCTACTTAACGAAAAAACCAGGGTTCTCAGGTTTCAATCTGTTCGTTTCGGGAGCCTTTAACCCCATTACCTAGAGAAACTACCTGGATTTCGATATCCTTTTAGGGTCCGAAAGGTTGTTACTATGATCCCAAAAAATAATGAAAGGAGGCCCTCAATGCGCGTGTCGCTTTGGGTGTCCAAGGACGGTGGATTTCCCCAAGTGTATCGCGGGTTTCTGTGTCGAAGAGAGAA
>JBIIEK010000162.1:0-6792 GCA_044237895.1 Bdellovibrionota bacterium
TCTTCGGTCGAAATCCACACTTGGGCAAATTATCACGGCAAACCTCTGCCGAAGGGTATTCCCGAAGATCAAGCGCTTTGGAAATACCACGCCGAAAGTATGCTGTTCGTCCGGTTCAAAATAGTTGAACAGGATGAGAAGCAGGTTCGCTATAACAGCGAAGAGGAGAATACCAGAATAACAGTGTTCCCTCTGGAAAAAACGTAAGGTTAGCAGGACGGCTATCGGGTTGCGTAGCCAACGGTCTTTTGATCGTGTTTTAGCAACCCACATCTCTTTTCTTCATTCATTCAGATTTGCACAGTGTCGGTGGAATATGTTGCCGCCGTTCAGCCGGCGCTACGGTCGATACAGATCTATCGCGGGCTCCTGCTCGCATCGAGAGATAGAATCCTCAAGTGTTCTATGTTCCGGAAGCGATGTAGGTGTTTCGGTTAGCGTCTTGAGCCACTGCCGATCAAAACGATCGATGCATGTGCGATTCGTTTCTTGTGGTCCGAGAAACGCAGGGCCCTCGGGGAGTCGGGGAGATAAAAGGTTTCTTCGGCGTAGAAGATCGAGTGATGTAGAGGCTGCGCAGATAGGAGAAGATTTAAGGGATGCAAGGCACTCGTCTCGTTTTGTGTCTGTTTTCATCAGACAGTTTCTAAGGAATGGAAGGCACTCATCGACCGGGGCTGCGAATGCGGGGGGGATAAGTCCGGTGGTAACAATAAGGATCGTTTTGAGAATCGAGCGTGTCATAGAGCCCTTGCAATGAGCTGTAGGCGTTTATGACACGATCGTCGACCCACTGAGGCGTAAGGGATATGGCCCAACGCAGGCTATGGAGGGGTGATCCCCTTGATGGACAGGAATTCTATCTGGCTGGCACAACCAACACGGGTTTAGGAGATGCGCGGAGCACCTGTTCAGCTACGCTCCCCATGAATGTTCTTGTCAGCCCCGACCGTCCGTGTGACGCCATAATGGTGAGGTCGACCTCATCCTCTTTGATAAAGTCTGAGATGATATGGTGGACCGGGATGGCCGACTCGCGCACGATAAACTCAGGATTCTCCTCCGGAAAGTGTGCTTGAATATGCTCCTTGAGTTGTTGAACGGTCTTTTCTTTGAGGGCGGCGATCGTTTCAGGAACGTACATGACCGGCATCTCCATGGAGCCGCCGACCCCAAGCTGAATAGAGGTGTCGATGCAGGTAAGCACTCGTAGCTTGGCGTTGAATGCCTTCGCCATCGCTCGGGCATACGGATACGCCTTGATGGACTCTTGTGAGAGATCGGTGGTTACGAGGATCGTCTTGATTTCTGGATTCGCCATATCCTTCAAGCATCCGCTTAACGAAGAATGGTGTCCAGGGGAATGATCATACAGGAGACAATAAATTATTGTTGCCACCGGTGGAGGGGTCGATAATAGTGAGGCGTAATCCGCAAAACAGTGGTGCGGCTCAAGGCGGCGATCCGCCGGTCTGTACGCTATCCCCGAGTCAGTTTCGAATCTCGAGGATGTTTTAAATACTCATAGGTGACCCATGACATCGTGTGATCTGGCTCAATTTGGACTTAGTGATACTCGAGGATTTCTTCCACACTCGGATCCTTTGCTTTCGCTCCCAAGTCAATTCGCGGCATGGGAGAACGTTGCCCAAAGGCTTCCGAAATATTTAGCCGGATTAAGTCTTCGAAAAACGGTTAACGCGTTGCCCCCGTTTCCGGTAGACGCGCTTACGACCGAAGCCGAGGTGAAGCGTGCTATGGTCCTTCTTTCATTCATCGGGCATGCGTACGTGTTTGGTGAAAAACCTACAGTCGACCGAATTCCCGAGGTACTCGCTCGACCGTGGTATGAGGTTGCCAAGAGGTGTGGTCGTCCACCGGTTCTTTCCTATGAGTCGTACGCGCTCGACAACTGGCAGCGGATAGATCCGAAGGGCCCGATCGCGATGGGAAATGTTGCGCTTGCTCAAAACTTCCTCGCTGGAATCGATGAGGAGTGGTTCGTTATTGTACATGTTGATATCGAGGCGAAGGCCGCTCAAGCCTTGTCTGCGATCGCGCAGGGTAGACGGGCCGTTGAGGGGAGCGATGTAGGAGGGCTTACGAAAGCCCTTAAAGAGATGGCATGCGCGCTCTCCGGTATGTACCAATCGTTGTGTGATATGGTGCTCCACTGCGATCCGTTCATGTATTTTCATCGCGTTCGTCCGTACATCCACGGGTGGAAGAACAATCCATCCCTTCCGAATGGGCTCATCTATGAAGGTGTTCAGGAATATGGAGGTGTTGGGCAGTTGTTCCGCGGCGAGACTGGGGCGCAGAGTACTATTATTCCGGCGCTCGATGCTTTCTTGGGGATAGGTCACGTAGAAGATCTCTTGAAGACGTATCTTATGGAGATGCGAACCTATATGCCGCCGAAGCATAAGGCGTTTCTTGAGGCGGTAGAGGCTGGACCGTCGACGCGTGATTTTGTAGCGCAGCATTCGGGAGATGCCACGCTACAAGCGATCTACAACGAATGTGTCGACTGGGTTGAGAAGTTCCGGACCAAGCATCTTGAGTATGCGGTAAGCTACATCGCGAAACAGGCGCAGACGGATCCGAGCAATCCCTCGCAGGTCGGAACGGGAGGCACACCATTTGTGAAGTATCTCACGAAGCATCGCGATGAGACTGGACAGCACAAGGTAGGATGTCCGGTTACGGGGCGGCCTTAGGATATCGCACGGATTGAGAAAACGGCTGACGTGGTAACGATTGTCGAGGGTCGCCGACGAGGCCTCGGGCAGAAACGGTTATTCGAGGGTGATCAGCACCGCGCCGTGTTGGACATCTTGCCCTTTACTGACCTCTACTGTTTTGATTACACAGTCTCGCGGCGCCTTGATCGGATTCTCCATCTTCATCGCCTCGATAACGATAAGGGTTGATCCTGTTTTGACCGTATCGCCCGCTTGCACCTTTACATCTGAGATGATCCCGGGAAGGGGGGCCTTGACCTCTGATTGAGCGCTCGCGTGAGCGCTCCCTGCCTCTGCTCGAGTGCGACGCTCTCCCGTCACAGGCACGACGGAGGTTCGTGACGTCACAGCGAATGGATGTGTTAGAGCCGTCGCGCAATATTGCCTGCCGTCCACTTCGAACGTCAGGAGAGAGCCTTGGCGCGCGATGACTTGCACCGTGTAGGCGCGTCCCTCAACGGTTACGGTATAGACGCTCATCGTTCGTCTCTCCGTAGCGATTCGAGTCGGCCGGCTAGTCCCCACGGCGAGAGTTGCCCTGAGTTTGAGTAGAGCAGCGTTCCTCCCTCGGTGAGGTGGAAGTCTCCTGGTGGAAGCGCCGATGAGAGCGCGGAGGCAATCGCCGCGATCTCTGCCGCTGAGAGTTCTCCTGAGGTTTGAGAGGGGGCTGCAACAAACGCGATCCCTTCGTGCGAGAGTGGGGGCGGAAGGGGAGGTCGGAGTGTGCTCATCGTTGTTAAAGAGGGATATTACCGTGTTTTCTCTTCGGCCCACTTTGTCGCTTAGTAGCGAGAGTCGAAAAGGATTCGATAACGCGAGTGCGGGTTTCGCGAGGGTAGATCACCGAGTCAATAAATCCGAGCTCTGTTGCTTCCCATGGATTAGCGAATTTCTCGCGATACTCTTTCACCAGCTCCGCGCGCTTCTCAGCTTCTTTGCCTTTCTTGGCAGCTTCATCGAGCTCTCGCCTAAAGATGATGTTTACTGCCCCTTCGGAGCCCATGACGGCGATCTCGGCGCTTGGATATGCGAAGTTAATGTCTGCTCTGATGTGTTTTGACGCCATGACGTCGTACGCGCCGCCGTATGCTTTTCGGGTTATGACGGTTACCTTGGGGACAGTTGCTTCAGCAAAGGCATAGAGGAGCTTTGCCCCGTGGCGGATGATGCCACCGTGCTCCTGTAGAACTCCCGGCAAGAACCCGGGAACATCTACAAGGGTTAAGAGGGGGATGTTGAATGCGTCGCAGAACCTGACGAATCGAGCCGCTTTTGTGCTCGCGTTAATATCAAGACAGCCAGCAAGCACTGAAGGTTGGTTGGCGACGACGCCCGTTGATTTTCCGTTGAGTCTGATAAATCCGACGACGATATTTTGGGCGAAGGTCGGTTGAACCTCGAAGAAGTGGTGAGCATCCGCGATCGAGTGGATGATCTCTTTTATATCGTAGGGGAGGTTCGGTTGGGCTGGGATCAGGGAGTCAAGCTTTGTGTCCTCTCTTTGAGCCGTATCGCCAGAAAATATCTGCGGAGCGGGGTCGATGTTGTTCTGTGGGAGGAAGGAGAGGAGCTCTTTACACATCTCGATACAGTGAGCGTCGTCGTTCGCCTCGAAGTGGGCGACACCGCTTATCGCCATGTGAGTGTCAGCTCCGCCGAGAGCCTCTTTGGTGACGTCCTCTTTCGTCACTGTTTTAATTACATCAGGGCCCGTGATGAACATATGGCTCTTCTCTTTGACCATGAGGATAAAGTCGGTAATGGCAGGAGAATACACAGCACCACCAGCGCACGGACCAAGTATGAGAGATATCTGGGGCACTACTCCAGAGAGGAGCGTGTTACGCAGAAAGATGTCTGCGTATCCACCGAGGCTCTCGACACCCTCTTGAATGCGAGCTCCCCCCGAATCGTTGAGTCCGATGATTGGGCAGCCGATTCGTTCGGCGAGATCCATAATCTTAACGATCTTCTTCGCGTGCATAGCGGCGAGGGATCCGCCGAAGACGGTAAAATCTTGGGCAAACACACACACCGTGCGTCCGTTGATGGTGCCGGTACCGGTGACTACGCCATCACCCAGGTAACGCTTATCGCCGAGTCCGAAATTTGATGAACGGTGGGTAACGAACTTATCGAATTCTTGAAACGAGCCTCTATCAATCAGAAGATTGATGCGCTCTCGCGCCGTGAGTTTCCCACTCTGGTGTTGCTTTGCGATGCGTTCCTCGCCACCACCTAGCTCTGCGAGGGTATTTCGGCGATCAAGTTCATTGTGCTGGGTCATACTTGGGGAATGTTATCATGGCATGACGGAGACGAAAGGGTTCTTTTTCCGTGAGTTAGGAAATCCTTCTTTACGGACACTCCTTGAGGCGTCTATCTTTTACGGTATGGATATTTGCCGCCCTGTTTTTCCGCACGTTTCTCTCGCTCTTTGCTTATTGTTCGCAGCATGCTCGACAACGCCGATACCGGCGGTGAGGCCCCCTGATGTTGAGGAGAGGGCGGTGTTTGGGGAGATGTCAGCGTTTTACTGTAAACAACAACGGTGGCCTGTAAGCTGGGACGAGTTCCTTTCTAGCGAGCGGGGGGATGAAGAGGCCGGTTCCTATGTGAGTGACTTCTTAAATCCGAAGCTTGAATCGCCACGGGCGATCCTTTTGACCCTTCGGTACACGAATCCTCAGGGGGTCGATAGAAAGGTGACCTTTATCGCTCCACCAGATTGTGGGGAGTCGACGAGAGCTGAGGAGGTTTCGATCGCTGGTGGTCGAGTCACCTTCTCCCTTCCAAAGCGATTCGTTGTGCTCGATGCGAAGGTTATTAAGGCGAAGTGGAAAGAGGGCCCGTATCCGGACGTCGCCTGGCAAGATAGCCAAAAAGGCATCTTTGTGACGGTTAGTTTTGGAGAGGTTCAGGTAGAACCTGGAGAGATGGAGGAGTTCAAGGTCGAGCTTGAAGATGCGTACGAAGGTTCCGTTCCAAAGTTGCAATGGGTCGAGAAGCGCTTAGAGGATGTTGGTGGCTCGCCTGAGTTGGTGCATGAATTTATCAGCGAGTCCTCGAATGGGGTGTTAGTGTCCTACCTCGTCTCTCGTTCCTTCGATGGTAGACAGCTCTCGTTGTCGGTCGCGGGGCCAGGCGATCGGCAGAGCGAGGTTGAGGGTCTCGGGGGTAGTATTCGAGACTCATTGAGAGTTCGGTAGCGCGATGAAAAACCGTAAGAGTTACACAACGACCTCAGGGTTTGAGATTAAAGAGGTGTACGGGCCGTCCGACAGGGGAGCGGCCGAGGCCTCAAATCCAGGCACCTATCCATATACGAGAGGGATTCATCCCTCCATGTATCGTGGCAAGGTGTGGACGATGCGACAATACGCCGGATTCGGATCTGCGGAGGAGACGAATAAGCGGTATCATTTCCTCTTGAAGCAGGGCATCACCGGCTTAAGTGTCGCCTTTGATCTTCCAACGCAGATGGGACGTGACCCAGATCACGCGCTTGCGCACGGGGAGGTGGGTCGTGTCGGCGTGTCGATCGCAACGGTGGATGACATGGAGCGACTCTTTGATGGTATCGCGCTCGATCAGGTTTCGATCTCGATGACGATAAACGCGACCGCATCGACGTTGCTGGCGTTTTTGCTGGTCGTCGCAGAGCGTCGAGGGACGCCGTGGAGCGCTCTGAAGGGGACTACTCAGAACGATATCCTTAAGGAGTATATCGCGCGAGGCACCTACATATATCCTCCACGGCAGGGGATGCGCTTGGTAACCGATCTCTTTTCGTTTTGTCCGAAAAACGTGCCGCAATGGAATACGATCAGTGTATCGGGATATCACATTCGTGAAGCGGGAAGCACCGCGGTTGAGGAGGTTGCGTTCACCTTGGCGGATGGTATCGCGTATGTGGAAGCGGCGGTGAAGCGAGGCTTGGCAGTTGATGAATTCGCACCTCGCATCGCCTTCTTCTTCAATGCGCACAATAATTTCTTGGAAGAGGTCGCCAAGTTTAGAGCCGCACGCCGCTTGTGGGCTACGGTCA
>JBIIEK010000048.1:0-16727 GCA_044237895.1 Bdellovibrionota bacterium
ATGAACGCTCTTTGATGCTTCGATTCCATACCCAGACGGCGGGTAGTTCTTTGACCGCGCAGCAGCCTTTGAACAACGTGGTGCGCACGGCCCTTCAGGCGATGGCAGCGGTATTGGGCGGGACGCAATCGCTCCACACGAATGGATTTGATGAGGCGCTTGGGTTGCCGACAGAGGCGAGTGCCCAGTTGGCGCTCAGGACGCAACAGGTCATAGCTGAGGAATCCGGAGTGACCGGTTCGGCAGATCCACTTGGTGGAAGCTATATGATTGAGTCGCTGACCGATTCGATCGAGCGTGAGGCAAGGAATCGGATCGAAAAGATCGATTCCATGGGAGGGATGCTCTCGGCGATTGAAAGTCGGTATCCGCAGGGTGAGATTGAATCGTCGGCATATGAAGCACAGAGAGCTATAGAGGGTGGTAGCTCTGTTATCGTCGGCGTAAATAAATATTCTGAAGCGGTGCAGGAGTCGCCACCTGTGCTCAAGATCGATCCCGCCGTAGAGAGAGCTCAGGTATCGCGCGTTGCTGCGTTCAAAGCTGCCCGAGATTCGGGACGTGTTGCCTCTGCACTTAAGGCGCTTCGCGTCGCCGCCGAAGGGGATGAGAACGTAATGCCTCGAATCGTTGAGTGCGCGCGGGCGTCATGTACCCTTGGAGAGATCTCGGATACGCTCCGGGACGTTTTTGGGGAGCATCACGAGATCTGATCGTTATCAGCACCTTGCGAGTTCGGGTCTCTAAGCGGCTCCTCGCCTCGGCGCAAAGACGGGGTGGCGAAAGGTGTCGGTGGAGTGGGGAGCCGTAGGTCGATCAAGTCAGCCTAGGGTTGGGCCAGCCAGGGGGTTCACCCACAGTTTGATCGTTTGTGTGGGGCACGGGGACCTTGTAGAGGTTCCCTGTATGACAGGGCGCATGAGGGGTAAGGATAGGGCTGAAAACGGCTAGAACGGGCCATTTTCGAAGCAATTTTCGCGATATGGAGGTGTTTTGTGGAGCACCTCAGGCTCGGTTCGCCGGGTAAAAAGACGTTGTTGTCCCATTTTTCCTTGTACCTGGGCATTTAGTCGACTATCCTTAAGGGCTACTTAAAAATTGACGGTCTGGGGACACGTCGTTCCCTCTAACGTCAGTTCCGTAGACATATGCGGGGGCATTCCCCGGACCCGAACGCACAGGGGGCAGTCTGGCGGTTTTAGAAGGAGTAGGAGTGCGTTATGGGTGAAGGTATGAAAAAGAAAGACCTCGACGCGTTAAAGAAAGTTCTTGAGGAAGAGAAGAGGCGCATCCTTCGGCACCTGGAGGAGATCAGTGAGACCTCAGTGGCCGATCTTGAGACACCCTCGGGTGATTCCGTAGATCTCGCCGCATTAGAGATTAATCAAAATTCATTGGCCAAGATAGGTAAGCGCGAACAGAATCATCTTAAGAAGATCGATGCCGCGCTCGAGAAGATGGAAGACGGGACCTTTGGTGAGTGCGAGAGCTGTGGAGAGCAGATCTCCGTGGCTCGCTTGATGGCTCGCCCGGTCGCGCAGCTCTGTATCGACTGCAAGACTGAGCAGGAGAACGAAGAGCGTCGCTACTCTGATCGCACCGGTGATTCAGAGAACGATGGCTTCCCAGAGGAGAACGAGGAGCTGTAAGCAGTTTTTCACCGTTATCGAGAGGGCGAGGTGGGAGAACCCACTTCGCCTTTTTTATTGGGACTTGGGATTTTGAGGGTGTTTCTACCCTCGTGATTTTCTCCTCGCTCGGACGGGCCGTTCAGGAGGATCTTTCGATTCGACGGGGATCCCTACTTTGAAAGTTCGTCCTGTACCACTTGAAAAACTCTTGGTGTTGCGACGATCAGGTTGTCCATAAAGAGTTCTGGAGCATAGCCTACAGTCTTTTTCTGAGTGTCAGAGTCGTACGGAAAGTGCCCGATTGTGGCGCCTGCTTCTCGCGCAACGAGGCACCCAGCGGCGCCATCCCACGGCATAAGTGTCTCTTCATAGAAGACGTCAAGTCGTCCGCACGCAACCCAGCAGATGTCGAGTGAGGCGGCGCCAAGTCGTCGAACATCGCGGCATGTGCGTAAGAGGCGGAGAAGTCTGCCGCAGATGTTTTCTATGTTTGAACGTTCGTAGGGAAAACCTGTTGCAATAAGCGCATCTGAGAGGAGCGCCGTCTCGGTACACGCAATGGGCGCTCCGTTCCGGAAGGCTCCGCCACCACGGGTCGCGGTAAATAGCTCTCCCTGAAAAGGGGCGAGCACTGCACCCGCTTGAACGACACCGTCGAGCGCGTAGGCGATAGAGACACCGACCTGATTGTGTCCGTGCGCATAGTTTGTTGTTCCGTCGATTGGATCGATTATCCACACTGGACCCGCGTTAAAATCAGAGGGCTTCGCGTTTTGTGAAGACTCTTCGGCGAGTATTTTATGATCGGGGAAGTGAGAGAGGATGGTCTCGATGATCGCCTTCTCTGAGGCAAGGTCGGCGGTCGTGACGAGGTTTCGGGCGGCTTTAAGGGAGATCGACACGCAGCTCTGAGATCGCTGCGAGCACGCGATTGCGCCGCCACGTTGCGCGGCTTCGATTGCTACCGCGAGAGCTTGAGAGGGTGACGGGGGAGGTGGCGTGTGACGATCGTGCATAAGAGCTCCAGTGACGACAGCGTATCGCGGTTCGAAGGGACGGGATACCTCGTTTATGACATGCTCAGAGAGGTCTCTGCGTTACATTCCCCGCCTGGACACTGCACCTGCCGCCGTCGACTCGTAGGTGCTTGCGGATTTGTGAGCCAGCAAAAAATACCAGTGCATCTGAGTGGATACGCATCCGTTTTTCTTGCTAGGCTTCGTTCGTCTGATTCCCGACAGCTCGATATCTTCGATGGCGGGGACTTTTCAGCCAAGTTCTAGTATTGTGCTCTTACTATGTCAGGTCATCCCCTAATCGGCAAATCGTTGCGAGAGGCTCTCCTTGTCCACGAGGAGGTTGTTACCGAGGTGCTTGCGCCAGCGAAGGTGAATCTCCGCCTCAAGGTTTTGGGCAGAAGGCCTGATGGGTATCACCTTTTGAGCATGCTTAATTGCTCGACATCGTTGTGTGACACGGTGCGCATATCTTTTCACCGTGAAGTGGCATGTTCGGTTGAGGTCTCTCCACTTGGGGTAATCCCCACCAATAGCGGTGAAAATTTGGTTTCGAAAGCGTGGCGCTCTTTTTGGAGTGAGTTCGGGATATCTGAGCCGGGATTTGGCTTCCGGTGTGAGATTGAAAAGCGGATTCCGATCGGTGGGGGGCTCGGTGGTGGTAGCTCCGATGCTGGCGCGATGTTGCGGGTGCTTCGTGATCACTTCGGAGTAGCGCTCGCGCGTGAGTTCGAGCTGAGCGATGCGGAGCTATCGACGAAACTTAACTCGGCGGCTTTGGCGTGTGGTGCGGATGTTCCTTACGCCCTAGTAGGAGGCGTCGCCGTGGTGACTGGGATAGGCGATCAGGTGACGTCGCTCTCGCGTGGAACGATCTGGGATGGATCAGTGGTATTGATGGTGCCCCCTGTTTCGGTAGCGACCCTGGCCTTTTACGAGTTTTTCCGGAGAACGCGACCGTCCATCTCGGAGTGTCGCGATCGTGAGATGTCCCGTTTTGTCGGGTCACAAGGGGGGGATCTGCTCTCGCTCGTTGAAAACGATTTTGAAGAGGCGGTTTGTGAGATGGAGCCTTCCCTAGGGGAGGCGCTGCAGAGGGCTCGGGAGATCGTTCCCAGGGGAACGGCATTAACGGGGTCCGGGTCCGTCTTTTTTAGCCTGCTTGGGCCTGGACAGGATGATCTCTATCCTACGTTGGTTGAGCGGATGGAACCCCTCGGAGTGACCTGTCACCTGTGTCGGATTGTGTCAGGGTGAGATAAAAGAGACCGAATATCACCGCACACTTGCCAAAGCTCTTCACTTGTTTTACTCAACATGACCAAAAGAAGTGGAGACCTCTGGGTGTCGGGTGCCGTAAGGTACTAGTAGCTGGAACGTCGCTCCGCTTAGTGCCCGGTAGCCAAGTGGTAAGGCAGCGGATTTTGATTCCGCCATACGCAGGTTCGACCCCTGCCCGGGCAACTTCTTATCCCCTGTTGATGATGTTCATAGATAGGGGGATCGCAGTACTACCGTCGGTGTGAGCTGTTCGTGATCCCTACACGTCATGCCGAGGAAGGTGTAGAAAAGGGGCCTCACTCTCTCTATCAAAGGAGCTCTCCGTGCCAGGACCACTTCTCGTTTTTGCCGGTCGTTCAAATCCTCACTTCGCTCAATCGGTGTGTCAGACCCTTTCGACCGCGCCAGCTCAGATAGAGATCGTTCAGTTTAGTGACGGTGAGATATCGGTAGAGATCGGCGATAACGTGCGAGGAGGGGACGTTTTTGTCCTTCAGAGCACCTGCAATCCGGGCAACGATCATTTGATGGAGTTGTTGATTATTATTGACGCGCTCAAGCGCTCCTCTGCAGGCAGAATCACTGCGGCTATTCCGTACTTCGGATACGCCCGCCAGGACCGTAAGGTAAAACCTCGCGTTCCTATTACGGCCAAGCTTATCGCGGATATGATCACGACGGCGGGTGCGGATCGCGTTCTTACGATGGATCTTCATGCTGGCCAGATGATGGGATTCTTCGATATTCCCGTTGATAACCTCTACGCGTTGCCAACTATGATTCCGTATCTTCGGTCGAAGTTTGGAGTTGAAGGGGTGACGATCGTCTCTCCGGATGTGGGCGGATTGGAGCGAGCGAGATTGGTTGCTACTCGACTTGATAACTGCCCCCTTGCGGTGATCGACAAACGTCGTGCTGGTGTAAACCGAGTGGCATCAATGACCGTTGTCGGAGATGTTGAGGGGCAGACGTGCGTGATCGTCGATGATATTGCTGATACTGGTGGCACGTTGATCAAAGCTGCCGAAACCCTCAAGAAGGCTGGGGCGTCTCGGGTCATCGCGTGTTGTGTTCATGCGGTTCTCTCGGGTGAGTCGCGTGAACGGTTGAGGGCGAGCGATATTGAGGAGGTGATCGTTACTGATACGATCCCGCACTCCGATCTTCAGTCGAACGATCGAGTTACGGTGCTTTCTGTTGCGCCCGTTTTCGCGGAGGCGATGCGACGGATTCACTCCGACGATTCGGTCAGTAGCTTGTTCAGTTAAGACCAGGGGCGCCGAAAGGGGCTCCGGGCGTGTCAGTGCCGGCTCAAGGCGTGGAGGTCCCGGGGACGTGCGTCCTTGATGGAATTGCTGTCGCTCGCACGAATGGGTGGCCGAAAAGCACTAAGCCACCGAAAAGAGGGCTCTTTGTTGGTGCTTCTCCCAGCATGTCGACACGCCTGAACGGTTGATTAATCCCGTATTTCAAGCTAAAACAACGCCTTATCTTGTTTCCGGAGCGCGGGGTGTTTTCACTCGCAGAGCAGAGGATTGATGAGGCGGCCCGCATTGATTGGGGGCAGGCCTTTACCCGTTGCGCTCCTTCTGCTACCTTTCGGCAGCGATTTTTTTAAGGAAGTAAAGCCGTGGAAAATTTCACCATCGAGATCTCTGAGCGTCCTGCACTTGGCAAGGGTTCCGCTAACCGTTGTCGCCGTGAGGGATTTATCCCAGCAGTTGCGTACCACAAGGCTGATAAGCCTCTCTCAGTTCAGGTTCCATTCAAGGAATTTACGGCGCTCGCCTCGAAAGCTCGCCGCTCTCAGGTATTCACCTTTAAGAGCTCCTCGCCCCTTCTTAACGGCAAGGCTGCGATCGTGAAGGAGATTCAGCAGGACTATCTCAAGGGGCGTGTTACTCACGTAGATTTCCAGACTCTCAAGGATGATGAGGAGATCACAGTTGACGTACCAGTCAAGCTCGTTGGAGAGGCTCCTGGCGTTAAGGTTCAGCAGGGAATTCTCACATTCGTAACTCACGAGGTAACGGTTCGTTGTCTCCCGAAGAATATACCTTCAGCTATCAATGTTGATATCAGCTCGCTCGGGCTTGGTCAGTCGATTCACGCTGAGCAGCTCATCCTTGGTGCAGGTGTGACCCTCTCTGACGATCCGACTGAGACGATCGTGAGTGTGGTTATTCCTCGCGCTGTTGAGGAAGAGACAAAGACTGCTGCTGAGGCAGCTGCTCCGGCTGCTGGCGCTGCGCCTGCAGCGGCTGCTGCTAAGACTCCTGCCAAGTAGTCGTAACCTAAATTATCGTAACCTAGATTCATTGTGGGTGCCGGGTTTCTTACCGTAGTTGGGCTTGGTAATCCGGGTGCCCGGTACAGTGGAACTCGCCATAACATAGGCTTTGCCGTGGTCGACGCGCTGCGCGCTGCCTCGCTTCCGGCTGATGGATCGGGAGTGGCGGCGGAGTGCCGGCCCTTAGCTCGTGCCGCTCTTGCGGGCGATCTTGAGCGGGTCGGGTGGAGCGAAAAGGGGGCTCTGCACGAGTCATCCGTAAAAGTGGGTGATTGGTCTGCGGCTCTCGTTAAACCTCAAACCTATATGAATCGAAGCGGAGAGCCGCTCGCCTCCTTCCTCTCGTTTCGAAAGATCCCGATCTCGCAGGTCATTGTGGTCCACGATGAGATAGACGTCCCCTTTGGTACGGTTAGGATCAAGGTCGACGGGGGTGAGGGGGGACATAACGGGCTCCGGTCGATATCGGCTCTCTGTGGGGGCAGGGGGTACGTTCGGATAAGGGTTGGTGTCGGAAAACCCCCTCCTGGCAGCCCGCTTCTTAAGTCCGAAGATGGCATCGCGGATTGGGTTTTGAGCCGTTTCTCTCAAGAAGAACAGCCTTTTGCGGAAGAATTGGTCGCTAACGCGTGCGCTGCCGTTGTAACCGTGGCCCTTTTAGGGGTTAAGGCGGCGCAGAATAAATTCAATAGGTAGGGGTGTTTTCTTACGTTTCTGAGGGGGTGGGTCAGTTGTGTTTTGCCCCGATTCTGGTAAACTTCGGCGGCTTTTCGAGTCGTGACTGTTTTGGGTCGGTGGACCGTTCCACCTGATCGGAAGCTCGCGGATTGGCTATCGCAGGCAGCATAAAGCTAGGAAGTCCGCGATGCGAAAGGCTTATTCTAGTAAGAATTGTTAACCGTAGGTAAAGGTGTCCACATGGAAGTACGCCGTTATGAGTCAGTAGTGGTTTTTAACCCTCGTTTAAGTGACTCTCAGATCAAAGATGAAGTTAAGAAGGTTGAGGCTGTTCTTGCCGCAAACCAGGCAACGTTGCAGGGCGTTGATACGTGGGGCAAGAAGGAGGCAGCGTTCTCTTTCAACAAGCAGCGCTTCGGCTACTACGTTGTTTTTAACTACGAGGCTGCAAATCACGAAGCTCCAAATGCGCTTCAGTCCGTTTTGCGAATCAACGAGTCGGTACAGAAGTTCCAGACTCACCTCATCAAGACTGCGACACGCAAGTTTAAGGGGAACCCAAAGCGTCTTCAGAATCCTCGCACTGAGGGTGATGATTTCGACTACGGAGATTCATACGATTAGTAGTACGCCACCAGCTCGGTGTGTTGTGTAGAGTAGTTTCGAAGGAGCTTAAGCCATGGAAGTAATTTTACGAGAAGATTTTCTCCCTCTTGGATACGTAGGCGATACTGTAAAAGTTAAGCGCGGCTATGCGAGAAATTTCTTGATCCCACGCGGTGTGGCGATTGAGTCATCGGCTCAAAACGACCGAGCCCTCAAGCACAAGCTTGGAGCGATCGTTGCTAAGCGTATCAAGAAGAAAGCTGAAGCTGAGCAGTTCGGCAACATCCTTCAGCAGATCATCGTAGAGTTTACCCTTAAAGTTGGAGCATCGGGCAAGAGCTTCGGAGCTATCACTGCTAAGGATATCGAGGGCGCTCTTAAGACTCTTGGATACACGGTTGACCGACGTCAGATCCGTTTGGTTGATGCCATCAAGAGCGTTGGTATGCACAAGGCCGAGGTTAAGCTTCACTCGGAAGTAACGGTGCCGGTTCAGATCAAGGTAATTGCTGCTCAGCAAGCTGCTCCTGTTGAGGGTGCGGCTAAGGGTAAAGGCAAACGCGGCGCAAAGAAGAAGGACGCTGACGAGGGCGCAGAGGAAGGTTCTGAGGAGACCTCTGCAACTGAGAGCACTGAGTCCGAAGCTGCCGAGTAACACACTCTGTCATTGAGAGTTGGTCTCATTGAAGTTAGGGCCGCCCTCCAACGCAGAAAAAGGGGTAGATGTCAGGTCATCAAGCATTTGAGGTTCCTGATCGTTCGGGTCGACCCGAAGATAGTACTGTCTCTAACACTAGATCGACTGACTCGTTAGAATCCAAGCCGAGAACCCTGTTTCTCGTGCTTGGATTTTTTATTGCTTTTGGTGTCTCTTGGTTGGCGGTTGTTGCCGTCGGGTTCTCCCTTAAGGCGTCGGATCCTGCTCATGTACGCGTTGAGCCTTCATCAGAGGATGCATTCGCCCAAGCCGTTCCGGTGACGGGAGTTGGGACCGTTGTTCGAATTGAGAACTCCCCCTCGCTCAATCCATCAGCGGGCGATTTCCTTCTGTTTGCTTGGTTTAAATTAAAGAACCCCTTGAAGGACGAAGATAGAGCTCCATTTTTGGGTAAGTTTGATCCCAATTCTAAAAGCTCCACTGGCTATGCGTTGGCCCTAGTGGGTGGAGCAGATGGTGTGAGGCCACACGTGTTCTGGCGAAATGAAGCTGGTAACGGCCGATGGTATGCCTTTGCCTCAACGCAGATTCGTCCTGATCAATGGTATCTCTTCGCTGTGACTTTTAGGGCTCAACGATATCTTGGCGTACACCTCGCGACGTTCGATAGAGAAGCTAATCCCGAGGTGTTAGGAGGATACGATCTGGAAGGCCAAGTTATTCCGGCTAGTCCAGCGCCTCTGCAAGTCGGAGCGGCTGGGTCAAGTATGTTCAGAGGTCGAGTTGGACCGTTCGGGATACTTCAGGGTGTCGATGTTGCCCGCGATAGTGGAAAGATTATTAAGGAGATCGCTCGAAATCCTGAGGCTATTCCAGAGCTCGTAGATCCATCCCAGATCGCTCTGTGGGCGAGTCCGAGACACGACCTTGGTCCAGCACACGTTGAGATATCGGTGGGGAGACGGTCGGCGCGGGACTAATCGGAGCCGCTGTCGCCCTTGTGGATACGGGTGCTGAGGCCAGCCCGCACGCGCTACAGAAGTGTGTATGCACTGCGCCGAAACCGTACCGGGACCGGTGCTCGTAGCTAACATCCAAATATCACTCAGGTATCGCGCATCTAATCCGCTCGGAGGTTCCATTTCAGTTTTTCTCGAGACCTGCCGATTATGAGACTCGGTTGACAGTTTGTCAGGAGTATCTATGTGGAATGGTCGCGGTCCTAAGCGATATGCGCTCTATGCGGCACTCTCTCTCGCTCCACTCAGCGTAGGGATGAGCGGTGCTCAAACGCTTCCCTTCGATGCGGCGCACACCTATCGCCTGAGTAAGAAGATCACGAATATCGGCGCTGCACCGACCTATACGAGAACATACCAAGCGTTGGCTTCTGATAGTCAGGAGCTCGTGTTTCAACAGCTGGCGAATGGAAAGTTGTTCGCTGCTTTCGTATCGCTGGATCCCACCGTTGATGATTACGGTTCTAATCGCGCAAATAACGCAAACGCTTTCAAGCAGGTTTACTGGCTAGACCGGTACTCTGACCTTCCGGCGGTGTGTGTTAGTTGTTCCTCTGCGGGGACTACAGGGGATGCCGATAGTACCAATCCTAAGATCGGCGGTCCAGCAGGCGAAGAGGGTCGTTATATCGCCTATGAGTCAGATTCTACAAACCTGTATTCCTTCCCTGGGGGTGCTGGGAATGATCCGCACCAAATCTATGTCCATGACCGCAAATTCGAGAAGAATCTGCTTTCGACATCGAAGTGCGATCCGGAGAATCATAACAATATTAAGCAGGGAGGAAATGGGCCCTCGTATCTATGGCAACTCGGTGATGACGGTAAAAAACTCTTGCTCACTTCGGCCGCAACAAATGAGATAGATAATCTAACCCCTACGTGCACAGATTCAAACGGAGCGGTTCGCGATGTATTTGTTCGTGATGGTTCAAACTGCTTTCAGCCCGGAACTGGCGCGTGCCACACCTCAGTCCTCTACGATGATTACGGGTATCACGCTGGAGAGAGCACCGTAGAGTTGCTGAATGGCAACAGCAGGAACGCGCAGATGTCACCTGATTCGTCAGTAGTGGTGTTCGATACATCTGCGACCAATCCCGTTCAGTACAATCCTGACACTCGTCCATATAGCGATATCTACTATCACAAATCGGATGACTTCTCTTTAGTCAGTCAGACTATGATCCCGTTCTGTTCAAATGGGGTGGTTCAAGCCCTGAGGAATGACAACGGACCCGCGAATGGGGATAGTCTACGTCCCAGCGTCGATTCTTCTGGCCGCTATGTGGTCTTTGAATCGATGGCGGATGATATGGTTGTCGATGAGAGTAACGCCGCGATGGTGTGTAGCGGGGGAAATCCTCACCCAAACACATTCTCGTACATCGCGACTAATGGAGTGAGTCAGATATATCTCTTCGACAAGCTCAATCAGAAGATCGAGATGATAAGCCTCGCCTATAGCGCCACACCGGGCGCAACGAGAGTAGGAGGAAATGGCGATAGCACGAAGCCTCGTATAAGCCTTGATGGACGGTTTGTGGTATTTGAATCGAGGTCCACGGATCTAAAGTCGACAACGACCACAAGTCACAAAAATATCTTCCTCTACGACAGAGTTAGAAAGGTGGTGGATATCGTAACCGCTGGAACAGGTGGCTTAGGACTCGATGCCGATGCAGATATCAACCACGTTAGTGGCACTGGATTTACCGTATCGTATCAGACTCGCGCTACGGATGCTGTGTCTGAGACGGCTGCGCAGGGTGGTGTTGGTCCGACGTGTGGAGCAAGTCGCTGCCAGCAGGTCTATCTCGCTCAAAACGCCTGCCCAACTGATACCGATGGAGATCTTGTGCCTGATTGCGCCGATCTCTGTCCCACTGACGCGAATAAGACGCAGGCGGGGCAGTGTGGATGCGGAGCTGTCGATACAGATACTGATAGCGACTTTACGGCGGATTGCGTTGAATCGTGTGATGCCGATCCACTCAAGACATCCCCCGGGCAGTGCGGTTGTGGCGTTGCGGATAACGATGTCGATTTTGACGGATTGGCGAACTGTGTGGACGCTTGTCCAACGGATCCAACTAAGTCGACCAGTGCTGGTAAGTGTGGGTGTGGTGTCGCGGAAACCGATACCGATTCCGACGGTACGCCGGACTGTACCGATAGGTGTCCAACCAATCCCGCTAAGTTTGCCGCTAGCTCTTGTGCGTGTGCTGATCTGAAAGACCAGCCAGGAACGTGTGGATGTAACGTTGCGGACGTTGACGCAAACGGGAACGGAGCGCTCGATTGCCTCGATCCAAGCGCGTCGACACAGCCATCTAGCCCTAAGGTTGAGGTGTCAAAGGTGTTGCTCGGAAAGGGTAAATCTAACTTTACCGCGCGCTTGATGCTCCAGAAGTTCACCGGAAAGGTTTCCTACACCGTCTCACTTAAACGGGGCGCGACGACTCAGACCAAGACCAGCACTTCTCCATTCGTGAACTTCACCAAACTTAGGAAGGGGAACTATATCCTGAGCTACACGGTGAGCGTTGGTACGGGGACCTCGAAGAGGACCTCTAAGGAGACCTCGGTACAGCTCAAGGTTGGTTAATCTCGTCGAGCAGTACGTGCACGTCACCGCAGCGTGATTCCATGTCGAACCGCATGGATAAACCGTCGTGGTATCGAAACTACGCAGCTGTGTGTCCTATTCAACCTTGACTCCCGCCATTGAGAGCGCGTGACGATAGAACTCCCGATGTTCGGAGCTCACCTTCTGGCCCACTTGGTCCAGGATACGTGTAAGGTCTCCATTCAGGCGCGCGTACGTCTCAGGCCACTTCATTGTAGCGAAGCTTGGTTCGTAGTTGTGCATAACGTGGGTGTGCGCCTCTTGAAGCGTTCGCCCGGCGGCGAGGTGGGCCACCAGCTCGTCGAGGTAGAGCGAGGCAGGCTCTTTGCGATAGAGCCGCTTTGGGTCCACTTTATCAAAAAACTCCCGGCAGCTGGCGGCGTGCCACAGCTCATGGCGAGCGATCTCAACGATGCCGTGAGATGGTCGAGCATCCTCTAGGGCGACACCGACGCGGGTTCCGTCGTAGGCATGAGAGCCTCGTTTGATGACAATCACCTCGATCCTGTGTTTCTCGGCTGTCTCCATTACCCATTTCGTGAGCGGGGACGTGTCGGTCGCGGTTGATCGCCATTCAGCGAGTGATCGTCTTAAAGGGTCCAAAACAGAAGGCTCGGCTAAACCATACACGGGTATCTTGACTCCATGGTTAGCGCCGTTAAGTTCGATATCGATCCCCGCGCGTTGGAGGCACCCGTTATAGAATTCGGCTTGCTCGGAAAGCCCGACACGACGGAGCTCTTGAACCATGTTCCTTAGGTCTCCACTCGTTCTGACGTTAAGGTTGAAGAGTCCCATGTCGCTTAACGACGCCCCGTGACGTTTTAACATCTCGAATCGCGCCCGTTCGAGTTGCGGAGAGGTCACTGCCAACTCTTCGCAGAGCCGGTGCAGATATACAGCTGCGGGGGAGGAGAGATCAGGAGCTTTCCCGAGAGTTTGTTCAGCGAGCGA
Organism: Bdellovibrionota bacterium; assembly: GCA_044237895.1. Taxonomy (GTDB): domain Bacteria; phylum Bdellovibrionota_C; class UBA2361; order UBA2361; family OMII01; genus OMII01. Next base: position 12,763 of record JBIIEK010000048.1, read on the forward strand.
GTTGTACATTCCACGTCGCGCGCTCTCGAACGCCAGTGCGGGGGTATCGTAGGTTTCATCGAGCGACACTTCAACCCTACCAGGGGATGCGCTTCCTTTATTTTTGACCACCTCGATCTGGAGTCCGCGTCTCGCGGCTTCTTCAAAGGTCCATCGTTGCAGGGGCGACCACTCGTGAGAGCGCTCGCGCCACGTGTTTACGCTGCGGATTACCGCTCCTGAGACCTCATCCCCTGATATCCCGTGTACCACGAGTGAAGGAGCTTGATGGGGCACATGGTGTGTAGAGGGCGCCTCTTTGAGCGTTGGAGGTGCGAATGTCGCTCGTTTGGCTACCGCTGCGGCGGATGCGATGTTTTGTGAAGCCGCAACGAGGACACCATCGGGAGAGATCCGACCCTCGGTAATGTACTGCTGTCCCGCCGCGATACCTGCCCCAGCGATAGCTTCGGCCACATTGGCGGTTGAGAGGCTAGCGGTAGCGGGAACTTTTGAGCTGATGCCGGCGCTCAAGCCGGCCGCAAGGTAATTCGCCGCGATCTCTTTTGCGTCGCGACCAGAGAGGTTCTCGCCATTGAGAACCTTGCTTCCAACGGTGTGCGCATTTTGTACGGTGGCGTTCGCGAGTCCCGCGGCCTCAGCGGTTATGAGCTTGCTTGTTGTCGTCGCGATCGCGGTTGTCCCTAGCGCCCTCGCCGCCGCTCCGGCAGCCTTCATCGCTGCGGAGCCTCCAACGTACGACACGGCTCCTTCGATCACGTCACCTTTTAGTTGGGTCGCCAAAGACTGAGCATTCGGGGCGTTGATCGTCTCACCCGCGACGTGTTCCGCAAGGTGACTGAGGCCTCCTATCCCCGTGCGAAACGCTGCGCCGCCGCCGGGCCCCGAGAGGACGGTCGCGACGCCGGTTCCAACGGCGACCGAAGCATCACGGATAAAGGACGTGGCTTTTTCCGCCGCCTCTAGGATCTTGACTCGTGTCTGGAGTGCCTCGCCCTCTGCTAGAGATGCGCGAAGCTCTTCCATTCGGGTCTCTTTTTTCTGAGCGGCGGTAGGCGGGTTCGCGGACGAGGCCGCGGTTTCCCCCAGAGAGGTTCCTGCACGAATACCTTGTGAACTAACCAACTGGCTCATAAATTGCGTAAAGGACCCGAGGCGTAATTCCTCAGACTCATGTCCAGCGGATCGGCGAGGGTGCTTCAGAGGAAAGGAGGGAGAGGAGCTAAGCAGCTGAAAACATAATTCGTTTGTTCTTGCCCTCGGCCTATGCGAATTGCGGGGTTAATGGTGCAGGCCAACTCGTTCGAGCCACCCCCAGTTTTTCTCTCAGGGACTGCGCGGTAAGAAGCCTCGCGCCATATGATTTCAAATCGTCTGAGTAGGCCTCATCGGTTCAGGCAGTTACTTCAATGTCCAAAAGATGAGTTCTTCTAGCACCTTCTTAGGTTATATGGTGCTAAAACCCATACATTCAGGTGGGAGGTTGGGAGTTGTAGTGGCGCGGCGTCCCTAACCCCCGGATACGCTAAAAAGGGGCGATGGTTTTTGAATAAGAGAGACAAGGGGCCCTTTCGCGCGCGGTCTCTGAGACAAGGAGCGGGGCGGCAGAATCTGTCGTTTATAGGGGTAAATTGCAGGCGAGGGGGATACCGCTCCTTACACCAGTATCCGACGGGGGCGTACGAGAGTGGCCTGGAGTCTCGGGTCTGGCCCCCCGTTGTTCTTTAGCGTTCCATAGTTCGCTACACTCCTTGCTATGAACACAAATCACGCAGCGTACAGCAGTGGGAATAGAGATCCGGTTTCGGGCGCGTCGCAGAAGCCTGGTTCGGATGGAAGAAGCCGATCCGACGCCTCTCCCTTAGCGTCGACCTCGGTAGTCTTGGATCCGGCCTCGAATGAGGCGCTGAAAATTGAACTGTATAAAAGGTTTCATCCAGCACGGTCGGCGTGTCGAGACTTCTCGTTGAGTGATGACGCTTTTGCACCAAAGGAACCGAATATTCCGAGCCCTCTTGCGGAGGTCCTCAAGGACCCGTCCAATCGCTCGTGCGCATGGCGTTCGATCGGAACGTTGGGAGCCGCTGCTGCATTTTCTAAAACAGAGAGGCGCGCTCTCTACTCGGGGTTACTCTGCTATGTGAGGGAAGATAGAGACGAGTGCGTGATCCCTCTAATTGAGATAGCGAACTATGCGAGTGAAGAGAGGGATATGCAGCTCTACAAGGCGGTTGGAGAGGTCGTTCGCGCCGCAGGGCTCGGAAACGATATCTCGTCGTCAGCGATCTCCGCGTTCTGTAAGCTTGAGTGCTATAACGCTACTCGTGAGCCGTACTTCTCTCCATGGATGGAGATATTCGGGGCGTCTCAGAGCATTCCGGTATATCAGCAGATGACGACAGCTCTGGCCGCTCGAGTATCGGCGAAGGAGCATGGAACCTACGATCACCTGCTTCGTGCATTATGCCATGCGGATTCGTCCCGGGCGGCAGCGTTGCTTCGTACGCTGGTTGTGGCGCCACTTCCTCCTAGAGCTGAGGAGATACCACGACCAGACTCACTGAAAATCGGGCTTTCGGTTTTTATCCCTTCAACTCTGGGAGCGATTATGACGCAGGGAGTCATATCGGGTATCTCGGCTATCTTGCAAGCTGAGCCGGTTCTGTCGGCGGTCACGACAGGGCTCTTATCTCCGGGAGCATGGGCGATTGGAGGATTCTTCGGTGTTATTGGGGGCCTCTCGCTCGCTTCGTTTGCCCGGCAGGAGAGTGAGTATTTTGCTTTCGTTGGTGAGACAACTCGAAAGTTCATGCAAAGTTCCGATTTTCGCTATTTCGCAGAGCGTGTCTATGCGCGGCTGGGAGAGGCTGGACCTACGAATAGATTTGCAAAGATACTCCGAGCAGACATGGAATCGTGTGAGGTGTATGCGTCCGTAGTTGAAAGGTGGCGCGGAATGCATCCTCTCCACTGCATTGGGAACGAAGAGAGACCTTCGGCAAAGGGATAACGCACGTACGGTAGGAATGTAGGATATGAATGCATCCGTTGGCACGACACAGAAACAAGAGCGCTTTTTGCCTGAAGACCTCGTAAGGCTTGCATTTGCCACTCGCACATTACTAGAGCAACGGCCCGACCTTCTTCATATTGAAAGGGACACCCTTGCAGGTCTTACGTTGGAGCATATTCTGCGAGGTCCCCTACCGCCTCGGATGCTGGATGCTTTCTCACCACGGTGCACCTATTTTCGCGGAGTAGCTGCTATCGTAACCGATCCAGCGGCTCAGCGAGTACTCGCCCAAAAGGAGATCTCCGGGAACGTCCAACATGCACTGCCAGCGGCACTGTCTGGTCTCTCATTGTCAGATAACTGTAGGTCCATTGCGGCGTTTCAATTACTTGCATTAACAGACCCGCTTGCAAGTGATTTCTCCGATCAGCTGGCCCGGTTTCGGCCAATCGCGATGCCGTTAGATGAAAAGCTCTCAGAGATGCATATTCGGCGGCGTTGATCGCGGAGAGCGTTCTCCTTTCCTTACAGGAGATCCATAAGCGTTGGGCAAACGGGTAGGGTAGGTGGAGAGAGGTCCTGCAGCTCGCCATATCTGTATTGATCCGGCTTGGATGTAACCGATGCTTGTCTCGGTAATATCCGACACTATGTTTTAGCTGTTGTCCCGTTATATTGATGCGGCTGGCCAGGCAGTTAGGTTACGAGGGGTGGAACAGGATAAAGCTTGGTGGCGTTTTGGTCGTTACTTACCATAAGTTTTTTTCCGATTTACTTAGGCAGGACTCACGATGAACATTCGAGCCCCTTCTGGTCATATTCCGGTGCTGGTAACCTATGCATTTACAGCGTTTGTGGTGGTGCTCGTTCCCTTTTACTGGAGGAGCTACGGACCCACTAATTTCCTCTACTTTTGCGATGTGTCGCTCTTTCTAACACTTTTTGCTGTCTG
>JBIIEK010000114.1:0-9701 GCA_044237895.1 Bdellovibrionota bacterium
AATTGGAGGACCGGCGAGGCCGCCGATCTCCCTATTTCTTCGCGGCCAACTCGCTCTGGTACTCTTTCAGCCCAGCTCCGAAGTCGTAGTGCGAGTACGGCTGCTCAGCTGCTCGGACCTTCGGTCCCTTTGCGTTCGTAAACCAGAACTGCAAACCTTTTGGTTCATACACTACATTCTGGAAATTCGATGGCATGGCTATGAAAGGGATAACGTCCTTCATAAGTACATCGGGAGTGATCGTTCCCTTTGTCTCGTTGAGTTTGGAGGTCATCTTATCCTGATAATGTCCACCGTAGAGGATTCCGGGTATCGCGGGGAAATTGTTCCCTTTGTCCACTAGATCCTCGCCTGGTTGATGGACTTCAAAGCGACTTGGATCTCGCAGGTACAGCTCTGACTTGCCTGTTTTTCCATCACTCATAAGGAACACGAACGAGTTGGTCGGTGCACTCTCCTTGATGATCTTACGAACGTCAGCGAGGTTCTTGGCGTTTGTCAGCACGTCGCGTAGCAGAAAAGGCATCGGCTTTCCGCGCATAGACTCGCCGTCAGGATCTCCGTATCCCATCTCGCCAAGTGTGATGGCTTCTGCGTTCATACCTGATATCGCGCCGAGAAATCCTACCCAACCGATATTCGCAGAGGGGATCCCTTTGCCATTCTCCGGTACGTTTACTGTTACGAGGGGGTATTCATGCAGCTTGGAGATCTTATGAAGTCCCCAGTCGAGGATTCGTACCGTGTACATTTTTCCGTCAGGGGTCGCCTTGCCAGTTGCGGTAAGGTTGCTACACGATGTTCCGTACACCCCAGCCATCATGTCTTTTACGATCTGCTTATAGCGCTTCTTTCCTCCCCACTCCGTAATCTCAGGGAGAGCATGGATTCCATGAACGACTTTCAACGGTAATCGTGCCCCGTGAGCAAGGCCGTGCATCTCGTCGATGTACTCTTGCGGAATATACGGTCGTTGACGCTCGTACGCCTCTTCAAGGAGCTCCTCGAAGTGGTATTTATCGAGTACTCGATCGTACATGGTGAGGAGATTGTCACGCACTTCTTCACGGAGGAGGACGCCGTGTTGATATCCCCGTTCGTAGGGGGTTCCGGATACGTACAACACTCGAGCTCGACCATCCTCGGTCCAGCCGACTTTGCCTCGAGATACTATCTCCTTCTCTTGCTCGACGGATGAAATAACATCGCTTCGAAAGAGGAAGTGGTCTGGATCGATCCTGAGATACGCGCATCCGGTAACGTAGGTTCCAAGGAGCGTGAGAGTGGCGGTCTTAACGAGTGCTCTGTGCAATAACATTGTATCTCCAACTAGCGGTGAAGTTCGATTCCTTCCCCAACCTTATTCCCTATGGTGGTCGGAACATCAACGGGGCTTCTTGAAGGGTTGGGTTATTTTTTGGATGCCGCGGCGCTGGATGTGAATCGAGCTCTAGTATCGAAGATATCGCCCCTCCGTCGGGTCGCTGTTTGGCTAGGTAGAACAAGCCCCGCGCTCATTGATTTAGCTGAAGAGTTCTCGGTGTTCAACCGATATGTAGCAGAGATCGGTGGGGTGTATTGTTAGGAAAATAATGATACACGGAGCCTCGCAGGTTTACTGAAGAGTCTAAATAGTTAGACGTTACGAGTACCAGTTTTTAGGAGAAAGAGATGTCCGAGAAAGCAGAGCTTAAACTCGCGGGACAAAGCATCGAGTTGCCGGTTGTCGTTGGCACGGAGAACGAAAAGGGGATCGATATCTCCAATCTTCGCGCCAAGACGGGTTACGTAACCCTCGACAATGGCTACATGAACACCGGGGCATGCTCAAGCGGCATAACTTTCATCGATGGTGAAGCGGGCATTCTTCGTTATCGAGGTATTCCGATCGAGGTTTTAGCCGAGAAGAGTACGTTTCTTGAGACGGCGCACCTTCTGATTGATGGGCATCTGCCGACGGCAGCCGAGTTGGACAACTTCACCAATCGTGTTCGTCGCCACACAATGATCCACGAGGACATTAAGCGCTTCTACGATGGATTCCCTCGAGACGCTCACCCGATGGCGATTTTGGCTTCCGTGGTGTCATCTCTCTCCACGTTTTATCAACATGAAGAGGAGCGATCTGAAGATGAGCAATTTACCCTGAATACGGTCAGACTGTTAGCGAAACTCCCGACCATCGCGGCCTCCGCTTATAAGAAATCGATCGGTCAGCCCCTGATGTACCCGCAGAATCATATGTCGTACTGCGAGAACTTCCTGCACATGATGTTCTCAACGCCGGCAGAGCACTACGAGGTTGATCCGGTGATGACGGAGACCTTAAATCTCTTGCTCATCCTCCATGCGGACCATGAGCAGAACTGCTCAACCTCTACTGTCCGTATGGTAGCGAGCAGTAAAGCTAACCTCTTCGCCTCGATCACCGCTGGTATCTGCGCCCTATGGGGGCCTCGCCACGGAGGTGCGAATGAGGAGGTTATCGACATGCTTCAGCAGATGCACAACAGTGGCGAGAGCGTGAAGAAGTACGTCGAGATGGCGAAGGATAAGAACAGCGACTTTAAGTTGATGGGCTTCGGCCACCGCGTGTACAAGAACTTTGACCCACGCGCCAAGATACTGAAAGCCGCGTGCGATAAGCTTATCGACAAGATGAAGATATCTAATCCGCTTCTCGATATTGCCAAAGAGCTTGAAGAGGCCGCTCTTAAGGACTCTTACTTCATTGAGCGTAAGCTCTATCCGAACGTCGATTTCTACAGCGGTATTATTTACAAAGCCATGGGCATTCCAACGGTAGCGTTCACGGTGATGTTTGCGCTCGGCCGGTTACCCGGTTGGATTGCGCACGCTAAGGAGTACAGCAAGGAGCCGGGCAACAAGATCAATCGTCCGCGACAGATCTATACGGGCCCAGCGTTGTCTGACTACGTTTCGATTGGAAAGCGAGGGTAAAGGCGCCGCATGACGCGCCCGGCGTTCCGTCGAACTATCTCCGCGTAGGCTCCCATCGTTTTAGGAGGAATATGTCGCCGTGCCGTTCAGCGGTGAGGCCGAACGCGTTAGCGATTATCCCTAGGGTGTTTGGGTCGAGCCGCCATACGGCATCGACTCGAAACGCGTCAGCTTCGCAGATCCATTGCATGCCGAGCCAATGAGTCGCCAAGATCCCGCCCTCTGCCAAGAGAGAAGCTAAGCCCTCCATGTACGTCTCAAAATGCCTCTGACAGCAGACGAAACTCGCGAGGTTGTTGTCGAGTATAAAGTCGTACGGAGCGGCCTCTACGGAACTACTAAAAGAGGTGCTGTACTTGTTTATCAACGCGCAGGAGTAGTTCGCTAACGCGAGGCTATCCGCAACCCTTTTTTCGTTCTCAGAAACCGTAACTGACGCAATCCAACGAGCGCGCGAAGCCAAGAGTCGGGCGACTGACGAGTTTCCAGCTCCAATATGGAGAATCGAGGCGCCCTGTATAGCTTGTTGAAGGAGCCATGCGTTTAGCGCTTCTTGGTCGGGTGTTATTTGGCTATCGGAGTAGTCGACGAGGTGTGATTCGGGGGTTTCTATATCTCTGTAATCCTCAATCGAAGGCTCCCGACCACAGTCGGTTCGCGTTGCTCCGATGTGTAATCGCAGGGGACGAGCAGGGATATCGGAGGTGGCTTTATTGTCGTTCACGGGCGGCCTCAGGGGGTGCTTCTACTATAGGTGACCATCCCGATTGGAAGTATCAAAATCCTAATGCCAAAGAGGAGAATACCTGACTCGCCTTCTCGACGAGTTCTTCGAGCGTTGAGTCGTTTTTTATAACGAAATAACTCTTCGCCTCTTTGGTGCTATCGGGAAGTTGCGCGCGAATTCTCAATTCCGCGAGGTCGCGCGGAAACTGGTCGCGATCCATAATTCGCTCTATACGGGTCTCCTCGGGAGCTGAGACCAGCACAACCTGTTGAATCTCGGGCATCTCAGAGGTGGATTCAAAGAAGAGGGGAACCACATACGCGATGAGTGGGGCACCAGTTTTCTTGAGCTCCTCAAGCTTCTCAAGCCAGCTCTGACGAATGAGTGGATGGAGGATAGATTCCAGGAGCTTCTTTTTCTCTGGATCGGAGAAAATGATCGAGGCGAGCTTCGGTCGGTTAAGAGATCCATCAGCAAGCATCATGTCTTCGAAATTATCTAGGACTTTCCTGAGCCCCTCACTGCCAGGTTTCACAACCTCACGCGCGAGGATGTCGGCATCAACTATCTTCGCGCCCCATTGTTCAAATAGTTTTGTGACTACGGATTTGCCCGAACCGATGCCTCCGGTAATGGCGATCACAGTTGATTCGGGGTGATGTTTAGCGGCCGTATTCAAGGGTGCGACTCTCTCACTTCCTGTATCGTCACGTGTGAATACGTTGCCCTACGACTGAAATCCGAGCAAGTATCTAACACTACAGACATAATCGGCAAACGTGAGCATAAAGTTGAGAAAAACTCTCAGGTGGCAGGCTCAAGGGGGCTCCCAGGGGAGGTTCGTGTACCGAGCCTGGTTGCGACCAGTGTTCATAAGATTGAAGAATCTAGGGGGCACCGCATGGGCCAGTAGGGCTGCCGCATCCCCTAACCCTCTGGTTTGCGGTTCCCAACGAGAGTTCTCATGGGTGGGTGCCCAGACCTCCCCTGGTGTGGCAACACGAGGATGTCCTCAAATGCCAAGATTCAACGGGTTCAATAAAGCCCGCTAATCCTTTGCGCATCAGGGGCTCTCTTCAATCGAGTTAAAGAGCGGTTTCGAAAGTTTTTTACCCGCTCGGTTCTCATGCCAATCTCAGCCCCGATTTCCGCGTCAGATTTGGGGGATTCTCCCTCCAGGCCGTATGCCAACGATAGGATTCGGCGCTCCGTACGATTTAAATTTCGGAATGCCTTAGAGAGCCCCTCTTTTAAGTCTTCGATATGCGCAGCCTGATCGTTCTCTAGTGTGTTCTTGTCAGGGATAAGTTGATGAAGCGACCGATGGCCATCATTCTTCCCGCTGTTTGGAGAAAAATCAAGGCTGTGAGCTGGGGATAAGAGAGCTACGAATGCCCGTGCATCCTCGATCGAGATTCCATGTTGTGCAGCAATTTCCACCAATCCAGTCGAGCTCTCATCGTGTTTACACAGCCCTCGAACTTTGAAAAATGCCTCTTGCTTCTGAAGGGGTATCGAAACAGCAAAGGCACCCACGCTGCGCTCGGCTCGCACTCCCTGAGTTATCCACTCGAAAACATTCGTGGTGAGCCTGGTGCCGTAGCCAGGGTCGAAGCGTTCAACCCCTCGCATGATACCCACTACGCTCGACTGAAAGAGATCGGTTTTTTCCTTACTGTTGGTGAACCGTGTTCGATTTACCACGGAGTGGGCAAGGTTAGTGAGCGACATCACCATGTAATTTTTTAAGCGAATATAGGGCTCCTCCACGCGGACAAGTTCAGCGATAAAGCCGCGGACTTGTAAAGCAGAGGCTCCAAAGTCAGCCAGAGAAGCCTGATGTGCAACCGGAGGATTTCGTCCCGAGCTCTGAATTTCTGCGTCTATAAGTGACTGAGCTCTCCGTTTGCACTCCGATGCCAACACCAATGCGTGTTCGGGTGCTAAGGGAGTGCGAGCGAGAATAGCAGCCACTTCTTTTCGATAGTCAGACCCGATCCCCGCGTTGGTGTTGTCGCCGAGTTTCTGTATTTGATCGAGTGAGTCTCGTGTTGATGCCAAGAGGATTGCATCTCGTGTTGATTTATTGGCTGAGCGATACTCCTGGGTACGGGGAGGGACTATGATTGTGGATATCTTGCCCTGCTTAGTCTCTAAGGATTCAAGGGTTGCTATCGCCTCTCGCTGAACGAACGGCACCTCGTAGAGCTTCCTCCAGAAAGCGTTTCGTTTCTCCTCCATCGCCAGGGCAAGTTCGACCTGTTCCTTTCCAGATAATGGCCCAACGGCCTCAGGAATCTCTTTGCTCCTGAGGATTTCGAATCCCCTTGTTATTCGGTCGTTCGCTAGTATATCGGCGTGCTCAAGGGCTCGAACTGCGTGGTCCTCATTCGGATCGACCTGCGTTGTCAAAGAGCTCAATGTCTCGGCGATCTCACCTAGTTTGGCGGTAAGGAGTGCACGCTCCTCTTTAGACGTCGCCGTAATCAGTGTGGTTAATGACGGGAGGTCTCGAAGAAGTCCGTCAACCTTGAGCGCTAACGGGTTCGTTGGCGCCACAAGAGCGTCACGTACAGAAACGACGTCTGCTGCAGAGGTGGGTTCTCTCGGAGGCGATTTTAATGAGCTGAATGAAACGCTATTCATCGTTATCTCCGATCTGCCATTCGCATAGTGGTAGAGTTGCAAGAAGATGCCCCAGCGTCGTGTAGGGATCAAGTTTTGAATTGTTCAAATTGTGTGAGGAGTGGGCGAGGTATAGCCGTAAGGGCGTGGTAGCTTCGCGCCGAACAGGTGATCGGCGCCACACCAGTTTGATCTATGCGTTACAGGGCCTTTTCTTGCTGCAACGATGAAGAGCACGAGAGAATAATGGTGTTGTTCGGGGGATGCATATTCGGGTGCAAGGTCGGATTGGGTGGGGTTCGGAAAGCGGGACCAAGGTACGTTGATGTTGAGAGGGGCTCGATGAAGATTCCCCTCTTTGATGTAGGTTTTCTTGTACTTGGTTTTTAACGGAGCTATTGGCGCACGATAATACGCGCCTTCTGCATGTAATCAGTTGTGGTATGAACCTACGCACTGGGGGCACGACACCGCCCGAGGAGCCCGCATACGAAAATGGGGGTTAAAGGGTTAGGCCTTTGAGGGGGATGCTTTTAGGAGCTCACCTGCACTATCCCTAACGTATTTAATCATATATCGAGCGGGCTAGGGGGTACTCGTTCATCTCGCTCTGTGGCTCTCCAATCTCGAGAGAGAAGGTTTCGATAGGTAGTAAAAAAAGATCCTTTCCAGGAGAGGTTTTTGCGAGCACTCTCCTAAAGGAGGAGCGGGAAAGTGGCGACAGCCCAGTTGGCGACTACTTTGCGGCGATACGACTCCCCAACAGGGAGGCTTCTGGGTCGGTTACTCCGGCCTCGAAAACACACTCGGCGAAGGACATGGATCTAAGAGGTTTTGCACTAAGCACGTTCTTCAGCACTCTCACTGCCGTGAGTTGTTTTGTTTTCGGCGTGCCCACGGTTTCGGCAGCTCCCACCCTTTCGAGTCCCGAAGACGCCCGCTCGGCACCGATATGCTGCTCATATTCCGATCCTGCTACGGGTATCACGAACCCTTGTATCGCGGTTGGAGCAGAGTGTCGGGCAACGGTAGCGGATCTCTGTACCAATGATAGCCTTATTTGCAGAGAGATAGTGGGTACCGGAACGGGTGTTTGTGAGCAGTCCGTGGTGAATCAACCCTCTGGCACCTTGTGTGAAAGCATGGGACCGCGGACAAATTGCTGTCAGCCGTTGGCGAAGTGTGATGGTAAAGGATCTTGCACGCGGGGTGGCGCAGCTGAATGTCCAGGGGGTGCCCCAGATCCGTGTTTCGATTATGCGTGTCCGTGCACCATAGATCCGCCGACCTGTGTTGCGACTCGTAATCTAGTTCGGTGTCCGGCAGGCATATGCGATTGTGGATACACCGTACAGGCGTTCCTTCCCTCGGATCAGGGAACGGCGCTTTGTAAGACCGTGTGTGCTGATGTGGGTTCAACGAGGTCTAGGTATGAGATGCCCGGATACTGCGTATGTTCGGGTCTGCCACTTCAGAAGTGTCCCGGCACCGCCTACGGTAAACCGTTCAACGTGATCGGTACAATGCCAGCCTCGTGCGTCGCGAGCTCCCTCGATTGTCAGGTCGGTCCGTGGGAGCCGGCTACCGTTCCGTGCGGAACCACCGTCACACAAACTCGAAAGATAACACAGCCGCAGGTGGGCGGAGGAGCCGCGTGTCCAGTACTCTCTCAGACGGTTACTGGCCCAGCCTGTACGTGCCAAGATCAGCCGCAGGTTACCTGTTCGCTCGATGATCCTAATGGGCGGGGTAATGAATACGTACTCTGTTCAACGGGCGCTGATCAGGCCTGGGATGATAAGTTTACGCGGCCGGGCGCGTCCGAAAGATGCAGCGGAAACGTGGGGTCGGCATACTACAGCTGTATGATGCGAAGCTTGGCTTCGGATCTCTGCTCGAAGAATACGGGAGCTACCGATAATACAGTCTCTTCGTTCTCAGGAACAGGAACCGTGAGTGGATCCTATCTGTGTGACCAGTGGCCACTCTCGAATCCTTCCGACTGTAAGAAGGATTGCGTGGTGAGTGGATGGAGCGCTCCACCAGCTACGTGCTCTCCGGGCACGAGCTACACGAGTACTCCCACAATATCTCAGCAGCCAGCATATGGGGGGCTCGCGTGTCCGGGTGCTAAGACCGAACAATGTCCGACCACTCAGTGTGGGAATGGTATCCTTGAGACCGGAGAGCAGTGTGACACCGGAAACGGTGGTTCCGCGGGATGCCAGCCTGGATGTAAATGTGTTGATTGTAAGCTCGAGTGCGGTGGTGGTGGATGTAAGACTCTTGCTCGGGTGAAATGTGATCCTGCCGACCCAGTTACTGGTGCGGTTAAATGCTATCGCATAACTGCATGGGGGCCGAATGCAACGTATACGGATCCGGTGTCTGGAGCTGTGACCACGTGCGCCGAAGAGAACTGCTGTCCTCACGGTGGTACTGACACGACAACTGCTACCCGTGGATTCGGTGTGGGCGTTTGTTTGTCACTTAAGAGTGCTTGTCCGTCGAATCCCGGACGACCAACCGATCCAAATTCATTCAGATACTCTCACTCTCCGGACATAACGTGGGCTAAGTGCTTAAGTCCGGAAGACTCGTGTATGCCGGGTCTCGAGCCCGCTTGTGGAAATAACGTTCTTGAAGATAACGAAGCGTGCGATGGTTCTGTACCTTCAGGAGCTTGCCCGACAGGAAAGACCTGTAGCTGTAATAGCTGTAAGGTTGAATGGTGCGGTGACGGGGTTGTCAATAACGGGGAGGCTTGCGACGGTGGGGCTACCTGCTCTGCTGAATGCACAGTTACCTCTGGCGGAGGTGGCGGAGGTGGCAGCACGAGTTGCGCGTGTAGTTACAACCTCTCCGTTAACATCACGCCCGTCCCTGATGGTGGGAAGGCGGCGTGTGCTGCAATGTGTCAATCAATAGGAGCTACGAGTGCTCTTGCTGAGGTATACGCTGGATACTGTGTGTGCGGTGGAGTGCCTTATGCTACCTGCCCAAGTTCTGCGAATGGAAACGCCCTTAACACGATGGCAAAATCATCTAACACGCAGTGTTATCCATCAGATCCGTGCCCCATAGATTCCAAGGGGTGCATTAACTATTGTGCGTCACGGGGTGGAAGGGGAGATCCGACATGTAAGAGCACGTGGATAGGGCCCGTTTGTACGATCAGGTGCGTTTCGCCGGCGAGTAGGCTAGATTGTCCAAACCCTCCCTCGGATGTCGGATTCTGCGACGAGAAATGCAACTGTCTTGAGAATGGAGCCTAGGGGTCCTCGTGTATATTTTCTACTGTTCATCGGGCGCCACTATCAGTTAGATCTATGGGACAATGCCTTTAAGACGCACTCCCGTTAGGCTCCCACCACCATGAAACCTTCTG
>JBIIEK010000115.1:0-9683 GCA_044237895.1 Bdellovibrionota bacterium
GCGCGTTACAACCGCTCGATCTTAAGAGCCTCACCAACGATCTTCAGGAGGGAGTCTTTCCCGTTAATAGTTGTCTCCAACACAACTTCTCTCTCCCATAACTTTGCCACGTGCTTGAGGGTATGCTCAGCATACTCGAGCTGAAGATCGCGACCATCGTGATAATGTTTTAAGTAAAGGGTCCGGTTCTTTCCAAAGTCTGCGTCATCAACTTTAATCACCGGAATTGAGCCAGTACCGACACTTTTAATTAAATTTTCACGTACCTCTTTCCAGCTTTCCTCTGAAGGGACCTTCGTTACAACCCGATCTTTACCGCGACGTTCATGCTGAAAGAGATTGAGATCCTCCATTACCTCTCGCGTGAGAAACCGTCGAAGGAACGACTGATCGCGATCCGCCTCTCGAACTTCGAAGATCTTTTTACGCCCCGGAGTATCGTTTTCATTCGCAACTCCCTCTGAGGTCTTCGGCTTATCCTCGGACCACTCGTGTCCCGTGTCCCCGATATTCCACCTTCGCTCGATGTCGTGCCAGAGAACGAAGCCGAGATGATAGGGATTAAGCCCACCCGGGTGAGGTCGCAACACCTGATTGTGACGCACCAGGAACTCAAGGTGCATCCCCTGTGGAAGCTGTAATTCATTTAAGATCTTATGGTGCCAATAACTCGCCCATCCCTCGTTCATGATCTTCGTATCCATCTGCGGCATGAAATACTGCGTCTGATGGTCTACGATACCAAGCACATCGCGCTTCCACTCCGGGAGATACGGATTATACTTGGCGATAAACTGTAAGATGTTCTCGTCAGGCTCGGCGGGTATCTTTGAGAGATTCGGCGCTTCATACTCCTGCTTCGGGTGGATCTCTCTCCATGGGTCCGCCGCAGGCTGTGCCCTTTCCCATGCACGTAAAACCTGCTCCTCCTGCGAGAGTTTTTGAATCGCGAGGTTCCGCGAACGCTGATAACAGATCGCGTGCGCGTCATCGATAGCGCTCTCTACGATATCAACACCAATGGAGGGATCCTCCATGTAGCCGCTAATACGATTCGCGTGACTCTTAAAACTTGGTAAAACGTGTTGTGCCGCTGTGCCGGATGTGAAGGTGAAATTATTCGCAAAGAAGTCGTTGTGCCCGTATACGTGCGCAATTGTGAGAACTTGCAATAAGAGCGAGTTATCTCTCATGAGGTACGCAAGGCACGGATTCGAGTTAATCACCATCTCATACGGGAGTCCCGAGACGCCGTATTCGTACATGGTCTTTTGACGCTCGAAGGATTTTCCGTATGACCAGTGAGGGTAATGCGACGGCATCCCGGTATAGGCCATATACCCTAACATCTCATTGTGATCGCAGATCTCAAACTCCTGCTGATAACAGCGTAAACCGTATCGCTCTACTAGCTCGCGAATTCGATCATCCCACTTTGCAAGTTCGTCTACGTTAAATGACATAGCCTCCTATGGCGCCGCCGACGCCGCCCCCTCGCTTCCACCAAAGATCTTTCCATGCGCCGAAACGCTACTCGCCTTATCTTTAAGAAGAAAGCTCCTGAATCCCTCCCACAGGTCTTCCTTTTTCTCAATCGTTATCATGTGGAAGTTCGGAGCCTTAATCTGCCCAAAAACCTCCAACATACTACCACTGTAGTAGGCGCTTCCGGAGGGCTTTATCTCTCCGTATCCGAACAAATTACACACACTGCAAAGCTCCTCCGCTGCTTGAAGCGCCCGCTCGTTATCCGAGTAGAAGTTGTCTCCATCAGAGCAGTGAAACGCGTACACGTTCCAGAGCGAAGGATGGTATCTATCCTCGATAATATCGAGCGCTTTGCGGTATCCAGAGGAGATATACGTTCCACCGGATTCAACCTTGTGGAAGAAATCCTCTTCACTTACCTCTTTTGCCTCGGTGTGGTGTGCTATAAATACGACTTCCACGTTCGCGTATTTCTGACGAACGAACTGATACAATAGGAAGTAGAAGCTCCTCGCGAGATACTTTTTTACGGTCCCCATCGAGCCAGAGGTATCCATGATGCAGAAGATGACGGCATTAGAAGCCTCTTTAGTCGTCGGAACGATATGGTAATACCGCATGTCGTCCTCGTGGAAGGGGAATCGAGGATCCTCTCCATCAGGCCCCTTCTCACGCGAACGTCGAACGGACATCCATCGACGCGCTCTATTGCGAGCAGTAGCTCGCTTATCAAGTCGCGGTCGGATACCTGCCCGACGATGTCCTTTTCGCTTTCGTGCTTGCTCGGACACGACCTCTTTAATCGCCTTCTTCTCAAGCTCGGGCAGCTCAAGATCATCGAACATTATCGCGATGAGCTCCTCAAGGGTGATATCGGTCTCGAAGGCATCCACGCCAGGCTGATTACCGCCTTTGCCCCCTTGCCCCTGGCCCTCTTCTCCCCCCTGCTGGACGACGTCACCAGGCTTTTGTTGTCCGTCACCTTGAGAAACTCCGGGGGAGTTCTCTCCATAGACGAACCGGTACTCCTTTACAGAGCGAATCGGCACCTTAATGATCTTATCTCGATCTCTTCCGATGATGGACTCTTCGGCGAGGATATCCCCGATGTTATCTCGGATTGAATCCTTGATCTTCTGGCGATGTCTCATCCTGTCGCGCGCGCTCCTATCGGAGCGCTGCGACGTCGGCGTGTAGGGGCGAAAGACAGTGGACATTACACCTCACCCTATTTTGTTACGGACTAGTCTTTCCAGAGATTGTTGGCCGCGTATTTCAAAATCACGTCCACACAACTTGCTGGATAACCATTTCGAATGAGCTGCTCAACCATCTTATTATACTTCTTGTGTTGATCATCGTCTCGGGTCCGAGCCTTAGTGATGATTCGAGAAACATCTCGAACGCTCGCCATAAGCTTTTTCTCGATCGCCTCTTTGAGCGGTTCATAACTCTCGTAGGTAACCTTCTCGCCTCGGCGGCCTGCCGACCACAGAAACGCAATCACCTCTTGCCTGAATCCATCACAAGCCGTTCCAATGATAGCTATCTGCTCCTCTATCGACTTCATGAAGCCTTCATCAGGCTCAAGTACCTCACCGGTACTCCTATCCTTGAACTTCTTCTTGGTCACGTATGACTCAGCGTGATCGAGGTAGTTCTGGAAGAGGGACTCAGCCTGCTCCTGGTAGGAGTATACAAAGGCTTTCGTAATCTCCTTCTCAAGCACCTCAAGATATTCCTTATGAAGGGTATCTTGAAGGAACTCGAGATAGCGCTTCTTCACATCATCTGCGAAGTCCGATTCCTTGACCATCTGCACGAGAGCCTCTCGAACTGAGATCGGGTTGATCGAATTCATCTCTATATTATCAGAGAGCGCGTTATCGAGAGCCTTCATGATAAAGCGAGTGGAGATTCCATTCATCCCCTCACTCTTCGCTTCCTCCCGAAGCTCTACCACATCAACTCTCTTAGTCTTGCCCTTCTCAACGACCTCTTCGCCGTTGTAGAGCTTCAACTTAGTCATCAGATCTACTTTATTGGTCTGCTCAAGTCGCGAAAGAATCGCGAACATGGAGGCAATCTCAATCGTGTGCGGAGCGATGTCGGCAGTGAACTGAGACTGGCGAATGATCTTTTTGTAAATCTTCACCTCCTCAGATAGGCGAAGATTATAAGGAACCTTCACGGTTACGATACGGTCAAGGATGGCCTCGTTCGTGTGATCGCTCTTGAACTTCTTCCACTCAGCTTCGTTTGAATGAGCAACGATACACGTATCAACGTAGATCATTCCGTGACGACCAGGAGCTGGAATTGACTTCTCCTGGGTCGCAGTGATCATTGCGTGGAGGTACTCGGTCTCGTTCTTGAACACCTCGATGAACTCAACCATACCCCGATTACCTACGTTCAACGCGCCGGTTAGGTCGAGAACGCGAGGATCTCCCTCTGAATAGAGATCAAGCTTGGAGATATCTTCACCTCCGATCAGCACGCTCGTATCTTGGTTGTTTGGATCTACCGGAGGGACAACTCCAACTCCGCGCTTAGCGCGAATACTGAAGTCCTGCGTATGGACAGGGAAATCTTCCCACTTCCCTCGGAACTCCTCTTTCAGACGATACCGACAAACTGGACAGAGGTCTCCTTCAATCTCAGTTCCTAGCATCTTCGAGAATTCTTTTCGCAGATGCCGTGGCACGAGGTGAAGAGGCTCCTCATTCATCGGGCATCCCTCGATCGCGAAGAATGGGGATAAGCCCTCGAGCCCCTTCTTGAGCCGCTCGACGAGCGAGCTCTTTCCCGAACCTACAGGCCCGACGAGGTAGAGCACCTGACGACTCTCCTCTCCTTTCAGTGACGCGGAGTGAAAGTACCGTACGATCTGATTGAGTGTCTTCTCCATTCCGAAGAACTCATCAGCGAAGAAATTAAAGACTTTTAGCTTCTCGCCTTTAAAGATCCTCTTTAAACGAGGATCTTGCTCCAGGTCCACCTCAACGGTGCCCTTATCAGCGATCATATCGTAGAGGCGTTTGTGGGCGAGCTTTACTGCGCCCGAATTTTCGCGAACTTTCTCGAGATACTCGAGCATTGACCCCTTCCACGAGGTCTTCTTCCTGGTCTCGCGGTCCTCTTGGATCAATTTTTGGAACTTGTTTTCCTTTGCCATGGAACATTCTCCTCTACGTTCGCGACACTACCACCCAAGCTGTTTCAAAGAGCATTCACGCTTCCTCGTGCCGCAACCCCGGCCGTACTGGTGTGGTCAATCTCCCTGACTTTAGAAACACCACCCCGGTTAACACCCCGGGAGGATCCCGCTGCCAAGAACTTCAACCACTTCAATCGGCTCGTATGCTGCGATGTATGAGGATTCGCTCCCCTATAAAGTAAACGATCTGACCGAGCACCGAAATTAATTTTAACGGGGCCTCATCAAACATCACGCACTTAGACCTTAATTGTTTGATGTCGCATACCCCTGCTTTGATTGGGTAGCACCGAGATTTTTTTGCTCTGTGTGTGCGATTTCGTACTAACGGCGTGCTACTACATCACAGGAGCGAGGGAACTTCTCCCTGCGCCATTCATACGGCGCGCCTTCCTTTGTGCATATGAAGGTCCTCACCACACCGTACAGATCGGGAGCCTCTAGACCAATGACCATCTTCCAAATAACGTTCCACTAGAGCCGTTATTTATCGCAACCCTTCAGTATTTTTAAGTAAAGATTGAGAGTTGGCGGAGAGAAGGCTAGACTTCGAGCGTCTTTGTGCTCATAGGGACTACAATGTCGAACACTCCAGCCTGGCAACGGATCGCTACTCGTACGGACGCGAAAGACCACGGTTTAAAAGAACAGGAGTTTGATAGCATCATCAAAGCTCTCGGTCGTTCTATTACCATGGTCGAGCTTGGCATATGCTCCGCTCTCTTCTCAGAGCACTGCTCGTACAAGAGCACCAAGGTTCACCTCAAAACGCTTCCCACAACGGGTCCTCGGGTCATCATCGGACCAGGCGAGAACGCCTGCGTTGTAGACATCGGAGATAACGAAGCAGTTGTGTTCAAGGTCGAGAGCCACAACCACCCCTCTTTCATCGAACCATTTCAAGGCGCCGCAACTGGCGTAGGTGGAATCTTGCGAGACGTGTTTACCATGGGGGCGCGACCAGTGGCGCTTCTCAACTCTCTGCGATTCGGAGACCCTTCTCTACCTAAAACCAGATACCTCCTTCGCCGAGCTGTAAACGGAATAGGTTTCTACGGAAATTGCATGGGGATTCCCACCGTCGGCGGCGAACTCTCCTTTCACTCCTCGTTTAACGGAAATTGCCTCGTAAACGCATTCGCGCTTGGGGTCGTAAAGCAAGACGAGGTCTTCCTTGGAACCGCTGCAGGTGTGGGCAATGTAGTCCTCTACGTAGGCTCCAAGACGGGTCGCGACGGCATTCATGGGGCGAGCATGTCATCAGAGGAGTTCGACGAGAACTCCGAGTCCAAACGACCGACGGTACAGGTAGGCGATCCATTCCAGGAGAAGCTCCTCCTCGAAGCGTGCCTTGAAGCGTTCAAGAGCGGCTATGTCGTTGGGGTTCAAGACATGGGCGCGGCGGGATTGACAAGCTCCTCGTTTGAGATGGCCGACCGCGGTAACAACGGTGTGCGCATGCACTTGGATCGTGTTCCTCAACGCGAGGAAGGGATGAATCCCTATGAGATCATGCTCTCGGAATCTCAAGAACGTATGCTTTTTATCGTACAAGCCGGACACGAATCGAAGCTCATTGAGATCTTCAAACGATGGGAGCTTGATGCAGTCGCAATCGGCGAGGTTATCGAAGGAGGCGATGTCGAGCTCTACTGGCACGGTCAGCTCGTCTCATCGATCCCGGCAAAGCTCCTCACCAGTGCGGTCCCTCAGTACAACTGGCCGATGACTCCGCCGAGCGATTCTTCCTTAACGGAACCGATCTCGTTTGAGAGTATTCCCCTCCCCAAAGATCTCGGCAAAACCTGGCTCTCCCTCTTGGCCTCTCCGAACCTGGCTTCACGACGCCCCCTCTATAGTCAATACGATTCAACCGTAAGGAGCGACACCGTCGTGCATCCCGGCAGCGACGCGGGCGTTGTGCGAGTACGTTCCGTAACAGGCGCTGAGAAAGGTATCGCCATCTCCCTCGATTGCAACTCACGCTACTGCGCAGTCGATGCGCAAAAAGGAACAGCGCTCTCGCTAGCAGAAGCGTGCAGAAACATCGCGGCGACCGGCGCGACCCCTATAGGAATCTCAGATTGTTTAAATATGCCCAGCCCTGAAGACCCCAAGACCATGTGGCAGATCGCCCACTGCATCAAGGGACTCGGAGAAGCAGCCCGCGCGTTTTCAATTCCGGTAGTGAGCGGAAATGTCAGCCTCTACAACCAAACTCAGGGGCAAGGCATTCAGCCAACCCCGCTCCTCGCCGTCGTCGGCCTCATGCAGGACGTGCATCACGCCGTGCCTTCTCACTTTAGGAACCCGGGAGATGTAGTATTCCTCATCGGCCAAACCGACCCCTCAGAGATAGGTGGAAGCGCCTATCTCGCGTCGGTTCACGATCAAGAACGCGGAGCCCTTCCCAAACTCGATTACGCGCTTGAGCAGAAAACCTGCGATCTCATCCGAGAGCTAGTGAACGCGCAGCTCCTGTCCTCATGCCATGACCTCTCTGAGGGGGGCTTGGGCATCGCTCTCGCGGAATCATGCTTCAGGGACTACGAAGCTCCTCTGGGAGCGACCCTGTCGCTCACTCTAAAAGACGTTCGGCCTGACGGATTACTTTTCTCTGAGAGTGGTGCTCGATTCCTTGTAAGCTGCCCCCCAGACAAAGCAGCGAGGGTTCGCGAACTGGCACAAAGCACCGGGCTCAGTATCGGTGGCGAGGGTCGTGTCGGCGGTTCTTCGATCGCAATAGAGGGCATCGCCTCGCTCGAGCTATCAACGGCATTTCAAGCGTGGCGTTCAGGATTAGAGGAGATATTTGGAGCGTAAGCTATGATGACCCTCGATAAATTTCACGATGAATGCGGCTTAATGGCGGTCTGGAACCATCCGGAGTCGGCAAACCTAACCTACCTTGGACTGTATGCACAGCAGCATCGTGGGCAAGAGGGAGCCGGTGTCGTTTCTGTAGATAAAAATGGCGGAGGAGATCCGCATTTCCACGTCCACAAGGGGCTAGGCCTAGTCGCGGACGTTTTCGGCGGCTTCGACTTCTCAAAACTCCCCGGGCAATTCGCTATCGGACACGTTCGGTATACCACAGCCGGAGGTAATCGACTCGCGAACGTGCAACCATTTGTCGCCGATATCGCGCTCGGTCACACCGCGGTCGCTCATAACGGAAACCTTATCAACGCAGACGACCTGCGGCGCGAGCTTATCGAGCAAGGCTCAATATTCGCCTCAACATCAGATACGGAGACGATACTTCATCTGCTCGCCCACGGGGACCGTGACCAACCTCTCGTTGAGTCGGTGATAGCGGCACTTCACAGAATTAAAGGCGCCTTCTCCCTTCTGATAATGTTCGAGGATAGGTTGCTTGCGTGTCGGGACATGCACGGACTCAGACCGCTCGCTATCGGCGAACTTGACGGCGCAAAGATCTTCGCCTCGGAAACGTGCGCATTCGATCTTATTGGGGCCACGTATATTCGTGATGTAGAGCCCGGAGAGCTCATCGAAGTCCTGCGCGATGGCACGATGAAGAGCTATTATCCCTTCGGCTTTGCGAGACCTGCGCCGTGTATCTTTGAATACGTCTATTTCGCCCGTCCAGACTCAATGGTTTTTGGAAAGAACGTATACAAGCTCAGAAAAAATATGGGCGCTGAGCTTGCTCGCGAAACCCCGGTTCAAGCGGATCTGGTAACCGCGGTCCCGGACTCCGGAGTCGCCGCAGCGATCGGATACGCAGAAGCGGCGAAGATCCCCTATGAGATGGGTCTCGTGAGAAATCACTACGTAGGACGAACTTTCATTGAGCCCAAACAGTCGATTCGGGACTTCGGGGTCAAGATCAAACTCAATCCTAACGCTGATGTGCTAGCCGGCAAGTCCGTTGTTGTTGTAGACGACTCGATCGTTCGTGGGACAACGAGTAAGAAACTCGTAGCCATGTTACGACAAGCGGGTGCTCGGGAGATTCATATGCGCATCTCCTCTCCTCCCACAACGAATCCTTGCTACTACGGAATCGACACTCCAGACAAACATGAGCTCATCGCCTCGCAGCACTCAATTGAGGAGATAGCGCGCTACATCGGCGTAGACTCCCTAGCATACCTCTCCATTGAGGGGCTCTATAGAGCAGTGGAGTCATCTCCGGGGAAGTTCTGTGACGCGTGCTTCAGTGGGAGCTATCCCGCAGGTACTCCGATACAGATAAAACCAAAGAGGCAGCAGATGCTCTTTGGTGCTGATTAAGGTGATTGTACGGAGTCACCAGTATAGGTGGTACGCCCTCGGCGGTCATTCGTGATAGTAGCTCCGCAACAATCCTTCTAGTTGACTGCCGATTGTTGGGGTACGCTCTTAGCCTGTATGAACGTTCACACAATGCAGCGCATAGACTACTGGTTTGGCATCCCGCTATGCATCCTCTTCTCAATCATGGACTATCTCGGCAAACTCCTGGGCCGTCGAGAGCCAGCAAACTCGCCTCTTAAAAAGATCCTTTGTATCGAACTAAGCGAGATGGGCAGCGCAATTCTTGCCTATCCGATGATGCGCAGGGCTCTCGACACCTACCCTGGCCTCGAATGTCACTTCTTGATCTTTCGCAGAAACGTGGAGAGCGTGGAGATGCTCAACTTGCTTCCCTCGGAGCGAATTCATGTTATCGAGGATAACAATCTCTATTCGTTCACACTGTCTACCTTAACAACCCTTATTAGGTTGCGTCGACTCGGTTTTGACGCCACCCTTGACCTTGAGCTCTTCTCTCGCTGCACAGCGCTGATCTCCTTTCTTGTGGGCGCCCGTCATAAAGTCGGCTTTCACAATTACACTGAAGAGGGACTATACCGTGGCACATTCTTCACCCACCGAGTGTGGTACAATCCGCACTATCATATCTCACAAAATTTCGTGGCGCTCCTTGAAGCCCTCCGAGCTGACCCCAACGAACGCCCCCTCGTTA
>JBIIEK010000262.1:0-2505 GCA_044237895.1 Bdellovibrionota bacterium
TCTCATAAATCGTGAACTTCCACCCTCGCCAAACCTTCAAAACTAAGTCACCATGGAGAAGTTACCTTTATGAAAAGATACCGTAACTTAGGCCCCCTCGATACCCTTCTTGCCTTGCCCACCGACCCTGCCGGAATGATGCACCATCTCTTAATGGAGCGATCTTCTCCCCCCTATCTGCCCCTTATTCCAGTGATGCTGTTCGCGACGCTGATTGCCCCTCCCCTCTACTACCAACGCCAAATGCAGATGAACCTTCTCGACGGCCCGCTCGGCTATTCGTTGGCGATTACAATTCTGGTCACGTTTATTACGTTCAATTTTTTTACAGCCATACTTTTTCGAGTGCTCGCGCTTAAAGCACCTACCGTAAAGGTTTTTGCGACCTCACTGTACGCTCTCACCCCTCTAATACCCTTTATGCTCGGCTTTTACCTTGCCAATTACATGGTAACAGGCGACCTAGCAGTACTGCGCTTCATCACATCAGGCAGCGCTAGCTACGACGATTGGCTCACTCCCCTTTTCCCCTCAGCGACAAGAGGAGCCCTCATAGTCTGCGTGGCGGTATTCACCTACGGGATAAAAGCTCTTGGCTCAACATCAACCTTATCCGCGCTGTTGCTTACCGCCTTATGCATACCAGTGCTGATTGGGGCATTCGCTGTCGCAATAACAGTAGCCAACTCGGCTTTTCCGGACACCGGCATCGAGGTGTATCGCTTCCTTCGTAACTTCGTTGCTGCCCCTTAAGTTCCCTGCATAGCGCCAGCAAACCCCCGCGCCAGTTGCGCAAGCGTATACTCTAACGCTTCTCCAGCGTGCGCGGCCGAAACGAATCCAGCCTCAAACGCGGACGGAGCGAAATAAACTCCGGATTCCAGCATAGCGTGGAAGAATCGATTAAATGCAGCCTTGTCGGTCTTCGTCGTGTCCCGATATGACGCTACGGGAACCTCTGAGAAGAAGAAACCGAACATCGTACCAACAGAATCTGCGACGAGCGGAACACCTGCTTCAGCGGCAGCATCGAGCAATCCCTGCACGAGCGCTTGAGTCGTGCGCTGCGCGCCCTCAAAGACCCCCGGTTTTCTCCATTCAGCGAGGGTCGTAAGACCTGCCGTCATGGCAAGTGGATTTCCGGACAACGTCCCAGCCTGATACACAGGACCAAGGGGAGCGAGCATCTCCATAATCTCCCGCCTTCCACCAAACGCACCAACCGGCAAACCACCCCCAATAACCTTCCCGAGCATCGTTAGGTCTGGCTTGATTTCATATTTAGCTTGAGCTCCGCCAAGCGCAACACGAAAGCCCGTCATAACCTCGTCAAATATCAGGAGGGCTCCTGCGCGCTCTGTTATCTCTCGAAGACCTTTCAGGAACTCTCTTTGCGGAACCAGCAAGCCACAGTTTCCTACCACCGGCTCAACGATCACAGCCGCTATCTCATCTCCGCATTCGGCGAACAATCGTTCTACCGATTCAAGATTGTTGTATTCGGCAACAAGGGTGTCACTCACGACCTGTGAGGGAACTCCCGAACATTCAGGCAATCCCAGGGTCAAAACTCCGGAGCCCGCCTTGGCGAGGAGGACGTCCGCGTGACCGTGGTAGCACCCTTCAAATTTTACGAGCTTCGAACGATTCGTAAACCCACGAGCGAGACGGATCACGGACATCCCCGCCTCCGTTCCAGAATTTACAAAACGCATCAACTCGAGTGATGGAAAGAGATCACGAACCACTGAGGCAAGCTCACTCTCGAGCTCGTGACATGCGCCGAAGCTGGTACCTCGCGCCGCCTGTGTAGCGATCGCCTCTACAACCGCTGGATGAGCATGTCCCAGTACAAGCGGCCCCCAACTATTGATATAGTCGACATATCGATTTCCATCGACGTCAAAGAGGAACGGCCCCTGCCCGTATTGGACGATGAACGGATCGCCCCCGACCGAGCGAAATGCTCGAACCGGAGAGTTCACGCCACCCGGAAAGAGTGTCTTAGCACGCTCGAAGATCTTGGCTGATTGAGTATGATCCATAGGTACACCTGCCGCTCTACATGAGGGGGAAAAGATATCACGTTCCGCCGCATGGTAAAAAGCGTTGCCAGCGCGCTTGTGATACAAGATCCGCTCTTCTTCATCGAGGAGAGGCTCCTCAGTAGCTCATCGAACACTCCAGTTACTCACTCCTGAACTGCTCTCGTTTAACAATTCCCGGGGGTCCCAAGTCGATCCGTTCAATCTCCGAATCCCGTTCCACAGCGATCCTTTCAGGAGAACGCCCGATTAGCTTAATAGTTTCAGTATTTTATATAATTTTACCCGCCAATATCTCTTGCTCAATTGCCGCAACCCCAACCAAAAAAACATCATCTTAAAGACTCAGGCGGAAGCGCCGTCAGGATAGCCATGCAGAGCCAGCCAACTATCTCGATAGTCACGACATCCATGAACTGTGGCCACCTCCTTCGTAGGTGTATCGAGAGCGTCATCTCGC
>JBIIEK010000133.1:0-8191 GCA_044237895.1 Bdellovibrionota bacterium
TCAGCTGTTCGATGAGCTTCGCCTGCTCTGCTGGACCAACAAACTTTTGAATCGATCCACGCCATCCACCCTCTTCATAAATCAGATATGCGAGCCCCTGACCACTCCACTTTGTGAAGAGCTCAATCGTCTCATCGAAATACTTACGAGCGGGCGCAGCCATCGCGGGCATCGGTATAGCGAAGATACCGCCATTATCCGAAATAACTTTCTGGAAAACCTGAAACGAACACTCGGCAAATGACGCAGTAACATCGGTAATGCGGAGCGGATTGCGGAGATCGGGCTTATCAGATCCAAAGCTACGGAGCGCTTCGTCATAGGGGATGCGCGGGAAAGGAACCTGAGTGACCGGCTCCTTCGCGAACGTAGAGAAGAGTTTAGAGAGAAGCTCCTCACCCACCTTGAACACATCCTCCTGCTCAACAAAGCTCATCTCCATATCGAGCTGATAGAACTCGCCTGGAGATCGATCCGCTCGTGGATCTTCATCTCGAAAACATGGCGCGATCTGGAAATAGCGGTCAAAGCCCGCCACCATCAGGAGCTGTTTAAACTGCTGCGGCGCTTGCGGTAAAGCGAAGAACTTTCCTGGATGGAACCGCGATGGAACCAGGAAGTCCCGCGCGCCCTCTGGTGAGCTGCTCGTAAGGATAGGAGTTTGAAACTCAGTAAAGCTCATGTCGTGCATGAGCTCTCGAATTCGCTTTATCACCGCCGAACGGAGGAGGATGTTCTCGTGCACCTTCTCGCGTCGGAGATCGAGGAATCGATAGGTAAGCCGGGTGGGCTCTGGGGCTTTATCATCTTCAGCGACTTGGAACGGAAGAACCTCTGAGGTGGTGAGCACCTCTAAGGTGTCGCAATGCACCTCGATCTCACCTGTCGGGATCTTCGAGTTTACCATCGCGCCGTCGCGCTTCATGACCTTTCCGGTAACTTTGATAACGGACTCAACGCGCACATCCTGAATCGTGGCCCGTCCAGCTTCATTGAAAACAACCTGGGTCTGTCCATAGTTGTCTCGAAGATCTACGAAAACAACTCCGCCATGGTCACGTTTACGCAGAACCCAGCCTGAGATAGTTGCAGTTACTCCCGCGTCAGAGGCTCGCAGCTCGTTGCAGGTGTGTGTTCGATAGATGCTCTTTAGATAGGAAGAAGCGGACATGGAAAACCCCGAAAAGCGACGCACCATAGCGCCAAGGGCTTGACGATACTATAGCAAAGGGATTTCGTCACCCGGTGGCCCGGCACAGGTCTTCAGAAAAACATGATAGTTTTTGGCGTATTAGCAACGCACGCCCGTTGCGCCTCAGTTCGAAGCGGCGCCCCGCAGTCGAATCGGCCACGGTCAAAACCTGAGCGCCATTCCCGCGTCGACCGCCGCTTCCATTGGGGCCATCACCATAGCGCCCCCACCCCCACGAAACGTGAGCTGTATAGCTCCAGGAGTTGGCGAGAGCTCCCTAAGGGACACGTCCCCCGCTTCGCGAAGCTTTAGCCTGATCGAGAACTCAGCCGCAGCACCCTCAAACGTTCTAAAAACTCGAGCTCGAAATACAGGCCCGTGGTCAGACGGCAGCTTCTCACATACGAGCCATCCAGCCCCTCGTGGCTTGAGTGGGTCTGAAGAGACCTCCTTAAACTCCAATCCAAACCCCAGCCTCTTGCTGGTAACCTCAACCTCACAACCTGCATCACCGAGGAGCACGTTTTTAAGACCTCTAAGATCTCGTATGCCTGCCTGCTCGAGGAGCATCTCCGAATAGACATCCGGGGATTTCGGTGCGAATTCAAGCGCCGGGGTGTGTTGCCTCGCAAAGAGGCTTCGTGTGGAAGTAAGGTGAGGCATACAGAAAAAACCTCCGATCGCAGCAGCGCTTAAAAAATGGGACGAAAGGTACGCCCCTAGTAGTTTTGATGCCGCTGGATCGACGAATGATTCCTGCGCAGCGGAGCCTTCCGGAGGGAACGCATACCTTGATTTGCTCGCTGGGTGGGGCACTTAGCTAGTTTCGCACGCTAGCCTCAGATGAGGGGATCGCATGCAGGGCTATCGCAAACAGCTCGTTAGAAGACAAACTATTAAGCCGCACGACGCCCGGTGATGGACACGTCCTTTGCACGCTTTTCCGGACTTTGGAACGTAACCTCATCAGCGAACTGGAAAGCACCGCCCTCACTACGCTCAAAATGACGGAGGAATACTTCAGGTGAGAATACCCTAACCTCACCACCGTGTGTGCGCTCAACGAGAATAGCGCCACCTTGAAAGGCCTGGTCCGCCCTCCCCTCATTTTGGAGAACACCTGAGCCGGTAACCCTAACAGCTTTGAAAATCTGCTCGCGATGCACCGGGTCGTTACGGCGGACATCCGTACCATAGGAGAAGTCGAAGTAGTGCGGCTTTAGAATGCCCCAACGGTGCTCGGGAAGGGGTAGCTGATTGTCTAACTCAGCAGGAAGCCCTCGAGGAGTTGGGCTATTGAACGGATGAATCCCCTTTCCGTAGACACTTGCCATAACCTAGAAATCCCCACGCTATGTGATTACACGCCCCACGAGAGCTCCGCCAAGGCGGGAGCTCGATAGCACTCACGAGAGCTCCGCCAAGGCGGGAGCTCGATAGCACTACGGTGACATAGCACCATCGGATGACCTACATCCGGAGCTATATAGCTTCGGTTATTGCGAATGTTGTCATCGATGTGACTTAACTAACGACGAAATTCCTTCGGCGATACTCTTTGCCGCATCCAGCCGAACCACGCCCTGAGGTGCAAGCTTCATAGCCCTATAAGCCTCTGGATCCAGGAGCTTCTCCAACGCAATCTTAATGCGCTTTGCAAAGTCCGGCTCATTCTCCTCAACGAGAAGAGCCTTATTTTTGCTGACAAGGGTGCGGGCATTATCACTCTGATGGGTACCCTGCTGGTGCGGGTACGGCACGAATATAGCGGGTCGGTTTACGCATGATATCTCTGCGACAGAGCTCGCTCCAGCACGACTGATGATGAGGTCGGACCACTGATATGCACCAGCCATATCGTCGATAAAGCTCACCACATGTGCCGAGACCCCGACCGCTCGGTACGAGTTCACAACCAACTCCATCGCGTCTGGCCGACACTGATGCACCACCTCTACCCCCCGTTCAGAGAGCATCGGCGCGATATGAGCCACGGCCTCATCGAGTCCACGAGCCCCCTGAGATCCACCCAGTATGAGGAGGTGCTTCGGGTGCCCCTTAGGGAGGGACTCCCGATCAACCGACTGCAACTCGCTTCGAACCGGATGTCCAGTATGCTGCACCTTTGCGCGACCTCTAGCCTTCGTTTCCACGAAAGCGGTGGACATCCTATCCGCGAAATATGAGAGAACCTTATTGGCGAGCCCCGGCGTTAACTCAGCCTCATGAATCCATGTCGGAATACCCTTAAGCCGAGCCACGATTACGGGCAGTACCGATACATACCCTCCGACACCAATAACAACGTCGGGCTCAAAGGATCGATAGAGCCTTGAGATCTTCAAAACGCCACCCGGAAGCCTCGCTAGGAATTGAAGAACACCAAATGGCCCACGTTTCTTAACCCCCGCGCTTTGAACAACATGGCGGGTCCAGCCCTTTTCAACGATCAGCTTCTCCTCAAGGGGACGACCGGCGCCTATAAACTCAACGACACACCCAGGGTCTTGCGCCTTAAGCGCCTCGACTATGTGCACGGCCGGAATCAGATGCCCACCAGTTCCCGATGCTGCAACGAGCACCTTTAGCGGAGCGGAAACCCCCTCACCGACGACGAAAGCCTTTGAATTGTTTGTTACGGCTTCTTCCATAAAAGAGACACGGCTCACTACGTCTTGAAAACCTTACTTTACTGAGGAAGCTCGCCCGCCTCTTTGCGGATACCGAGAAGAAGACCGACAACACCCATGCACGCCATAAGGCTAGACCCACCGTACCCAACGAGGGGAAGAACCATTCCTTTCGTTGGAAGCAACCCGATCACCACACCAACGTTAAGTAGAGCTGGAGCGACGATCATCATCGTGAGTCCAACCGCGAGAGCGAAGAGAAAGGTATCGTGCTTAACGCTGCGCGCTATAAGGAAGCCTCGCCACATAACCACAAGGAACCCGAAAATTGTGACCAATCCACCAACGAAACCGAGCTCCTCAGAGATGACGGCGAAGATAAAGTCCGTGTGGGCCGCGGGGAGGAAGAAGAGCTTCTGCTGACTCCCACCCAGACCGACACCATTAAGTTGCCCAGTTCCAACCGCAATGAGCGACTGAATGAGTTGATACCCCTTTCCTGAAGCGTCAGCGAAGGGGGACAGGAACGAAACAACGCGCATCATTCGATAGGGAGAGATCAGAACGAGGATACCCATCACGATTGCAACAACGAGTGTACAGAGAGCCATGTGGCTTAAACGAACACCCGTCGCAAGGGCCATACAGAGCACAACGACGATTATCACCGCAGACGAACCGAAATCCGGTTGCAAGAGGAGGAGAGCTGCGGCCATCCCGACTAAACTAAACGGCTTAACGATGCCATGAAGAAAGCTCGTAATCTGATCCTCTCGACGGGCGAAGAAGCCCGCCATGAATACGACCATGAATACCTTTACGAACTCAGCCGGCTGAAAGCGAATGGGGCCGAACTTTACCCAGCGCGATGCGCCTCCCGCCCTATCCGCGATCCCGGGTGTAAGTGGCAAAAGGAGGAGAAACAGTGAAAGGCCAAAGAGGTAAGGCGCGGCCCGCCTAAGAAAGCTTGTGGGAACTCTCATCCCTATAACCATAAGGACGCTACCCAGCACCGCCGAGAGGGCTTGGCGCTTAGCGTAAAAGAGCGAGTCCCCCAACTTCTCCTGCGAAATAATCCCCGTGGTCGAATACACCATTACGAGGCCGAACCCGACCAAAAGAAGTACGGAAACCACCAGGAGGTAATCGATTGGCGATGGGGCATGAAGCTCACGGAACCGGCTCTGAGGTAATGCGGACGTTAAATCCATAACGGGATTATGAAGCAACGGAGAGATCCCGACCAGAGCTAAAACGCCTTAGTGAGGGGAAATTTTCACACGGGTCGGACGAGCGACAACGAGCTCCACGTAATTGCTCCTGCGGAGCTGCGGGGAAAGCAACCCGCACCGAGGGCGTTGCGCGCGATTCTCCAAAAAAAAGCTCGTGCGAAATTGTTTGCATTACTTGTCCAAATCCGACCTATCAGCGACTATGCGGTCTATGAATCCCGGCGCCGTTTTATCGCACAACGAGGCCTACCCGTTACACTCCGTAACGCTCGGCTCTAAAGGTCCCCAACTTATTCTTCTTCACGGTTGGGGTCGATCCCTTGAAGCTCTTCGACCCCTCGGAGAGCTTCTCGCCAAGGACTACAAAGTAACCCTACTCGACCTCCCTGGTTTTGGCCGTTCACCCCTCCCATCAGAGGCGTCCAACGACGGCGGAGGGTGGGACACACTTCAGTACGCGACGCGAGTAAAAGCATGGCTAGACCAGAACGGTATCAATCGATGCACCGTGATCGGCCATTCGTTTGGCGGCCGGATCTCAGTACGTCTCGCCTCGCGCTATCCGGATCTGATTGAGAGCGTTGTTCTTGTCGGCGCCCACGGGCTGAAACGGGAGCGGTCTCTGAAAGAAGAGGTGCGAGTTCGTTGGATACGGCTCCTTGTATCAGGGGCCAAGCGGATCGATGGATTGACCGGGTCTCGGATATTCGCGCACTATTTTGCCCCGCGGTTTGGCTCCGACGACTACAAGGCTGCCGGCGACCTCCGTAAGACCCTTGTAAAGACCGTTAACGAGGACCTCTCATGCGAGGCAAAGACCATCAAGGCCCCGACGCTTCTTCTCTGGGGCGAAGACGATCCTCAAGCCCCAATCGATATCGCGCGCAACTATCACAAGTTTATAAACGGGTCTGAGCTGCACATCTTTCCGCGCAAGGGACACGAGCCATTTGCCGATGTCGGATCGCACCTTATCGCTCACTACATCGAAACCTTCCTACAAGCACGAGGCATCCGTGGAGCTTAAAGCATCTCTCTTTCTTCTTTGTGCCGGCACCATTCTCTTCGCGTATAGAAGGAACCTCTCCTACCTGAGATATTTTCAACAGGAGGAATACAACAATAAGCGATTCTGGAGTTGGCTTCGCACCAATCGAGCCGCCGACACTCGCGCAACCGGCCTATTTGCACTCGTTATACTCACCACGGTGCTCTCGTCGACAGGCTTCGTCGTTCTCCTCGCTTCGGCGCTGGCGCTCGCGGCGCTCATCATCACTGCTTACTACATCGAAGGGGACCCCCGCTCCACCGGCAAGATTAAACTGAACATGACGGAGCGGGCGACGAAGACCTCGTGGCTATCGTTCGGCATCCTCGCGGCGATCTCGGCGATACCGCTGATGTGGCTATGCTGTCCCTGTGGCGTCACGAACGCCACGATACTTAAGACCGCACTCGTGGGCATCGTCGTCGCCCAGGCCACACCATTCGCGCTCATGCTATCAACTATCGCCCTTAGTCCTGCCGAGAAGCGTCTTCAACAACGCTTCGTTGGTGAGGCGAAACAGATCTTAAACGATGTGCATCCCTTCACTATAGGAATTACGGGAAGCTACGGAAAAACAGGGGCAAAAGCGGCGCTTGGAGATCTCCTCAATCAAACCCTTGGCTCCACCTTCTGGCCCAAGAAGAGTATTAACACCGTCATGGGAATCACGCGCACGATTCGTGAAACGATGAAGCCTACTCACAAGTACGCGGTCATTGAGATGGGGGCGTACAATATCGGGTCCATCAAGCGGCTCTGCGACTTCACACCACCGAGGGCAGCACTCGTTACTGCCGTAGGTATCATGCACCTTGAACGCTTTGGCAGCCCCGAGAACGTCTACAAAGCTAAATCCGAGATAGCCCAAGCAGTTCCAGCAGACGGCATACTTGTGTGCAACGGAGACAGCCCGAACGCTCGCAGGATGGCAACCGAATACGCGAAGAAGACCACTCTACTCTACGGCTTCGATCTCGCGGCAGGACAGCTTGACGCGTTCGCCACGGATATCGCGTTCGATGAAAAGGGCACAACCTTTACAATCCACTGGAAGGGTCACCGATACCCGGGAAGAACACCACTTCTTGGTAGACCGGCCCTTTTGAACGCGCTTGGTGCATTTACCATGGCGTGCGCGCTTGGCGCCAAACCCGCTTTTGCGGTTGCGTGTCTCGGAAACCTTACACCCGTAGACAACCGCCTAGTGCTCGATAAGACCCCAACGGTGTCCTATCTGAGAGACGCATACAATTCAAACCCAACGGGATTTGGCGACCAGCAATTCGAACAGAACAAAATACTCGCCCGCGTCGCTGCAACCTCCTGTGACCTTTTCTTCTTGGTTGGGCACACGAACAGAGAGGCCATCCTCGCAGGGCTCCAAGAGGCGCAGTTCCCGACAACAAAGACAATTCTTTCCGATACGCGCGACGAAGCGTTCGCCCTTCTGGCCGATCACCAGAAAACGGGAGATCTTATCTTAATTGAGAACGATCTCGGAGACCTTCATGAAGGCAAGGTGAGGTTCTAAGATGGTGGCAGCACGACGAACTCGGGTAGCGGTATTTTTCGGTGGACGCTCAGTTGAGCACGAGATATCGGTAATTACGGCTCTTCAACTCATACAGGCGATAGATCCGGAGAGGTACGAGATCACTCCTGTCTACATCGCACCAAACGGCTCGTGGTTCACTGGCGAGCAGCTTTTCAGTCGCCCCTTCTATAAACGGGTTCCGAGCGCTCTCTCAGAACTTCAGGAGGTAACCCTTCTACCAAAGCCGGGGATACATGGGCTGATCACATTGGGCAGGGATGGCACGAGCGGTTCGGGGCGAGTTATTCCGGTCGATGTCATTATCCCTGCCTTTCACGGCCAATATGGCGAAGATGGTTGCATTCAGGGCTTATTCGAGATGACAGACATCCCCTATACGGGAAGCAATGTCGTGTCGTCCGCCGTGACAATGAACAAGTACGTGTGCAAGCTGTTCCTAAAACATCACGGGATACCGGTCTTACCGGCTCTTCTCATCCGAAGGGAGGACGCGCAAAACGATATCGAAGAACGGTGCAAGTGGATCACCACACA